>JAFTIN010000002.1 GCA_017456895.1 Clostridia bacterium
GCACAACAATATCCAAACTCATAATGCTCTTGCATAGGATTATAATAGCCGCAAACAAAATAATAATCGTCCGGATCGAAAGCAACGTGTAAAGGCTGTATTCCATTTTTAACGTCATCGACCTTTTGAGCAAGGGATTTGCCAATTAATTCGTATTCCGTCAAATATTGCTCCAAGTAAGCGACTAAAGTAACAACCAAATCGCTATTTTTATCTAACTCCCCAACAATAGCAGATTCCATATTATCTTTGTCATTGTCGACTCCAACGTCTCCGGTTATATCCTCGCCGTTATCCTCATCTTTTTTATCAAAATACGAGCACCCCGTAAGAAATACGAGAAATGATAAAATTGTTATTATAGAAATAAATCTCCTACTTATTCTTTTCATAGATCCTCCAATTAATAGTCATATCATAACAATGACATAGCGCATTGTTACGATCAAGTACAAATGTTTTTCTTTTTTGTCATTTTGATTCAGCTCTGCATTGGCGTGCACCTCCAAAAGAGTGTTTATATATAAAAACAATCAAAAGTGTCATTAGGGTGCAAAAAAATGATCAGTTTACAAAAAATTAACAAAATCACCCTCAATAGAAGGTGATTTTGCCCTTTTGCTTAATTTTTTGCTGTTAGTTCTTTAGTGTACACGTCTGCGCTTCCGCCACTGCCCTCGACAGTAACTTCAAATGTGCAACGGTATGTACCGCCTCCAACACTCTTTGTAAATTCAAAGGTTTTGTTAGCGTTGTTCGTTGATTGAGTCCATTCATCAACGTCAGTCCACCAAAGTCCAAACAACGCACGCTTTTCCAGTGTTGCTTTAACAGTTATTTTCGACGTTATGCCGCTGTAACCACTAACACGTACGTTTACATAAGCAACATCATTTAGTATGTCGAAAGTGCACTCCACTATACTCGCATTATTATATCTTGGTGTTACCTTATATTCCTCAGCTGAAGCAATAACGTTAAAGCCAAAGGAAAAAATAATGCAAAGAGCAAGGATAAAAGAAATCCTCTTCATATTTTCACCTCCTTTCACATATACTATATATTTTTATAGACAACAAAAAAGTCGAAAAAGGTGCAAGAAAATGAAAATTTAATAAAAATTAATATACTGTAAATACATTGCTTTTTCCTCTTGTGTAGTATATAATATATGCAAATACGGAGGGACAGCTTGATGTTATCGATTTATCTTTCTATGCTCGACACTGAGGAACAAAAAACTCGCTTTGAGCAAATATATACTAAATACCATTATTCTATATTAAAGTTGGCATACTCAATACTCAAGAATGAGGATGCGGCATACGATGCAGTAGATGCTTCGCTTACAGCATTGGCACGGAATATTGATGCCTTGCCCGATGGCACAGACGAGGAAAAAGAAAAGGCATACGTATACAAGACGGTGAAAAACATGGCATACAATGAGGCGAAAAAGCTGAATAAGGCTGTTTCAATTGATTATAGTATAGAGGTCTCGCAGATAACAGATAACGTTTCACCCGCAGATCTCCTGATGGCTAAGGAGTCTTTTGATAAGCTGACAAGCTGCATAAGATCAATGCCGGAAGAATACCGAGATACGTTAACACTTCGCTTTGTCCACAATATGAGTTGCTCTGAAATTGCTAAAAGTCTCGGAGAAAACTATAATACGGTTAAATCACGTATCAGACGAGGCGCCATATTGCTGCGTGAAAGGTTATAAAGAGGTGAAAGTGTGAAAAAAGCTGATTTAGCTATAATAAAAAGAGCCCTTCTGATGGTTGCGATAGAGGAGAATAAGGCAATAGATAGATTGATAGCAGCTGCCCCAACTCCTCCGGACAGCCTTTGTAGAAGATGTGACGCCAGGGCAAAGGAAATAATTCGTGAGCAAAAAACCGCCTTTCCGACAAGAAAGGTTATTGCTGTTCTTATAGCCGCTACGTTAATTATTTCAATGCTTGGAGTAATTGTTTATGCCGCGAGGGATAAGATAGGCGGATTCTTTGTTGACGTGTACGAAAAATTCGTGGAGCTTACAACCGGTGATACAGATGATACATACGTATCACCATCAAACGTATTAATTGAATACATCCCTGATGGATTTACACCCACCAATCAGAGTGTGACTGCCTTATCAGGTACATATGACTGGGAAAGAGAGGGTAATTTTATCTCCATTTTCTTCGTTATAAATTCAAACGGTTCACATTCAATTGATAACGAAAACTCAAATTTGTCATCGATCAAAGTTGGAGATCTAACCGTATTCCGCACAGAAAAACACGGCCAATTTGATGCAATCTGGACCGACGAAATAATGGTCTATACGCTCTCCGCCACGGGCGTTGACTGGGACGAGATGGTAAAGATAATCGAGGGTATAAAGATCAAGGAATAAATAATATTCCAAAACAAAAAAGAGCAAGAGTAAAAGGAAACAAATCCTTCTATTCTTGCTCTGTTTGTTTTTATTTACTTCTTCTCGCCTCTCTTACGCCTTCGAGGATGTAGTTTTTCGCCTTCTCTGCCTCTGACTTGTCGAGTGAGGGCATACCCTCGAGCGGGTAGCTGATACCGAGCTCACGGTACTTGGACTCGCCCATAGAGTGATAAGGAAGGACGTCGAGCGCCCTGACGTTGCGGAGGCCTCCGATAAAGCGGCCGAGAGACCGTAGCGCCTCGGGATCGTCGGTATAGCCCTTGACGATAACGTGGCGTATCCAGGTAGGGATATTCTTCTCGGCCAGATATCTTGCAAAGGCAAGGACCGCGCCGTTGTCACGCGAGGTGAGCAAGCGGTGCTCATCCGGATCAATATGCTTTATATCCAGCATAACGAGGTCGGTATACCCCATAAGCTCGTCGAGCTTTGAGACGTAGTCCTTAGCCTCGGGCGAATAGGTAATGCCCGAGGTGTCAAGGCAGGTATGTATCCCCCTGGCCTTGGCGAGTGAAAAGAGCTCAATAAGAAAGTCCACCTGAAGGAGCGGCTCGCCGCCGGTGACGGTTATTCCGCCTCCGCGGTAAAACATCTTATTCTTCTCGTATTCGAGTAGGAGCTCCTCTGCCGTGACTTCCCTGCCGCGGCCTATGGCCCAGCTGTCGGGATTGTGGCAGTAAAGACAGCGCATGGGACAGCCCTGCATAAATACGACGTAGCGTATGCCGGGGCCGTCAACGCTGCCGAAGGTCTCGGTCGAATGAACGTAGCCCTTCATATCTTATATCTTATCGTGGAAGGTTCTGGAGATGACCTCGTCCTGCTGCTCCTTGGTAAGCTTGATAAAGTTTACCGCATATCCGGAAACACGGATGGTGAGCTGAGGATATTTCTCGGGGTGGGCCTGCGCATCCAAGAGAGTCTCACGTGTGAACACGTTGACGTTGAGATGGTGGCCTCCCTTCTCTACGTAGCCGTCAAGAAGAGCTACGAGATTGTCTATCTGGTTCTGTGTTGCTGACATAGCTTTTCCTTTCGTTTTTTGTTATTTTACCCGTTTTTACTTAACACGGGTGTGGGTTTGTCTATAATAACCTCTTGATTTATTCCTCGGAAATATCAAGGCCCTCAAGGAGGTTGGGAATTTCTGCGCAAGCGCCGGTAGTGCAGTCAAGGTCTACCGCAAGGTCGCCGACAAAGATGCGGTCGTCCTTACCGAGAGCTCCGGGAATGATGGAGAAGGTGTTGGATATACCGTCCTGCGCGTCCTTGAACGGGAGCTTGGCAACCGAGGATAGCGATGCTACCGCGCCGTGGTTGTCACGACCGTGCATCGGGTTTGCACCGGGGGCAAAGGCCTCGCCCTTCTTACGTCCGTCGGGGGTGGAGCCGGTAGCCTTACCGTACACGACGTTGGAGGTGATGGTAAGGATAGAGGTAGTGTGTATACCGCCGCGGTAGGTATGGTGCTTTCTGATATGCTCCATAAATCTGTGTACGATGTCGTAAGCTATGGAGTCTACTCTGTCGTCGTCGTTACCGTACTTGGGGAAGTCGCCCTCGACCTCATAGTCGGTGGCAATACCGTTTTCATTTCTGATAACCTTTACCTTAGCGTACTTGATGGCCGAGAGAGAGTCTGCAACTACCGAGAGACCTGCGATACCTGTCGCGAACCAGCGGGTAACATGCTGATCGTGAAGGGCCATCTGGATCTTCTCGTAGCAATACTTATCGTGCATATAGTGAATGATGTTGAGCGTATTTACGTACACGCCTGCCAGCCACTGCATCATATCGTCGTATCTCTCCATAACCTCATCATAGTCGAGGTACTCGGAGGTGATGGGACGGTATCTCGGGCCGACCTGCTTGCCGTTGATCTCGTCTACACCGCCGTTGATGGCGTAAAGAAGACACTTTGCAAGGTTTGCTCTCGCGCCGAAGAACTGCATCTCCTTACCTACTCTCATAGAGGATACGCAGCAAGCGATGGCGTAGTCGTCACCGTGGGTAAAGCGCATAAGATCGTCGTTCTCATACTGTACGGACGAGGTCTCTATAGAGGTCTTTGCGCAATAGCGCTTGAAGTTGTCGGGGAGTCTGGTGGACCAAAGCACGGTGAGGTTGGGCTCGGGAGCCGCGCCGAGGTTGGTAAGAGTGTGTAGGTAACGGTAGGACATCTTGGTTACCATATGACGGCCGTCTATAGCCACGCCGCCGATGGACTCGGTAACCCACTGAGGATCGCCCGAGAAGAGCGCGTTGTACTCGGGGGTACGCGCGAACTTAACGAGACGGAGCTTCATGATAAAGTGGTCGACGAACTCCTGGATCTCACTCTCGGTAAATCTGCCCTCTCTGAGGTCACGCTCGGAGTAGATATCGAGGAAGGTCGAGGTTCTGCCGAGCGACATCGCCGCGCCGTTCTGCTCCTTAACCGCCGCAAGATAGCCGAAATAGAGCCACTGGATAGCCTCCTGAGTATTCTCTGCAGGCCTTGAAATATCAAAGCCGTAGCTCATAGCCATCTTCTTGAGATCCTCAAGAGCCCTGATCTGGTCGGAGAGCTCCTCGCGGTCACGGATAACGTCAACGTACATTGCAGATCTGGTAGTGATCTTCTGCTGATGCTTGTCCTCGATAAGGCGGTCTACGCCGTAAAGCGCAACTCTTCTGTAGTCGCCGATGATTCTGCCTCTGCCGTAAGCATCGGGCAGACCGGTAATGATATGGCTGGATCTGCACGCCTTCATCTCGGGGGTATAAACGTCAAACACGCCCGCGTTATGAGTCTTTCTGTGTACCTCGAAGAACTCCTTGACCGTGGGGTCGAGCTCATAGCCGTTGTCCTTGCACGCCTTCTCAGCCATGCGGATACCGCCGTAGGTGTGTAGCGCCCTCTTAAAGGGCTTGTCGGTCTGGAAGCCAACTATCTTCTCTTTATCCTTATTAAGATAACCTGCAGCGTGGCTGGTGATAGTGGATATTACCTTAGTATCCATATCGAGCACACCGCCCTTTGCTCTCTCCTCCTTGGAAAGCTCGAGGACCTGATCCCAAAGAGCGAGAGTGTCCTCGGTAGCACCCTCAAGGAAGGCTTCGTCGCCGTCATAAGGAGTGTAATTATGCTTTATAAAGCTGCGTACGTTGATCTCTTTTTGCCAAGTACCGCCCTCAAAGCCGCGCCATGCGCCAATTATTTCTGTCATTTATATATCTCCTTAAAATTATTAGCTGTTTTTAGAATGAGTCTAAATTTATTATATACCAAGCAAGCGCGCTTGTCAATAGAAAGCGCCAATGTTCTCGCCGGTTTTTTCGGCATATATATGGAATATATTCCATATTTTCCGTCACATATCATTATATCACATATTCCGCTTTATTGTCAATTCGTTAAAATGACATATTATAGGTCAATAATGATATTTTTGCGTTATTAATGACTAAATTCGTTAAAAAAACAACAATTTTCCTTCTTTTTATTTTGACCGCTCTACCCACCCTAAACACCGAGCATTTTTTCTTTTTCTTCAAAAAACGACTTGAAAAGCTCTCACGTTTATAGTATAATATTATAATGGAAATATATGCGCCCGAGTTCAGATAATCAAGCTACGGACAGGCCATACTTATAGGAGGAAGAATGTTTACACAGCTTCTTGAAAAAATAAAGGAATACGATACTATTGTTATTCACAGGCACTCAAACCCCGACGGAGACGCTCTCGGAAGTCAGATAGGTCTTAAAAATATCATCACAGAGAACTTCCCCGAAAAGACCGTATATATCGTAGGTGATATGACCGCGAGATACGCCTTTATGGAGGGCGCGGTTATGGACGAGATCGAGGACTCGGTGTATGAAAACGCGCTGGCTATTGTTCTTGACACCTCTGCGGCAGCCCTTATCAGCGACGAAAGATACAGGAGCGCAAAGGCGACTGCGAGAATGGATCACCACATCTTCTGCGAGAAGATCTGCGACGTTGAGCTGACCGACACATCCTTCGAGAGCTGTTGCGGTCTTATCACCGAGTTCGCAGTAGCAACAGGACTTAGGCTCAACTCCCTGGCCGCAAAGTCGCTCTACACGGGTATGGTGACCGACTCCGGCAGATTCCGTTACGACTCAACTACGTCCAAGACCTTCCGTTTAGCCTCAAGACTTCTTGAGGAAAAGTTTGATACCAACGAGATATACTCAGGACTCTACGCCGACGATTTCGAGCACGTCAAGCTGCGCGCAGAGTTTATTCTCAAGATACGCTTTACCACCGAGAACGTAGGCTACATCTACACCACTCTCGACGAGATGAAGAGCTACGGTGTCAGCACCTTTACCATATCACGCGGCATGGTCGGTACAATGGGCGACCTTCGCGGAGTTGATATATGGGTCAACTTTACAGAGACCGATGACGGTGTGCTCGCAGAGCTCCGCTCGAGCAAATATAACATTAATCCCATAGCAGTCAAGTACGGAGGCGGCGGACACCAGAAGGCCTCCGGAGCAACGCTCAAGAATCGCGAAGAGGCGATGGCTATGCTTGACGACCTCGATAATATCATAAAGGAAAATGCAAAATGAAGGAAAATATGACAACTATACTTAACAAAATCAAGGAATACAACAAGATTATCATATTCCGTCACTTCAGACCGGATGGCGATGCGGTGGGCTCAACCAAAGGATTACAGAGAATACTCAAGCTCACCTATCCCGAGAAGACCGTGCTGCTCGTCAACGACGACTACGCAGACTATCTCGCCTTCCTCGGCAAGGAGGACGGTCCCATCTCGGACGAGGAATACTCCGACGCGCTCGGAATAGTATGTGACACCGCAACGGCAAAGAGGATCTCTAATCAGAAGTATTCCCTCTGCCGCGAGATCGTGAAGATCGACCACCATATCCCGATCGAGAGCTACGGCAACTACGAGTGGGTCGAGGAGGAGAGATCCTCTACCTGCGAGATGATCGCATGCTTCTATGACACCTTCTCCGACGAGTTAAAGATAGACACCGAGGCCGCAACCTATATCTACGCGGGTATGGTGACCGACTCGGGCAGATTCCGTTTCAGAGACGTCTCGAGCGAGACTATGCGCCTCGCGGGTGTAATGCTTAAGAACAATATAGACACCGACGTCCTTTTTGCGAACCTCTATCTCAAGGACTTTGAAGAGTTTAAGTTTGAGTCCTACGCCCACAAGAAGATGAAGATCACCGAAAACGGCGTTGCATATCTCTTTGTAACCAAGAAAATGCAGAAGAAGCTCGGCATCACCAAGGAGCAGGCCAGCGCGAGCGTATCCTTTATGGACTCCATCAAGGGATCGCTTATTTGGATCGCATTTATCGAGGGCGAGAAGGAGATCCGCGTAAGACTCCGCTCAAGATTCGTTAAGATCAGCGACCTTGCGGAGCAGTATCGCGGCGGCGGTCACGCCTGTGCGGCGGGCTCTACCCTCTACTCCAAGGCGGAGATGAAGGAAATGATAGAGAAGGCGGATGCCCTCCTCGGCGAATACAAGGCAAACAATGAGGGTTGGCTATGAGGATACTGATAACCAACGACGACGGCATATTTGCTCCCGGAATACGTATGCTTACCGAGTGGGCAAAGGGACTCGGCGAGGTCACAGTAGTCGCTCCCAAGGTCGAGCAAAGCGGTATGAGCCACGCGATAGAATTCGTCAAGCCTATCGAGATCAAGAAGGTCGATCTTATGGACGGCGTCGAGGCCTGGCAGATGGACTCCACCCCGGCAGACTGCGTTCGCTTTGGAATAGTTGGGCTTGAGAGAGAGTATGATCTCGTCCTCTCCGGTATCAACCGCGGTGTAAACGTAGGCGTTGATCTCGTATACTCCGGCACGGTGGCCGCTATCTTCGAGGCTGCGCGACTCGGTGCGCGCGGTATAGCCTTCTCCACCTTCCCCGACAGTCAGCAAAAGGCATCTGCATATTTCTCCGACGTGTATAAATTTATCACGGATAGGGGCCTCTTTGAGAAAAACCTCATTTTCAACGTAAATATTCCCGACGAGGTCGTGGGTATGCACCTGACCTATCAAGGCTCGCAGTACTTCTCCGACACCTTCAAAAAGCTCGACGGAGATATGTATCTGCAGGTAGGCTCAAAAATCGACGACGTCTGTCCCGACGATATAAAACGCGACACGGTAGCGATACACAAGGGATATATATCCATCACTCCCCTGCTATCCTACAGAACTAATATGGAGCTTTTAAAATAAGAACGAATAAAAAGAGAGAACAGCAAATTGAACTGCCGTTCTCTCTTTTTATTTACCTTTGCAAGAGAGATAAGTGCCGAAAGCGCTGAAAATTCACGCTTTAGAGCTGGTTCGTATTATTCTCTCTTGCCTACCGGGTTTACTCCTCGGTATATCCGCATTCACTGCACACGCCTCCAACCATCACGTGGTCGGCAAGCTCGCCGTAAGCCTTTTTACACACTGTGCAGATTGCGAGCTCGGTGCAGGTAGCGACGCCTCCTCTGTGTCCAAGGGGAGATCCTACCGTCTTGCCGCACTTATTACAGGTCTTGGCGGCAGTACATGTGGCATTCACCCAGGTGTGGTCGCAGTTATCAAACGCCCAACCTGTTCTCTCAATGCATCCAAAGGCGATATCGTCAAGCATTACACCGGCTCCGAGAGCCGCAGTGCTGCCCGTAACGTATATGCTGTTTATAGCGTCTGTCGACGTGGTAAGCTTCTTTGAGCGTGTCGCTATATATTCACCGTTAAGGTAGTAGTGAAGCGTTATCTGATCCGACGCGGGATCAAGAACTATTCCTATAATGAAATCCAGCCAACCGGTAAAGCCGTCTGAGTCAGCGGTTACCGTCGCCAGCTCGGTATTCCAGCCGCTAATCGTCACCACCGTCTCGCCATCCAAGGTCTTTGGCGCCTGTATGGTGAAGAAGTTGTCGGTAATGCACCAATCGGCAGACCACCTTGCCCCCTCCGCGCGCGTGTCTACGAACTTCATAGAGAAGCCAATAAGCATTTTTGCATTGATTTTGAACGAAATAAATCCCACGGGGTAGGACTTCGAAGTAAAATTGCCTATCAACGAGTCCTCTGCGTGAGTGTTGTTTGGGAGCCAGAGCTGGAGCTGACTGTTCTCCCCGATAGTGTTAAAGAGCTCGTAATGGCCATCCCTAATAACGGGTAAATGAGTATCAGGCGCGGTGGTGTATTTTCCACTATTCAGAACTCCGGACATACCCGTGTGGTCTGCGCCGTCACTCAAATATCCGCCTACCGAAATGCTCTTATCACACCCCGGGCAGTAATACCTGACAGAGGATCCCGAGTAATCTGCCAAGAGCGTGTGAGAGAGCAGACCTCCCTCCTCGTATCCGCAGTTTATACAGGTTGCCGGCTCGGCGCAGGTAGGCGCGGCAAACTCATGGTTATACCTCGTGTATTCCTTGCCGCAGCGCTCGCAAACCGCAGGGGTATTGCAGGTTCCATCACCGCCCGTGTGTCCGAGAGGCTCGCTCTCGGTTATTCCGCAAATCGTACAGATCGCCGGCTCGGTGCAGGTGGGCTCGGTGAGATCGTGCTCGCATCCGTCAAAGACCCACTCGCTCTGCTTTGAGAAGCCGAAGGCAATATCGTCAATAATAATTCCCGTACCCTCCGCGGTAAAGTCACCGTTGAGATATACCGAATTAACCGAGTCGGTAATAATGGTGAGCGGCTTGGTCGCGGTGGTTACGTATTTTGAGTTAACATAATAATGGGCTATAATAATATCAGCTCCCGGATCAAGGACCAGTCCGACTTTGACGTCAACAAATTCGGTGAAGCCCTCTGCCATATCCGAGGTGACGGTATGCAGGACAACCCCGCCCCATCCGGAGATGTAGGTGGTGAGCTGAGTCCTGTCGCGCTCGGTGGTAAACAGGAGCAAATCCTCATCTATCGCAAACTCCGGGGACCATCTTTTACCCGTGGAGCTGTTATCAACGAGCTTTACGCAAAAGCCGCCGTCAACAAAAGCGCTTATTCTCATTGAGAAGAAGCCGACTGCGCGATTTTCAGATGAGAAGCCTTTGATCAAGGCTCCGTTTGACGGTACCCAAAGCTGCAACTGAGATTTCTCGCCCGAATTATTTACGAGCACATACTCTCCGTTTTTAATAACGGGGAGCTCCGTTCCCTCCGCGGTAGCAAAGCCTTCGTTCAGAACGCCTGTCATACCGTCGTAGTCAGAGCCGTCGAGATAAAAATAAGTATCGGGGCAGAAGGCCGCCTCGCAGGACGAGCAAAAATAAGTGAGAGCTCCGTCCTTCTCCTCGCACTCGAGAAGGTGACCGAGCCTTTCTCCCTCGGTATAGCCACATCTTACACAAGCGGAAGCCTCGGTGCAGGTAGCGTCCCCCATATCGTGTCCAAGAGGCAGACCGTCATTTTCTCCGCACTCGCAAGCTCCGGGCTCGGTGCAGGTTGCTCCACTGAAAACGTGCGTGTGCTCGGGCAGATCATCTTCTTCATTATTCTCGTTATTATCCGAGCTCTCGCCGTTATTTTCGCTATCCCCGTTATCCTCTTTGCTATTCACGTTATCCCCTATCAGCTCACGGAAAACGTCGCAAGAGGACAGAAGGAATATAATCAGAAAGACTAAAATTAATACGCTTATTCTTCGCATTCCGCTCTCTCCTTTTTCGGACAAAGTCCGAATGGTTTAGTTTTTAAGCGAGTGTATAGGAGCGGGAATCCTTCCTCCGCGTCCGATAAACGCCTCGCAGGATTTTTCCTTGACCGGCATTATCGGAGCATAGCCGAGCAGACCGCCAAATTCAGCGCTCTCTCCGACTCCCTTTCCTACCACGGGAATAACTCTCACGGCAGTAGTTTTGTTATTAACAACGCCTATAGATATCTCATCGGCAATAATACCGGATATGGTAGATGCGGGAGTATCACCGGGGATGGCGATCATATCAAGTCCGACCGAGCAAACTGCGGTCATCGCCTCGAGCTTATCAAGAGTGAGTACACCGTCACTCGCCGCGGCGATCATACCTCTGTCCTCGGACACGGGGATAAATGCGCCTGAGAGTCCGCCGACGTGATTGGAAGCCATTACTCCGCCCTTTTTCACTGCGTCGTTGAGCAAAGCGAGCGCGGCAGTCGTGCCGTGCGCTCCCGCCATCTCGAGTCCCATATTCTCAAGTATCTCGGCTACCGAGTCACCCGCCGCGGGCGTGGGAGCCAAGGAAAGGTCTACGATACCGTACGGAGCACCGAGTCTGCGCGAGGCCTCGACCGCGATAAGCTGACCTACTCTCGTAATCTTAAAGGCTATCCGTTTTACCGTCTCTGCAAGGACGGAAAAATCACACGCCCCTGCCTCTTTTATCGCTGCGGCAACAACACCCGGGCCGCTGACACCAACGTTTATCACGGTGTCCGGCTCGCCTATGCCGTGTACGGCGCCGGCCATAAAGGGGTTATCCTCCGGGATGTTAGCAAAGACGACGAGCTTGGCGCAGCCTATGGAATCTCTGTCGCGTGTAAGCTCAGCGGTCTGTTTGATGACCTCGCCCATTTTCTTTACCGCGTCCATATTTATGCCTGCCTTAGTCGTAGCAACGTTGATGGACGAGCATATTCTGTCCGTGCACGAGAGCGCCTCGGGAATCGCGGCAATAAGATTTTTCGCACCGATCGTCTCGCCCTTCTGCACGTGCGCGGAAAATCCGCCGATAAAGTTTACTCCCAGGTCGATCGCCGCCCTCTCAAGAGTTCTTGCGAGCTCAACGTAACCGGCAGGAGAAAGGCACGCGCCTATATATGAGAGAGGTGTGACCGATATGCGCTTGTTTACGATCGGAATACCGTACATGCGCTCGAGCTCCTCGCACACAGACACGAGATCCTTTGCCGAGCGTGTTATCTTATCGTATATCTTGGTCTTAAGTCTCTCCTTATCGTCGCTAATACAATCGAAAAGAGAGATACCCATAGTAACCGTTCTGATATCGAGATTTTTCTCTCTTATCATCTCGACCGTTTCGAGTATATCATGTACGTTTATCATATCTTGTGCATAGTGTTGAAGATATCCTCGTGCATAACACGGATATCAACTCCGCTCTCCTCTCCCGCGGTCTTCATCGCAGATGCGAATGATGAAAAATCACAAGCGAGATTATCTATCTCGACAAGCATTATCATTGCAAAATACTCTCTCATAACCGTCTGACTGATATCAATTATATTTACTCCAAAGCGAGCGCACTCTCGGCTCGCCATGGCGATGATACCAACCTTGTCCTTACCTATTACAGTTACAACCGCCTTCATTTTTTCTTCCTTTCAATTTTTTCAATCATTTTTGAATATTATTATTTACAAATAACGTCATTTACCATTCTTTACACTTCCTCACGCCAAGGGAGAAAGACCATCACTACAGTCTCAACCTTCATGGCAGGAGTGCCGTCAGCATAGACAAAGGAGGAGTGAGTGACCTCCACGTAGGGAGTGGGGTTACAGTCGTACTTAGACGACAGGGTGCCGCCGCCCGTCTCGTTGCCAAAGATCTCTCCCCAGCCGCCCTCATAGTTGAGATACTCCTGGAAGTCGTTGTAGTGATTGTAGGTATAAAATACGTAGTTCTCGCCGATCTCGATCACTCCGTCACGGTCAAGGTCGAACCTGGCGTGTACGATACGCGCCGCTCCTCTGGTTATCGTGGAGCCGTTGTTATAGGGCGCGACCGCGTAGCCGTTACCCGTATCTGTACCTGTGGTTCCGATATCCATCTCGTAGTAGTACAGATCACCTCCGCAGCCCGAAATGTTGGGGAGCACAGGCTCGTAAGGATAACGCGAGGTGTCACCGGAGAAGTTTGTGTGATTGACTCTCAGGTATATACCCCAGGGGCTCTGAGTGGGCTTAGTCTTTTTGGACTCGGAGTGGTTTGCGGGGATCGTGCCAAAGGCAAATACGTACGCCGCGACCTCCTCGAGTGCGACGTAGGCTCCGCCCTTATATATCTTGTTCACTATCTCTCCGTAGGAGTTGACAACGTAGTAGGTGTTGCCGTCCTCGGAGAATATGTAGGTGTTGTTGGCAATCAACGTGCCGTCGATTTCGGGCTGATAAGTCGACACGGTAGGCGCCGCGTCCTGCTCGGCTATAGATCCGGACATAAGATTGTGCTTTGTCCTGTAGTAGGAGTCCATATAGCTTACAGCGGGTGTGTAGTTGGCATAGAACTCATCCTTATCGACGTTAACGTACGGGTCGGACGTGATCGGATCCTCCTCGTTAGGAAGATAGAGTATACCGCCCTCGAAGGGCTCGGGCTCCGGTTCGGGCTCAGGCTCAGGATCAGGTTCCGGATCGGGAGTCTCTTCCCCACCCTCGTCTCCGTTCTCTGTGTCCTCGGGCTCGCCTGTTGCGTCACCGTCGTTGTTATTATCGGTAGATCCGGTTATTTTATCTACAATAGAGCCGACAAAGCCCTTTACGTCATCTCCTAAGCCGTTAACAAGCTCACACGACGTCGCGCTGAACACCAGCGACAGAACGAGAATGAGCGTCAGTAATGATCTGATTGCGTTTTTCACCTTGAATCCCTCTCATAAAAATATTACTTTTTCATTATAGCATATATAAGGCCTCAGTTCAAGGGATAAAGGATATATTTGTCTGTATTTTATCTTATGATAAAAGAAAAAACCGCACCCCGAAGGGTGCGGCATTTTTCATAATATAGATCGGTCTATACTATTTAGATTACTGATAAATAACCTCAATAGCAGTGATCTGAGCCTGACCGTTTGTTGCTTCTCCGGTGTTGCCAACACTGAAGGTGATGGAAGATGCATTTACATCTACAACAGTGCCGGAAGTAATGGTCTCGCCGTCAAGGGTGAGACAACCGGTATTCTTAACCGCGTAGGTAATCTTTACAGAAACGATGGTCTTGCCCTCTGCGGTAATGGTAACCTGAGGATTCTCATTTTGATAAATTCTCCAGTTTTCGCCACTGGTATAATACTTACCGGTGTTCAAATCATAGGTCTGTCCGTTAGAGTTGGTGTAAGGAGTACCTGTAGCCTTTACAGATACAACGTTATCAATTACAACGGTATCATAGAGCACAGAATTTGCCCAGCCTTTCGCATCTGCATAATCTGCAATAACAACGTTAACAGTTGTCTGGCCTGCTACGGGAGCCTTTGCGCCACAAACGGAGCATGCACCATCTACATAGTTATGATCAATGGTCGAGCCCTCGGTAGCGTCACATACCTTACAGGTCTTGGGAGCAGTACAGGTAGCGTCTGCATAATCGTGACCGTTAGCACAAGAATCAACAACTGAGATAGCGTATACGTAAGTGTAGCTGCCATCATCATGCTTCTTGGAGGTGAGCTCAAGGGTGTCGTTGTAATTCTGCATATAGCCGTATGCAACAATGGTGTCGCCCTTGGTGAATCCGGAGATTCCCTCGCCAAGGCTGATGGTGTAAACAAGAAGCTCGGTAGTACCATCGGTAATATAAACCTGAGAGTAGTAGCTACCTACGGAACCGATCTTGGTTACAACGCCGGTTACGTAGAAGCGACCTGCGGAGAACTCCTTGTTCTCGAAGTCCTTGCAAGCGTTAACAGCCTCGGTAGTGGTCAAGGGAGCGTCCTTGGAGCCAACGTCAAGAGAAGTGTCATCCTTAGGAGTCTCTTCGGTGTCACCGCCGGGAGTGTTGCCGCCGGTGGTGCCGGGGTTTACTGCAACAGCGTTAACGTATACGCCGTTGTTGGTAGCCATCTCAATGGTACCCTTGTAGTTCTTGATGTAACCGTTAGCGATGATTACGTCACCAACCTCAAAGCCGGTGATGCCGTCGCCCATGTTAATGGTGTAGATAAGAAGATCGGTAGTACCGTCGGTGATTACTACGTTCTTGTAGTAGTTACCGGTCTCGCCGATGCTCTTA
>JAFTIN010000003.1 GCA_017456895.1 Clostridia bacterium
CATGACAATGCATAGCGCAAACGAAAGAAGCTTGGTCATGACGCTGTTACGCCTTATAAATCTGAAAAACGATCTCATTTTCTCTTTCATTTCTTTTTCTCCTTTTCCATTTTTACTTTTGAAAAACAACCGTTAAACTAAACTCTGCATTGGCATATACCTCCCCAAAATATATTTCTATATATTAATAGACTTTTTTGATCAAAAAAGTTTCACATAACGCCTATTGTTCACAAAATATTAACAAAAGCACCCTCAAAAGAAGGTGCTTTCGCTGTTTTTTCTTAGTTTTTCACAGTTATTTCATTGGTATGTACATCCGCACTTCCGCCGCTACCTTCTACGGTAACCTCAAAGGTGCAACGATATGTACCGCTGCCAACGTCCTTTGTGAATTCGAAAGTTTCCGTAGCATTAGTAGAAGAAGCAGTCCACTCATCTACGTCACTCCACCAAAGGCCAAATAATCCTTTTTTCTCAAGGATTGCTTTAGCAGATATACGAGAAGTAACGCCGCTATATCCAATAACATTTATAGATATATACGCAATATCATTTTCTATATCGAATACGCAATTTATATTGCTCACATTATTATATCGCGGTGTTACTGCGTACTCTTCTGCTGAAGCTACAACATTCATTCCAAAGCTCAGAAGAAGGCAAAGCGCAAGGACAAAAGAGATCTTTTTCATTTTTTCACCTCCTTTCGCATATATTATATATTTCTTATTAGACAAAAAATGTCGAAAAAGTTTCACTTTTTCAAAAATTTAATAAAATTTAATATATCCAAAAAGTATTGTCTTTGTAAAATCAATAGTATATAATAAAAACACAAAAAAGGAGGACGATATGATGCTAACCGTTTATCTTGCTATGCTTGACACCGAGGCTGAGAAGCAAAGCTTTGAGAAAATATATAAAAAATACAAAGATCAAATGATAGGAATAGCCTTCTCTATCCTAAATGATAAGTACTACGCAGAGGAAGCGCTTGATGACGCATTCGTGGCCATAGCAAAAACTATACACTCATTGCCGCAGGATGATGAGCTGCATACGAGTAATTACGTTTACAAAGTGGTCAGAAACGCAGCTATAAGGGTTTTGAAAAAGAATAACAAAAGCGCACCCCTTGACGTATATGCCGATCTGAATAATTTATCTGATCATCAATCTCCCTTAGATAATCTGATTGACCAAGAGAACGTCAAGAGGATTTCAGACTACATAAAAGGGATGTCTGAGGATTCACGTAACATTCTGATGATGAGATTTCTCCACAATATGAGCTACGTCGACATATCTGTTTCGCTCGGTATCAATTTGAACACCGTGAGGACAAAATTGAAACGAGGAACGGCTATACTTCAGGAACGAATAGAGGTAGGATATAAAAGATGACTGCTGAGAATTTAAAATTAATAAAAGATGCTTTGTATATAGTTGCGCGTGAAGAAAACGAAGCAATAGAAAGAGCCATAGCAAGCTCTCCAAAGCCACCCGAGTCATTGTACAAAAAGTGCGATGAAATGGTGGATGAGCTATTAAAAAAGCAAAAACGTTGCTTACCCATTAAAAAAGCAATAACGATTCTTATTGCCTCAGCTATTCTTATATCAGTGTTTGCTATTGCTGCATACGCTTTAAGAGATAAAATAGGCGGATTTTTCGTAGATTTCTTTGAAAAATATGTTTACCTCTCAACCGATCACACTGACTCACCTACCGTTTTGCCATCTGATGTTAGTGTAACATATATCCCCGAAACATTTGAGGAAACAAGACGGGATATCGGTCATAGATCCGGAGTGATAGAGTGGAAAGATAACAATTCCACTATTACCCTGCAAATCAGTTGTTTAACAAACAGATTTTTCGCGATCGATAATGAAAATTCCGATTACACGCTAATAGAATTGGGAGAGCTTTCTTTACATCGAACAGAAAAATACGGACAAACCAACGTAACATGGACCGATGAAAAAATGGTATACACCCTCGCAACCACCGGCGTCGAGTGGGATGAGATGGTAAAGATCATTGAAGGAATAAGGGTTGAAGAATAAAAAAACACGGCAAGTTGATCCGCTTTTGACAGATGCTTGCCGTGATATTTTTTATTTTGGACGGATGCTTGCCGTTTTGCAATCACTCTTTATTGATCTCTTCCACATACCTCACCGCGCTGATGGCGTCGGGAGCGTAGAAGTCAGCGCCGATCTTCCTTGCGTAGGTGCCGGTAAGCACCGCTCCGCCCACGATGATCCTTACGTGGGGCAGCTCCCTTTTCACAAGAGCGACCGTCCTCTCCATCGCGGGGAGCGTGGTGGTCATCAGGGCGCTGAGTCCGAGCAGGTCCGCTCCGCTCGAGCGTAGTGCGTCAAGCACCGCAGTCTCGGGTACGTCACGGCCGAGGTCAACAACCCTGTAGCCGTAGCTCTCAAAGATGAGCTTGACGATATTCTTGCCTATATCGTGGATATCTCCCTTCACCGTCGCGAGAACTATACTTCTCCCTATCTTCTCGGAGGCAGGCACGCTCTCACGTATCAGGGAGAATGCGGCGTTTGCCGCCTCGGCGCTCATAAGGAGTCCGGGGAGGTATATCCTCTTTTCCTCAAACCCCTTGCCCACTCTGTCGAGCGCGGGGATGATCTCCTCGTTTATAATATCCAACCCGCCCTTGGTCTCAAGGAGCCTTCCCGTCACCGCTACGGCCTCTGCCTTGAGGCCTTTTTCTATAGCTTCGCCCAGGGGCGTGTCGACTTTTTGCCCGTTATCCTTGCTTTCCGCCCGGGTTACGTGCCCCTCAACGTACGCTATATAGTCACTAAATCCCTCGTCGTGTCCGTCGAGCGCGAGGTAGGAGTGATAGGCCCTCATCATACTCTCGCTCTCGGGATTAATGATCGCAAGATCAAGGCCTCTAAACAGAGCCGCGGTGTAAAAGGCGGAGTTGATAACCTCCCTCTCGGGGAGGCCGAAGGATACGTTGGAGACACCGAGCGCGCACTTGTATCCGAGCGCCTTAAGGCGTCTGACGGTCTCGAGAGTAATTCTCGCATTATCCTTACCCGACGCTACGGTGAGCGTCAAGGGATCAAAGATCAGCTCCTTTGGATCAATGCCGTATTTCTTTGCCTCGCTGATTATTTTCTCGGCTATCTCTACACGGCCGTCCGCCGTCTCGGGAATTCCCGACTCGTCCATAGTTAGAGCAATAACTGCAGCTCCGTACTTTTTCACAAGCGGGAACACGGCGGCCATACTCTCGCGAGAGCCGTTGACCGAGTTGAGCAGCGGCTTTCCGTTGTATATTCTCAGTGCGGACTCCATTACCTCCTTCTTTCCGGTGTCTATTGACAGAGGCAGATCCGTTACCGCCTGTATCTCACGGACAGCGCGGCGCATCACGGCCTCCTCATCTATATCCGCAAGACCGGTGTTCAGATCGAGAAGATGAGCTCCCGCCGCCTCCTCCGAGAGCGCGACGGACAGAAGGTAGGACATATCGCCCGAGCGCAGAGCTTCCTTGAGCCTCGGCTTGCCCGTGGGATTGAGCCTTTCACCCACAATTTTTGACACGCCCCCCACCCTTACCGCGTGAGTATAGGAGGAAACGTAGGTTATTTCCTTTTTCTCGGGGATCGACACGGGTATATCCCTTGCCATATCAACGAGCGCGCGTATATGCTCGGGAGTCGTACCGCAGCATCCGCCGACAAGACAGGCACCCATCCTGCAGGCCTCCGTCATAAGAGAGGCGAAGGCCTTGGGAGTGAGGTCGTAGACGGTCTCGCCGTCAACCACCTTCGGGAGTCCTGCATTTGGGTTAAGAATAATAGGAACAGACGAGCACTCAAGCAGGCCGGGGAGAAGCTTAAGCATATTCTCCGGTCCCACCGAGCAGTTCATTCCTATAGCGTCGGCGCCGAGTCCCTCTAAAGCAGCAACCATAGCCTCGGGTGTGGCGCCGGTGAGCAGCTTTCCGTCGGAGCCGAAGGCGCAGGTGACGAACACCGGCAAGGAGGAGCTCTCCTTTGCGGCAAGGACGGCCGCCTTTGTCTCGTAGAGATCGCTCATTGTCTCAATAAGTATAAGGTCTGCGCCCAGCCTCTCGGCGAGTCGCATATTCGTAGCAAAAACGCTCACCGCGTCCTCAAAGTCAAGGTCGCCAAACGGCTTCAGCATTCTTCCCGTAGGACCGACGTCAAATGCGACGTACGCCTCCTTACCCGACCTCCTTACAGCCTCCTTGGCGAGGCCGACCGCGAGCGTCAGCTCCTTTTCCACCTCGTCGCACTTGAGCGAGTTTATTCCAAAGGAGTTCGTTTTGATCACGTCCGCCCCTGCCAGAAGATAGGCAAGATGCAGGGATATGACCGCCTCGGGATCCTTGGTATTCATGAGTTCTGTGGGCTCACCGGGTAAGAGCCCCTTGCCCTGGAGCACGCTTCCCGTACCTCCGTCGAAGAACAGACGGTCTTTTTTTATTCTTTCGGTAATTTTCATCATATAATTCTCCACGCCCCGGGGGTAAAGCGCATTTTTACCTCCGTCGCGCTGTTTATTACTCTATCGTTTTTTTATAGGGATGATCGCGCTGACGCTCTTTTTCGGCACCATAAGTCCGCTCTCGGTCAGTCTTATTCCGAGCCTTTTGTCCGCCTCGGTAAGCGCCACTATCTCCGCGCCCACTCCAAGCTCAAGGTCGGCATATCCCGGGCTGAAGCGTCCGCCGACAGCCTCGCTCACCTCGCTCTCGGCAAGGTCGCACAAGGCCTCCGCCATAGCGTCGGCCAGCGCATCAATAATAAACGCCTCGGCAGGAGATATCTCTGCCCTCTTGAGTATCAGTCTGTCCACCTGCACGCCGAGTGTAGCGACCATCAGGCAGCACTCCGACGCTTCCCCGATCACCTTACCGAGCGCGCGGCTTTCGGTTTTTATTCTGCCTATTCTGATGGCATCTCCGTCTCTCTCGATACGTATGCGCCGAATAACGTACCCGGGACTTGCCGCCGAGCAAAGGGCCTCATATCCGGATGCAAAATACTCTCCTTCAGCTCCCACGGGTATAGACATCCTTGCCGATAACTCACGCGGGTCAAGTCTGAGAGATGAGGGATCAACAGTCTTATAGATCATTATTTCACCTATCCCTTCCGATAATTTCGGATACGCCGTCAAGGATCAGCCTTGCGACGTCGGGCTTGTTCATTGAATACACGTGTACGGCGTTAAAGCCGCCTGCGTAAAGATCGACTATCTGCTCTATGGCAAAGGCTACTCCCGCCTGTCTCATAGCGGCAGGATCATCTCCGTATCTGTCGATAATGCGCATAAACTTCTTCGGCAGGGCGTTGCCGGATATCGACGTGATCCTCACTATTTGCTTAGCGTTGGTGACCGGCATTATTCCGGGAACGACCGGTACGTCCACACCCGCTGCTAAGAGCTTATCCATATAGGAATAGATGATCTCGTTATCGAAGAACATCTGAGTGGTGAGAAACTCGCATCCTGCATCCGTCTTTCTCTTTATATTCTCTATATCCGCCTCAATGCTCGCGCTCTCGGGGTGTCCCTCGGGATAGCAGGCTCCGCCTATGCAGAAGCCGCCAAAGGAGCGGATCTTGGCAACCAGCTCGGAGGCATACTTATACACGCCCCCGTGTGTCGAGCCATCCTTGGGTATATCTCCTCTGAGGGCGAGAATATTCTCTATTCCTCTTTTTTTGAGCTCGGAGAGTATTCTCTCCACCTTTTCCTCATCCGCCCCTATGCAGGTAAGATGAGCAAGAGGAGTTACTCCTCGCTCCGCGATACACGAGGCTATCTCGGGAGTATATATATCCGTGCTTCCTCCCGCGCCGTAGGTCACGCTCATATACCCGGGCTTAAGATCGGCGATTTCCACCGTCGCCCGCCTCACAGCCTCAAAGCTGTCAAAGCTCTTGGGCGGAAAGACCTCGAAGGATAAGGAGGGATTGCTTCCATTAATTATATCGGTAATCTTCATTTTTCCTCTTTTACAGCGAACGTTACCGTCCGCACAGTTTTTTTGTAAATATATTATACTATATATTTGAAGCTTTTTCAATACATTTTTTCCTCCCGATCAAAAAAAGAGCTGCCGCAAACCGAGGTCTGCGGCAGCCGAAGCTTATTTATTTAAAGGTATTACTTCAAGCTCATAAGCTTGTATACGAACTCAAGCTGTCCCTTCTGGAGCTCGGAGACTGCCTTGCGGTATGCCGCGAATGCCTCTCTGTACTCCTTAAGAGCTGCGATCTGATCCTCATAGCCTGAGGGCATATCCACGCCGAGTGTTCTTACACAGTAGTAAGCGTCGGTAAGAGCGCGGTAGTAATCGGTAATCTTATCGGTGTAAAGAATACCCTGCTCTTCCATAGCTGCTATCTTTGCAAGACCCTGTACGAAGTGCTTCTCAACGCTGGGCTTACCACGTCTGATGATGGTATCGCCTTCATCAACCTTAACGTTACGGGTATCAGCGTAGGGAACCCAGCTATCCATGTTATCCATGGTGTAGCCTACTGCGGGCTCGGTCTTCTTGCCTATGGTCTTGTCGTCGATCATCTCGATAACGACTGCGATCTCAAAGCTTACTGCCTCACCGCTGCAGATAGCGAGCTTTCTGTACTGGCTTCTGTCACGCTCATACTCCGTACCGAGCTTTGCAACGTCCTCGGGAGAGTAGGTAGCGCTGTTACCGGTGGTGTGGATGAAGGTGTAGCAGTCCATGATCTCAAACTTAAGACTCGGGTTGGGAGAAAGAAGGGAGAATCTGACGGTCTGATAAATCGTCTCGCCGTGCTCGTTCTTGCCCATCTCCTGCTTCATGTAAGCAGTTCTGCCGTCCTTGGAGATCTCAACCTTGTCAACGTATCTGAGAGAATAGTGTGCGAACCAGTATACGGTCTGCATGCTCTTGAAGGAGATCTGGTCCTGGATAACGGTAGTCTTTCTGTCATTGGTAAGAAGCATACCGCGCTCCCATCTGTTAACCTGAGCGCCAAGAGCGGTACCCATATTATATACTGCGTATGCGCCGTGCTCGTTGCTGCCCCAATCGTAAGAGTCGGCAACAGAGTTGAGTGTCTGTCCGTAAGGAACGCCGACGGGATCCGAGCTGATAGCGACGGTGTTGTTACCCTCGGGCTTCATTACGTAATATCTGTATCTGGTAGCGTCGGGCCAGAAGCCGGGCGCGTTGTAGTTCTCGGTACCGAGATCGTATACCCAGATGTTACCGCCATTGTGGTAAACGAACGCACCCGCGTCGATCTGACCGTGAGTTACGTTGTTCTTACCGCCAATGATGGATGCAAAGAGCGCTCCTCTTTCCCAGCTGGCTCTGGTAGCGAAGAGGTCAATGTTATCGGAGTAGTAGTCAAGCTGAACCGCTTCAGCGTTGATCTCTACGTCACGGGGATAGTAGATAAGGTCAATGGGAGTAGCCCACTTAACGTTGCCGTTGATCTGCTTAAGTCTTACGTCGTAAAGAGTGTCATCACCGTAGTGCTGAGCAACGTAGAAGAAGTAGCTGGTATCCTGCGAGCCAAGGGTTGCATCGTGGAAGGGGAAGTAATGAGAATCATTATCCTCGGTGTGGCAAGCGTAGTAGCAGGTAGTGTCAAGTCCCCAGCAATCAAGAAGACCGTAGTTGGTGCCGGCTGCGGAATCAAGAGCAGCGCACATACGGAAGAGATTGTTGGTACCGTAGTTCCAATATCCGGGAGACTCGTTGTAGGCTCCGTCGGGAGCGTAACAGTCAAGACCGCTATTGTTAATAAGAGTATCGAAGTTGCTGGAGAGGATGTACTTAGCCTCGTATGTGTACTGCTCGTCAACGTCGCCAAGGATAGCGAGAGCCGCAACAGCCATACCGCCGGTACATACAGCCGCCCAGTTGTTATTTCTTTCGGTATAGTGACCGCCGCCTGTACCTACTACAGGGCTAAGGTGATCACTCGTCTTGTTGATAGTGGAGTAGTAGCCCTCGTGAACACCCTGTCTTGCAAGGATCTCTGCGAGAACGGAAACCTCATAGTCGGATCCGTCAAGACGCTTAACACCTGCGTTCTTGAGCTCTACGTAGCCATTGTAGGTCCAGTCATAGAATACTGCGTAATCGTTAGAGGAGTCTGCGCAGTTGAGGAAGTGACCGGGACCCCAGTGAGTCCAGTTACCGAGGATCAAAGCGACCTCGTAGCAGAGCTGAAGGTACTTAACATCCTTAGTAAGGACGTAAGCGAATGCCATACCCTCAAGACGGTTGGTACGGTTAGTTATATCAGAACGTCCGCCGACGTCATAGCCGAAGGTATCCATATAGTTCTGATCAAGGCTGTGAGTACCGCGGAGGTTGTTACCCTTTGCGTCGTACTGATCGGGCTCAACGCCTGCGAAGGTGTCGTAGGTACCGTTAGCATCGCGCTTAGCGTAATACTTGTAGTAGCTCTCGCCCGCGTCAACTATTCTCTGATAGTGTACCCACATCCAATATTCCTCGGAGCCCTCCTCGAGCTCGTCAGCCTCTGCTTTGGCGTTGAGAGCCTGGTACTCATTGTACATAAGGTCGATCTGCTCGCCGTTAGCAAGAATGTAGGGGTGCTGGAAGCCGTTAGTATTGTTCTTAACGTCCTCGTAGATCTGATCGGCAGTGAAGTAATCGAATACGAATTCCTTCATAACAGCTACCATAGCCGCAAGATTTACGTCTCTGTCAAGTATATTACGATATTCGGAAATTGCGATATATCCCATATCATCGTAATCGCTGTGATATCCGGGGAAGAGACTGTCAACGTCGGAAAGCGCGATAGCGATGAAGGTGTTGCCGTCAGCATCGGTAACGTATCCGGGAGCTGTGTTGAGATCTACAACTATACCGCCAACGGTAGCCTCCTTCTTACCTATGAAGAGATAGGTCGCGGAAAGTCCGGTGGAAATATCGATAGTGGATCCGTCAGGATGCACGTAAGAGGGGTAACCTATATATTCGAGAACCTTGTCAAGGGAGATCATGACCTCTCCGTTAATTCTTACGGGAGCGCCGAATGCAGTGCCGTCATCAGCAACAGCTATAGGCTTTCTTTCCTTTCCTATGTAGCAATAGTCAACGCCTATCTTCATGGAAAGAGCGTCGAGAATATCCTTGGAAGGATTAGCGGAAACCGCGCCGCCGATGATATTCTCGGTCTTGGGAGCGCCCTCGTTAACGAGAGAACCGCAACCCATAGACGCGTTTACGGGATAGACATAATTTACGCCGTCATATACCTTGAAGTTATCAAAGCAGATGCTGGTACCGTAATTTTCGGGCTTGTCAGAGCCTGTGGACTGGAATCTGAAGAGCTCAATTCCCTTACCCGCATCACCGTACATAAGGAGGGGCTCGCCTGTCCAGAGCTCCATTCCCTTAGAGCCGTCCGGAGAACCGATGTAGATGTAAAGGAGGAAATACTTGGTGTTGGTTTCCGCAGCATTAGCCTTTTCAGCATCGGTCATATCGTCGGTTATACTTACATGCTCGTAAGTGTAATCAAAAACAAGCTGGATTCTGGTCCATTCGTTGGTAAGCTCGAATGCAGGCTCTGAGCTGCCGCCCTCGTGAGGGCCGTTACTCATCAGATATACCTGATTGTCAACTACCTTCATGAAGTCATAAGTGCTTCTGGTAGTTCCGCGCTTGGTACCAAAATGGATAACGTTAGAGAAGTTACAAATGTCGTCGCTCTTTACGTCAAACTCAAATACGGTACCTACATCCTGGTTAGTACCGAAATTGATCTGAGCGTAGTCGTTGTCGCTCGAGTTGAGCTCAAGACGCCAGAAGTAGTTGATCTCAAAATCAGCTGTCTCCTCATAATCAATAGTGAAGGTGGTAGAGCCGGTAGAGCCCTGATCCTGGATCTGCATACCGTTGTTCACACCCCAACCCTCGTCATAGGTACGGTTGTAGAGGAGCTTGATCGGGCTCTCTTCTTCCGTATCCTCTGTTTCGCCTTCGCCGCTCTCGGTCTCTTCAGCGTTTGCAAAGATCGCAAACATGGAGAGCAAGGAAGACATAACGAGAATGAGTGCGAGTAGTCTCAGAAATTTGCTTTTCATAAGAGGTTCTCCTTTTTATAATTTGCTGATTTTAGAATAACACGCCATTTTTTAAAAGTCAAGGGAGAAAATAAGTAATATTAAATAAAAAAATAAAACTATACAAAAATACGTTGGAAGCACTGTTCATTCTTCACAAAACATAAGCGGAGAGCCTCTTTCCCGTCGGCTCTCCGCTCGTTTTCAAAATATCATCGTAATATCTACCGTAACACCGTCTTCACTCTTAGCCTTTACGGTTCCTCCGTGAGCTCTCACAATAGCCTGAACTACCGAAAGGCCTATTCCCGAGCCGCCCGTAGCGGAATTTCTCGAGAGATCGGTACGGTAAAAACGGTCAAACCACCTGTCGAGTGAGCCCTTCTCTACCCCTTCCGTGGTGTTGGATACGGTGAGCTCAACTCCGTTTGGCAGCTTCTGTATTCTTACCGAGACGCTTCCGCCCTCGTTGACATATCTGAAGGCATTATCGAGTAGGAGCATAATACATCTTCTGATCTCGCCCTCGTTTCCGACAAGCATAACGTTCTCAGAAACTGCCACATTAAACGACACGCCCCCCGACATAGCGATGCTTTTATACTGCTCGGAGGTATCGAAAAAGGCCTCGGAAAGCGAAAATTCACTCATCTCGAGCTTAACTCCCTCCTCCATCTTTGAGAGGATAACGAGCTTTTCTGTAAGCGAGGCGAGCTTGGATACCTGATTCTTTATACCCTCGGTCCACTGACTCTCTCCGTTTTCCATTTCTATTACCTCTGCGTTCGCGGAGATAACGGTCAAGGGCGTTTTCATCTCATGGCCCGCATCCGTGATGAATCTTTTCTGCTTCTCATAGCTCTCTATGATCGGTCTGAGAGCTGTTTCCGAGAGCAGTATAACAAGCAGGAATATAGCCACAAGACCAACACCCGTAATGATAAGGCTTGAGACAAGGAAGGACCTCATAGAGTCAAACTCGCGCGTTGCGTCGAGGAAAACGTAGATTATACATCCGTCCTCCGTACCGCCTCTCTTGTACTTATAGCTGTCCAAGTATCCGTCGCTCCAGTCCTCTGCGAACATTTTTGCAGCCAGATTCTTTGCCTCTTCATAATCCACGGCAGCTATTTTTGTAGTGTCAACAGTCAAAACGTTGCCACCCGTGTCAAATTTAACAGTAAAATATCTCGTCTCGAAGGGAGTCTCGGGGCTCATATGCTGACGCTTGTCCTCTTCCTCCTCCTTTTCGGTCTGATCGGCGTTCTCGCCGTCTTCAGCGGTGTTCGCATCTTCCTTTCCCTCATCGGGATCCGGCTCCTCGATAGGTGGGAACTCGGGCATTTTTCCTTCATTTTCAACGATCAGCGAAAGCTTGTCCTCAAGCTGTGAATCAACCGAGACGAAGCTGGCTATGTTGATAGCGGCGATAATGATGCCGAGAACAATAGTCACCGAGGTCATTACGATAAGTATATACTTCCTTTTCAGGCGCTTGATCATTTACCCGCCTCCAGAGAGTAGCCGAGATTTCTGTGAGCCTCAATGACCACGGATGATCCGAGCCCCTGCAGCTTTCTGCGAAGATAGGATACGTAAACCCATACCACGTTTTGCTCGGTCTCGCTGTCGTAGCCCCATATCTTATCCATAAACCTATCTACGGAAATTATTCCGCCGTCGGCGCTGATAAGCATCTCGAGCATCTGAAACTCCTTATTGGTGAGTCTGACCTTCTCCTCGCCAGAGATAAGCATACACGACGAGAGTTCAAGAGTGATATCTCCAAAGGTGAGGCTGGTATCCACGTTCTCGGTACGGCGTCTGAGCATAGCCCTGACTCTGGCTAACAGCTCCTTCATAGCGAAGGGCTTGGTGAGATAGTCATCCGCTCCCGCATCGAGTCCCTCAACACGGTCGTCTATATCTGATTTCGCCGTTAAAATCAACACGGGTATGCTGTTTCCTTCTTCCCTGACCTTACGAAGCACCGACATTCCGTCCAGCTTCGGCATCATTATATCAAGGATAGCTCCGTCATAATTTCCGTTTTCGAGATAACAAAGAGCCTCCTCACCGTCATGCACGACGTCGACGGAATAATTGTTGTGGCGGAGAATGACCGCCAGAGCCTTGGCGAGCTCCTTTTCATCCTCTGCAAGAAGCAATCTCATATAATCCTCCTTGGGCAAGAGATTCTCGGTACAGATACCGCTTCCCTCTTCGCCGCTTTAAAAATATTTTCAACCATAGGCTACCAAACGTAGCTTAAAGAAACTTAAAATAGTAGCCGCCCTTTAATTTTAACATATCGGGCGGCTTATTTCAAGCGTATTCTTTATTATTCCTTTGGTAAATCGTTTTTCTTTACGCGGAAGATGAGGTGCGCCATCGCCCGACCGTCGAAGGGTATGAGCGGATACAGATATCCCGATCTGCCCGTAACGGTAACGTTGGTAACGAGGAGAAACGAGAAAAGCAGCATACCTGCCAAAAGGCCCCAAGCGCCAAGAAAATAGGTAAGGATGAGCATAGCCACCCTGACAAACTTAAAGGCGTATCCGAGCTCTACGTTCTGCTGAGCAAAATTGGCTATAGCAACAAAAGCCATATAGAGGATGACGTCCTCGCACACCCACCCTACCCCTACGGCAAAATCGCCAAGCAGAAGCGCGCCGACGACCGACAGAGAGTTGGATAGCATATCCGGAGTGTTCATTGAAGCTATCTTCAGTCCGTCGATAGCGATCTCTATGAGCAAAAGCTGTAAAATGATAGGCAGAGCGCCCGGATCATCGGGGATCAAAAACCCGAGATACTGGGGGAGCGTGTCGGAAAATTCAAGACAAAGATACCAAACGGGTGTGATTATTACCGACAGCAGCAGTATAAGCGTTCGTACTATACGCAGGTAACTGCCGGTGAGCGGCGGAAAATAATAATCATCGGTCTGCTGAAGGTAGTCAAAGATCGAGGTCGGAAGGATCATGACCTGCGGCGATGTGTCGCATATGATCAGTACGCTCCCCTCAAGCAGCTGAGCAGATGCGGTATCCGGACGCTCTGTCACGCGTATTTTCGGAAACGGGTTCCACCATCCGCGCCTAACTAAGCTCTCGGCAAGGCTGCGGTAACCGAGGCATACCCCCTCGGGTCTGATCTGTCCGAGTCTCGACGAGATATTCTCTACCAGCTTCCTGTCCGCCACTCCTTCAACGTAACAGAGTACAATATCGGTACGCGAGGAGCCGCCGAGACCGAAGTGCCGCATCGTCAATCGCGGATCGCGTATTCTCCTTCGGATGAGAGCGGTGTTCATCACCAGAGTCTCGACAAAACCGTCTCTTGAGCCCTGCATCACCCTGTCCGTGTCCGGTTCGGCAGTAGTACGTGCGGGATAGGTCCTCGCGTCTATCAGTATCGACTCGGTCGGGAATGACGAAGATAGGACCGCGGTTTGTCCGGAAAGTACAGCGGTGATTATTCCGTCAATATCATCTGCGAGCTCGACCTCAATGTACGGCAGGTCGCTGACCAACGCATTGGCGCCACCGATGCTCTTTTTTGAAAGCAGATACTGCATCAGCCTCTGCATCTCCGAGTCCTTGGTAAATCCGTCGACGTAGAAAAAACACACGTCATCCTGCCCGACGGTAAGATGTCTTTCAATGACGTCAAAGTTCTCCCCTACCCTGAGCCTCGAGGACAGGAGTGAGACGTTTGCCTTGTGGGATAGACTTAAGCTCATACACACCTCCGTTTTCTTAGGATTATTGACGGGGAGCGATATTTGTATTCATCCTGAGTTGTTTTAAGTGCAAAAAACACCCGTGTAGCCTCAAATAAAGCCACACGGGTGCCATCTTATCTGTTTTTCACGGTCAGTCGATCTTTCTTTTTCCCATCCTTCTGAACTGTCCGTCAAGCGGGAATGGAGCCCCTTCGCGAAAGGCTCTGACAACCCTTGCGACCTCGCGGGAAGTCTCCGTGGTGAAGATAAAGTGATATCCTCTGACGCCGCGTATATCCGAAAGCTTATCCGCCATATAGGTGTATGCGGAATTGAAGATAAGGTTGCGGTGCGAGAACTCACGCATCATCGGGAAGGCTATTCCCTTTCTGTCAACGAGAGTGCATTTTCCACACTTATCACATCCGAAGTTATCCTTCATAAAACAGCGCTCGGTTATCATCAACGGTATCCTGCCGTAGACGATGGCGCGGGCACCTATGCCTCCGGCCTGCCTTGCCGTAAGCTCTGCAGATACGGTAACGCTCTGTACACCGATATCCTTAAGAGCGAAAAGCGAGTCGGAATTGGTGACGTTCAGTCTGAAATCGCCCAGTGGCGTAAGGCCGTATTTCTTAGCCAGTACAACGTGAGAAAGATTGCCTATAAGAGCGTAGCGAGCCCCCTGCTCCTTAGCATCCCCGATAAGCTCCTCTACCGTCTTTATTTCATCCTCCATTATCACCGGAGGCAGGTATATTCCGTTGGCCTTATCCTTGACAGCCCCGTAATCGGTAAGAGGCGCAAAAATAACGTCAAAGTGGCTAAGAACGTCCTCTACGAGAGAAGAAAGAGTATCCGCGCGGTGGAAAACGGCTATGCTTTTCAGCGCATTTTCCTCTAAAAACGCGGGGGGCGTGTCGAGTTTTCGGCCGTTTTCATCATCCGTCCATGCCCTACCGAAGCACTCGAATTTCTCCGCCGCCTCACGTCTTAATCTGTTCAACGAGGCGACAGACATATTAACACCGGAGTCGAGCTCAAGCTCGATATCCGAGGGGGAGAGCGAAAGAAACGTGTTGCCCATCTTAGAGAGTCTTTCCTTCACCGCATCCTCGGTAAGAGGGGCACTTTTGGCCACGTCGGCGCAGTCGCCGCGCACGGTAACCTCTCGGTCTGTATCAATGCCGTAAACCGTCATTTCGGATGGCTCTCCGAGCTTTATTTTCACACGTGCCCTGACCTTCACTCTGTCGGGAGTGAAATCCCCGGTCGCATCCATCCTCGAGGCCTGCTTGTCCGCCTCGGTCCTGACACCGGTCATTCTGCCAAACGTGTCGCCCCTAAAGTAACCGTCGGTAAAGCCGCCGCGAGAGAAGGCGCGTTCAAGTCGTCTGTTCTCTTCTCTTGTGGAATTCCTGTGCTCGTCAAGAAGCCTTCGGTATATCGAGGTCACGGTATATACGTAATCCGCAGACTTCATACGTCCCTCGATCTTAAGCGATGCGACACCCGACTCTATAAGCTCCGTGACGTGCTCTGCCAGCGAAAGATCGCTGAGCGAAAGTATATACTTACCGTCGTTATACGGAAGGCGGCAAGGCTGGGCGCACTCTCCGCGATTTCCGCTCCTGCCTCCGATCATGGATGAAAACAGGCATTGTCCGGAGTGACATACACATAGTGCTCCGTGTAAAAACACCTCTGTCTCAGCCTTACATCTCTCGGTCACCGCCCTGATATTTTTACCCGAAAGCTCCCTTGCAAGTACTACACGGGTACACCCTAACGAGTATGCAAGGTCCGCGCCGAGTGAATTGTTGACCGACATCTGAGTGGAGGCGTGGAGCTCAAGATCCGGAATCTCTCTCCTCAATCTTCTGATAAGCCCGAGATCCGCGACTATAAGCGCATCTACGCCAAAAACGTATAGCTCCTTGGCAAAGGCAACGGCTTCGTCGAGCTCATTACCGAAGAGAAGTATATTCATGGTGACGTACAGCTTCACGCCGTGGAGGTGACAGTAGGACACCGCTTTTTTAATTTCATCCGAGTCAAAGTTCTTCGCATACGCCCTCGCGGAAAACGCCTTTCCGCCTATGTAGACGGCATCCGCTCCGCCTCTGACAGCAGCCACGAGACACTCAAAGTCGCCCGCGGGAGCGAGCAGCTCGGGAAGATCATCTTTTCTTCTCATCATTACCTCTTCGCGCCCTCGGTCGCTTGCCCTTAAGCGCTTAAAATTTATCGGTAATATTTTATCATATAGGGTAAAAAAAGTCAATACGCCGCGCCCACGTGATATATGAGCGCGGCGATCGGCTTAGTGCGAACCTTTGGGCACGGAAAGAAAGATCGGTCTTTGCTGCTCACCCTTTAGAGCGGCGTTAATAACCGAAGGAATCAGCTCAAACTCCGCTACGAGAGAATGCGGCTTAGCCTTAGGACTATCTTGAAGCATAGGAACAAAATACACGGCCTTACGGTTGAGCATAAGGGAGATGTTATATAGATTTTGACTCATAGCGTCGTTCGAGGCGAGAGCTATGACGAGCGGTCTGTCAGCTCTTAGATGAGCCTTGATAGCCATGGTCGCCGCCGTATCCGTTATTCCGTTTGCCACCTTGCCGAGAGTATTACCCGTGCATGGCGCAACGACGAGAAGATCAAGGGGCGAGGCAGGTCCGAGAGGCTCGGCATCCACCACCGTGTGAATTATTTTTCTTCCGCATACGCTTTCAACCCGCCGAGAAAATTCCTCTGCCCTCTGAAATCTCGTGTCAGTGTAATATGCGTTTTCGCTCATAATGGGCAGGACGTCATAGCCACAGCCGACAAGCTCGCAGAGTACCCCGAGCGAGCGCTCAAGAGTACAGAAGGAGCCGGTAAAGCAATAACCGATCTTCATCCCTGTAAGTCTCCTTTAAATGTGTATTTCAAAGGAGTAAGCCGGACGGCTACCCCTCCTTTATCAGACGGCGCTCTATAGCCCTTCCCCACGCTGTACCGGCGGACACGGGAAACATTTTCGCAGGGATAGAAGGATACCTTTCCACCCCGGGAACATCCGGGAAGTTATCTCCCGAGGCAAGCTCCATAATACGCAGCCCGTCGGGTATATCGGAAGGGGAAAACAGCGGCGCCGGCGCCGTGTTGATCAGTATATCAAGTCCTGACAGATCCGCCCCCTCGGTACTCGACGCGCTGCCTATTCCGTACCTTGAAAGTTCAATACGGGCATCCGGCCTTGTGGTATAGACGCGTACCGTTGCTCCAAGATATAAAAAGAGATTGGTAAGCTTTTTACCAATCCTTCCGTATCCGACTATTCCAATTTTCGTGTCACAAGGACAAAGCCTTGAAGTGCAGAGAAAAACACCGAGTGCGCATACAGCGGTAATCGAGGCGTTATCAAGTAAGAACTCCTCATCCGCCGATAGATCGTGGACGGTCGCTCCGAGCTCCTCCGCCTCCTTAATAAATTCTCCCGGCATCCCGTACCCGGATATTAGCGTGTGACCGCTTATCGTATCTAAAACATCATAAATGCAAATATTAGTTTTCAAAATCGTATGTTTATCCTTCGTTGTCGGTATAGGCAACAATATCATTTTGTCAACGTCATCTGCACATTTTACGCTTCTTATATATTCAATACACGCGTCTGCCCTCGGGCCATTTTCATAAGAATGTATAATCATAATGTCCTCAACCTTTGGCATAAGCTCACCCCGGAAAATGACCTCAGCACCCCGGGACGGTACCTCAAGATCCCACGAGGAAAAATAATACCGCGAGGGATCCTGAGGTTACTTTAGTATTATATGAGAATAATTAAAACGTGTTACTCCGAGGATGTGAGGTCGCACTTTTCTCTGCCGCCGAACATGGAAGTCATCTTATGGCAGACACATTTCGTAGTCCTTTTTGCGCACCTTACAACGTTGAAGGCGCCTATCATAGCGAGCGTGCCGATCATCGCCGCAGCGTAAGGATGCGATCTTTTATGCTCTGTTTTTCCAAAAAACATTTCAACTCTCCTTTTTTCGTTGTTTTCTTAGTATTCCACGTCTTTTATTTTTTATTAATCCCGTTGACAAAACTGTCGGTTTGTTGTAAAATTAATATAAGAAAAAATAAATGGAGAGTGAATTATGATTCATTGTAACAAGTGTGGCTACGTCGGCGCATATTACGGCCCGAAGTGTCCCTCTTGCAAAGAAGCTTTTAATCTCACACCCGAAGAGATAGAAGAAAAGATAATTGAAATCGAGAAGGCGGAGGAGTCAAAGCAATATGAACTCGCTGCCGAGGGACACCACGTCCTGGCCGACGCGGGAAGAACCGAGTCCCAGAAAAAATACGCGGCTATGCTCGAGAAGGGCGACGGTGTCGCGCGCGACCTTGACGCCGCGATGGAATACTACTATATGGCTGCGGAGAAGAACGACGCTATGAGCGCCTACCGTTACTCACGTCTTGCGGAGAGGACGAGCGATAAGGCCGCCTTCTTCTGGCTCAACTATGCCGCCGCGCTCGGATGTGTGGAGTCCTACCCCGCCCTTGCTGAAAAGCTGGCGAGAAACGGCGAGGACGAGCTCGCAAACTACTACTACGCTCTCTCTGCCGCGTACGACGTTACCGACTCTATCGTCACCTTGGCTAAGAGATACTACAACGGTATAGGCACCGAGCAGAATCTCCCCTACGCCAAGTGGTATATGGACAAGCTCATTCTCCCGCCGATCCACGCCATCAAGATGGCATATAAGCTCCGCTCGGTAAAGGCGGAGGATCCGGGAGTACCAAGGCACCCCGACTTCGACAAAATGCTCCGCCGTCTGGCTATCAGAGCGCAGGACTACGGCTATATCAAGGCCTATCACAATCTGTGCAAAATGCTCAGCGACAGAGATGATATGCAGGCAAGAATGATCCTCGGTATGCTCTATGCAGAGGGTACCGGATGCAACCGAGATATAGATACTGCGCTCGCCCTGCTCTCGAGCTCCGCCTCCCACGGTAACGCCGAGGCATACCGTCATATGGGAGACATCTTTGTCTCGGGTAAGCTCGTAAAGGCAGACGCAGATAAGGCTCTCGAGTGCTATAAAGCAGCCGCCGAGCTCGGTATGACCAACGCATACGAAACCATGGGTGACATATACCGACTCGGTGAGATCGTCCCCCGTGACGTGGCAAGAGCGATCGAGCTTTACGATATAGGCGCCAAGGAGGGACACTCCGGCGCAAGAGAAAAGTCCGAGACGCTCAAAGCCAAGCGAGAGGAGCTATACAACGTCGGACTCGCAATGAGAAGCTCAACCCCCGAGCAATCATTCCGTGCTCTCGCCATCTCCTCGAGTATGGGATATATCCCGGCATACAAGGAAATGGCCCGCTCCTTCCTCCACGGCTACGGCGTAAAGAAAAACCGCACTCAGGCCTACCTCTGGTTTGAGAAGGCTGTGAAGAGCGGTGACGACGAGGCTATCTATGAATACGGCCTTTGCTTCTCGAGGGGCATAGGCACCGCCTTTAACTTTGACAACGCCACGAGAGTACTCTCCGTAGCGGTAAGGCTCGGATCTGCCGAGGCAAAGGCCGAGATCGAGAGACTTATGGAAAACAAGCGCCGTCATATGCTCAAGAAGGTATACTCAAAGGCCATGACGCTTATCCACAAAAAGGACTTTAAAGAGGCCGAAAAGCTCCTTAGAATTTGCCTAAGACTCGGTCACGGCAAGGGAATATACACCCTCGGCTGTCTCAACGAGTTCGGACTCGGTATCCCAACAAACAGAGAGATCGCCTTCCGTCTTTATGAGACCGCGTTTGAATTGAAGTTTAGAGACCCCAGAGCAGTATACAAGCTTAGAATACTCAGAATGGCAAGAACTTATAGCTGATTTTGACAACCTAAGTTTTCATATTTTTGTATTTAATAATAAAAACAAGGCGAGGATTTTTTCCTCGCCTTAATTTATTTATTCGTTTTTAGATCTTGTTTGCGTTAGCAATAAGCTTTTCTATAGCATAGTCATAGACAACGAGCTCGAACCAGTAATCATCGTCAAACTGTCCCTTTACGGTATTCTTTGCATCCTCGAGCTTAGTCTCGTAATCCTCGGAATCCTCGGTGATCTTGTAGTAGTCAAGGTATGTCTGAAGATGCTCGTCAAAGATCTCCTCGTAGATAGCGTCATACTCCTCATCTTCGGGAATAAGATTCTCCTCGCGGATGATGTAGTAGAACGCGAGCTTCTGCTTTATAGCAGTTTCCGCGTTGTCACGTACCGCCTTCTTCCAGTCGCTGCCGCTCTCGAGACCGAGATAAGCAAGCGCGAAGTAATCAACGCTGCTGTAATAGCTGGAGTATCCGCTCACATAAAGAGAATTGATTTCTGCGATCTCGCTGTTATACTGCTCCTCGACCTCGCTCTCGGGGAGCTTCTTGTAATTTGCATTTGCAATTACGTGATCCCAAAGTGCAAGCTCAACAGCAGATCTGACCTTAGCGTCATATTCCTCCTTAAGATCTGCCATAAGAGAATTCTTATACTTCTCTACGAGAGTCTCACCCTCGAAAGAAGCAAGATCCTCAGCCTTAAGCTTAAGAGTCTCGGTGATGAACTTATCATCGAGCTCGGGGGTCTCATAATCCTGAGCGGTCTTGATGTATACCTCAAAGTATGCGGTCTTGTTGCGGAGGCTCTCCTCGTTGTAGTCGTAGGGGAAATAAGTCTCAACGACAAGTCTTTCGCCCTCGCTGATCCTGTAGGCCTCAGAGATAGTCATATCGAAGTAAACGTCGGTGGGATTTACGTCATCGCTCTCTCTGGTGCTCTCAACTCTGAGCTTATTTTCACTGTCGGCATCTGTACCGAATTTTACTCCGATAGGCTTGCCGGCGTGCTTGTTGAAGTACTCTGCAAAGCCCTTGCCCCATTCCTCGTCAACCGCCTCGGGATCGGAGAGGTCGATGATAGCGGTCTGTGCCATTCTCGCAGTACCGTCCGCGTGGTAGGAGGAGTAGGTGAGCTTGATAATGTCACCGGATGCGGTATTTCCGCTGGTGAGCTTGGTAAAGGTCGCGTAGTCCTTCTGATTTTTTCCTATAAGATTATACTCAAAGCCGGAGATAAAGCTGCCGGAGCCGATCTCGAGCGAGTAATAGGTAGAGTCTGTAAAGTTGCATCCGCCGTCAAAGTATTCCTTCTCGCCATCCTCACCGAGGGTGTAACCGCGGTAATAAATGTTGGCAACGTCGCCCACGGAAAGCGTAACGTTCGGACGGTTGATAGGCTTGTCGTCAGGTACTATCTTGTTCTTGCAGAGAACCTTGATTATCGCGTTATTAAGATCCTTCTCGTTTACCTCGGGAACCTCGATCTTAACGTCGTAGCTCGAGTAGACGTCAGCGGATATCGTAACGTACTTCGAGAGATTCGTCTTCATATAGTCGATCGACTTATTCTTGTTAACGTTAAGCGCAATCGCAACTATAACGCTTGCTAAAATGCCTACGAGAGCTATGGAAGCGAAGACGATCAGAAAGATTCCGGTCGCGTCGAGCTTCTTTTTCTCCTCGCCATTCTTAGGCTGCTGTTTTGCAGGCTTTGTATTATTCTTATTTGACATTGTTTTCTCCTGTATTTTTTAGAACGGACTGTTTTCTAAGGAATCTGCGTATGAGGTGGCGAGCTTATCACATCTTTCATTGTACGGATGACCGTTATGCCCCTTGATCCACACGAATGTGACGCGGTGTATCTCGGTGAGCTCATACAGTCTCTGCCAGAGGTCGGGATTTTTAAGTCCGCCCGATTTACTCCAGCCCTTATCACGCCAGGCATATATCCACCCCTCGTTGTAGGCGTCGACAAGATACTTAGAGTCCGACTGCAGCGTGACACAGCACGGCTCCTTCAGAGCCTCGAGCCCCTTGATGGCGCCGAGCAGCTCCATTCTGTTATTCGTGGTTTCGATTTCTCCGCCGGACAGCTCCTTTTCATACTTGCCGTATACGAGGATCGCACCCCAGCCGCCGGGACCGGGATTCCCCCTGCAGGCGCCATCCGTGTAAAGACTTACTTGCTTCATAGTCTTCCTTTTTATAATTAAAGGACTGTACCTTCATTAAATAGGACAGTCCTTTAATTCGTCGGTTAATTATTTATCCTCTGCCTCGGTGGTGTAGCTTACGTGCTTGTAAATTACGTCGAGAACGACATCCTCCATGGACTCGTCAACCTCGAGAAGGTAATTCATAGCCTTGTCGAACTGACCTGCATGATAGCTGTCGTCTACGTTGTAGGTGAAGGAAAGACCGTACTGCTGATAAAGGAGAGCGGTGTTCTCAAGGTTCTTCTTGATTTCCTTCTTCTCATCCTTAGTGAGAGTAACGTCTGCGCCTTCCCACTTCTCTTCAACCGCATTAGCGAATACGTAGATAATGATGATATCCTTTACGGTATCTTCAGCTTCCTTCTGGATGTTCGCCTTAACGTCATCCATATCGCCCTTGTTGTTGGTTACCTTATCGATAAGGTAAAGGTCGAAGTCGCCGTTGTAATGAGCAAAGTTGGTCTCAGTGCTGGTAGAGGTCGTGCTTCCGGTTGCGGAATACTTGCCCTCGTAGAAGTCGTACTTATAAGTGTTCATGATCGCCTTGTAAGCATTCTTAACAGCCCTCTTGGGAAGGTTGCCCTCAAAGGTTACGTTCTTCTCAAGGTACTCGATAACCTTAGCAGCGATCTTATTGTTGATATCAGACTTGTATGCAGCCTCGAGAGCATCGTACTGATAGGTCTCGTAGTTCTCAACAAGGCCTTCTGCAACGCCGGTCTCACCCTTCTTGCATGCGAGGATAGCGTCTATCTTTTCCTCTACTTCCTTCTCTGCGTTATCAGCAGCGGTCTTAGCGGTGAGATAATCCTTAGTAGCGTTCTGAAGCTTGGTCTTAAGAGATGCGGTCTCACTCTCGGAGGTACCTGCATCCTTAGCAAGGTTGGACTGAGCGGTGGTGAGAGCCTTAAGAGCGTCTGCAACTGCCTTCTCCTTGGTGGTGATAGTGCTGTTGAGAGTTACGAGCTCACCAACGAGAGCTGCAAGGGTCTTGTCACCGTTCTTATATTCATCATCGTTGAGAATGTCGAATACGTACTCGGTCTCGTGCTCGTGCTCCTCCTCGGTGTGGTCATGCTCCTTGGTCTGAGTAGCATTAACGGTGGAGTAGAACTCGCGGAGGATAAGCTCTGCGCTTACCTTTTCAACGTCAAGATAATATACGGGGAATACGTAGTATGTGAGCTCCTTCTCGTTGAGCTCGATCTTGTCGCCGTAGGTGTTGGTCTCGGTCTTCTTATTGGTCTTCTCCTCGTTGAGAGCCTCGGGATAAGGAGTGTACTTGATCTCGATAGCCTCGTTTATTTCGTTAACGATCCAGTTTACCTTAACGTTGGTGTACTTGATCTCAACGGTCTGGTCACCAACAGTACCCTTCTTCTCGGTAATGGAGGAGGTAGTAGAGCCTGCGGTCTTGCCAACGAGCTGACCGATGAAGGTCTTGTCATCAGCGGCAACCGTGTCGGAGCCCTCAGCGGGAACGTCAGCAACTGCCTTAAGAGCCTCGTAGGAAACGGTTGCCTTGTAGTTGCCCTCGCCGTCTACGTTAGAAGCGGAGAAGCCCTCGGGAAGCTTGTAGGTGCTTGTCTCCTCGTCGAACCAAGGAGTAGCGTCGAAGCTGTATGTGTAGGTAACGAAGATGGTGTCGCCGTCAGCTACGGTAGAGGAGCTGTTGTCCTTAACGATAGACTCGATCTTAACCTCGGAGTAGGTGCACTCGATCTCATTCTCGGTAACCTTGATTTCGTCAAGAGTAACGCCAACCTGCTTGCCGATAAGAGCAGCGTGGAGCTCGTTGTTCTCGCCGAGAACTACGTAGTCGTTATACTTCTTCTCAGTCTTGGTCTGATCGCCCTCGAGCCAGGTCTTAACGTAAGAAAGAGAGATAGCGTCACCCTTTCCTGCTACGGAAGCGGAAGAGGTGGAGTAAATGTGATCAGCGATGTCGCCTGCGGAGATAACGCCGTCGGAAATAGCCTTGTTAAGGTCTACGAGAGAGGTAACGCCTACCTGAAGGTTGGTCGCCTTGGTCTCGTCCATCTTTGCAGCGTAGAAGACGTTGCCATCCTCATCCATTGCAAAATAGCAGAAGTAGAGAGAGTCATACTTCTCTACGTTGCCGGCAAACTTCTTGTCGGTGGTATCGGTAACCTTAAGAATTGCTGCGGCAATAGCCTCCTCAACCTTTACAAGTCTGGTAGCCTCATCAGTACCGAAGTCGCCGTCCTCGATGGAGAGCGCCTGGAGAGCAGAATAGAACTTGTCAAAGTCAAGCGTTGCGTACTCGGACACATCATCCTTAGCATAGTTGTATGCACAACCGGTAAGGGTGAGGAATGCCAGAGCAACAACAAGAATTAAACTGATAATTCTCTTTTTCATTGTTTGTTTCCTCGTATATAATTTATTTTTTAGAACATTTTTAAGTACCGTTCCGGGGTACGTCCGCCCGTAAAAATCACCTGTTTTTCGCATGGTGACAATTCAAGCCATAACATTATATCATATTATTTTATAAAATGCAAACCTTTTTCCAAAAAATAATAATTTTTTTAAACTTTTTTACGCTATGACGGATTTAGTCCGTTTTTTTTCACTTTTTTATGCGATTTTCATAGCAAAGATCGGGTTTTGCACTAAAAATCAAGTGTAGCTGACGCCCTCGTCAACCTCCTTACCGTTAAGAAGATAGATATAATGGTTTACGAGCTTCTTAAAGGCGAACGTCGTGACGTAATAATCCGAAACCTCGCCAAGGTGCTCGATCTTGTTTCCATCCGCGTCACTTCTGTAGAAGCGGACCATAATGCGGCGGTCATCGAGTCTGTAGAAATCGTAGGTATAGTAATATTCCTTACCGTCAACGCGAAGATGCATACGCAAGATCCTCGGCCCTGTAAGACCGACGGCCTGCTCGTCCTCGGTGAGGTAATCGAAATATCTGGTGAGCTGCAGCGTCTCGTATACGCTGTTGAAGTATGCGGCGCCGAGCGTGTCATTGGTGCCGGGATAGTACGCGGTCTTTCCGCCTCCTATCGTGTGATCGTAAAGCGTGGAGATATCTCCCCACTCATTTCCGAACATTTTTGTAAACTCGGTCTCAAACGAGCCCTCGGCCGCCTTGACTCTGACTATCTCGTGCTCGATGGGTGAGGAGCCCTGGAAGGCCTCTTCTCTGATCACGTAGTCGTTGCCGACGTATCCGCCGTAAGCTTCCTTAAAGACCACGTCGAAATTATAAGTGCCGGAAAGATCCTGCATATTGAACTCAAGCTTCAATCCCCGGAGCTTAGTAATGTCCATCATTACAAGATTCTTTCTCGCCCAGAAGTCGACGAAGCCGTACTCGAGGAAATCAAAGTCTGCGGAAGGAACCTTGGCTACAAGGTCGTACATATCCGAGCCGATATATCTGATCCTCGATCCGTCCTCATCGTACACGGGGTCGCTGATATAAAGAGTAAAGCCGAGGGTTGATATCCAACCGAAATCACTCATATCGTTGCTGTTATCGCCCTCGAGGTCCTCGCTGGCGTCGTAAATACCTCTCGGCATCTCGAAGTAGATCCTGTGAGCAAAGAGGCCGTACTTTTCCATATTCTCAAGAGTGAGTCCTATGGCCACGGTGGTGCCGGAAAGGCCTACAGCGCTGTTACTGTCCTTTCCTATTCCGCCAAGAAGCTTGACCGCGGTCTCACAGGAGCCGGAGTTGAGTCCGTAAAGCCTGTACTCGTTAGTGAGAGTGTTCTCAAAGAAGGTATCTCCGTAGAATGGGTCTCTCTCGGAGGCGTTGCGGAATCTGAATGAGACAATTATCTCGTTAGCGACGAAATACTCGATCCTTGAGATCTCGTAGGTCACGAACTCTCTCATAAATTCATAAGAGAACGTCTCGTTGTAGATCACCTCATTGTAGCTTCCCTTACCCTTACCGAGAAGGAAGGTCTTAAGAGGAGCAAGCTTATCCGTATCGGAAATGTCCGCAAGACGGATTATTGCGCTGCCCGTCTTGGCAGCATCGGTGCCTGCGGTACGCTTGTAGGTAATGGTAACGTAGGTGTCCTCGGTTACCGTGTTGACCACCGCGCCGTACTCGTCAAAGATAGAGGTGACTCCGGTGAGCACGTACTTCTCTGTCGATTTAAGCGAATTGTCCTTGGTATATTCAACCGTAAGTGTGACGGCATCCGCGCCGAGATCCTTACCTATCTCAAGGCCGACGAACTTATCTGCGTCAAGCGACGTGAGATCTCCTACATCAATTATACCGTGACAGTCGTAATTTACCGTTTGCCCCCCTACCGTGTAGCGGTAAGTGACCTTAAAGAGCTTGTGAGATGAGTCGGTAATGCCACTCGTTATCTCGTCTGTATCGGTCAGCACGGACTCTATTTTCGTCACGCTGTACGTGTATTCAACGTTCTCGGACTCGCCAAAGGAGAGCTTCTTTTCCTCTGTCTGGAAGAGCTCTGTAATAAGCGTTATCAGTATCTCGTTTCCGTCGTAAGAGCCGACGTTCTTACCCTTTAAGGCAGCCTTTATTCTCTCATAATCGGGATGAGCCTTGAGCGCCTCAAGATCGAAGGAAAGGCTTGTACTTTCCTCGGTATCATAACCGGAGAAGTCGCCCGACTCGGGAACAAACTCAAGCCCCTTGTCAACGCTGGCGTAGTAAGAACCGTTAACTACCACGTTGGGATTCTCATAGTTCTTATAGACCGCATCGTCGGACGTGAAGACTCTGTCCGACTCTTCCTTAAACACGGTACCCGTCCACTTCTTGAAATCGGTGGTGAGGTAGGGGCCGTAGACAGACTCGCCCTCGAGTCCCTCGGCAACGAGCATGCCCTTGATAAATTCATTGAAGCCTGCAAGAGCGTACTTGAAGTACTCGCTCTTGGTGTAGTAGACGTAATCTCTGCCGTCTACCATAAAGTAATATCCGACGCCCGAGAGCGCCTTGTCGCCGATGATGATAACGTGCGCCTCATCGGTGCCCTCGATTATCTGTCCGGTCTTTTTGTCCCTCTCTCCGTAGATGAAGGAAACCGTCGAGCTCTCGCTCTTTGTAAGACCGTACTCTCGGAGGAGCGCGTCTCTTCTCGCCGCGCCCTCCTCGTTGTCTGCCGAGGGAAGCTCTATTCTCTCTGTAAAGTAAGGAGCTCCTATAGCCGAGCAAAGGTAGGTGAGATAGTATATCATACCGTATCCGTCACCCGTCTCTGTGGCGTAAAGGTCCTCGTAATCAAACTCACCCTCTGCGCCGACAATAGGGGGCGTGTAAGGAATTGCGCCCTCTTTTCCGTCCACGTAGTAGTGGAAGAGGAAGCTTCCCTGGTCGTCGGGGTATCTTGAAAGGCCGAAGTTACCTGTCTTATTCTTGAGCTCGACAAAGAGTATCTGTCCTTCCTCTATCCAGGGATAGGCGATCATCTGATTCAGGTAAGTCGACTCTCCGGGCTTAAGCTCGGGCCTCTCGGCCGTCTGCCCGTTGCCCTTGTTGTTTTCGGATATCTTCTTGATCACGAGCACGGTCGTTAGGCACGCCGCGGCAAGGACAAGAGATATTATCAGAAGCCAGATGGTAGCGATCTGCGCTTTGCTCAGTTTTCTTTCTACTGCTCTCACATCTGCCTCCTTATAAGAATTTACGCTTGATGAACACGACTATACCAAGAGCTGCCGCAGTCACGGGCACAGCCAAAACTATGACCGTGTAAATAACGATAGCCGTGGAGCCAAGACCCTTGTTATACTTAACGACCTCCGTTGCATCCCAGGAGTAGACCTTGGTGGGAGAGGAGGACAGAGTCGTGCTGGCAGTCTGCTTTCCTCCAAAGGAGGGGGAGTTGTATGACAAGCCGCCGAGCTCTATGGTAGCGTATCTGTCGGTTCTGGATATATTGCTGATCACCGACGCCAAAACGTCGTAGTTGGCGTAAGAGGTGTTGCCGAGCAGCTCGTTGGAGAAGAAGTCGGCGCTGTTGGTACAAAATAGGTATGACGAGGAGTTCTCGGCGGTGTAGCTGTCAAGATTCTTTCTGACACCTGCCGCAACGAGAGTCTTGACGCTCGTGTCGGTCGCACCGCCCGAATAGACGTACGCGTTATCCGACGTACCGATGAAGGCGGCGTAGTTTCTCGAGCCGTATTTATTGCCCGACTCGATCATGGATTCACTCATATCAATTGAGCAATAGACGTACCCCGTGTTAGAAAATACCATCTTCGGAGCGCTGGAAAGCGAGGAAAATCCGCCGTAGTAAGCGTAGCCGAAGTTCTGCTCGTTCTGATCGTATACGCCCGAGAATACCGAGTCGTCGCTCTCGCCGTTAGAATCGGTGAAAAGCGCGTTATCGGGATCGAACACCTGCGTGTCTCCGAAGCGGATGCCCCACTCTGCCGCAAAGTTCTCTAGCAGGGGAAGATCGACGTCAAAGGCCTTATTGAGCATTACCGCGCCCGACTCGCCCATGAGATATCTGTCTATCTTCTCAAGGTCGGATACATAACCGAAGCTGTCGAGCTTTGTGTCATCATAGGTAAAATCCGTCCTCGGATCGTTTATGATAAGGAGCGCGCAGTCGTCGGGGATCGCATCGACCGCCCCAAGACTGATAGTCTTTATCGCAAGGCCGCGCTCGGTTAGAAGGTCGGCAAGATATCCAAGACTCTTGCTCATCTCGGAATCCGGGTTCTCGGGATCGTAGTATCTCTCGCCGTGATCGGTCACAAAATACGCCACGGGACGGTTGATGGCCGTGATGGAGGCGAGGATGGAAGCTACTCTGTACTCTCCGTTGTAGGAGAAGTTGTCGCTGGTCCAGAAGCCTGTCGCATTGACGATCTTATACTTTGCTCCGTAGGAGAAGATAACGTCTGTTGCCGAAATAGTGTCTCTGGACGTGGTTCTGTACATAGATACCGCGGTAGGATCGAGAGCTACGTTTACCGTCTCAACCGTCACGTTATCAAATTCATTCTGCATTGCGAGCGCCATAAAGTAGGTCGCGCGCATTTTATCACTTCCGATGAGGTAGTCGGGGTCTGTGCAGAAGGTGATCTTTATCTGCTTTTTATTCCCGCTCTCATCAGCGTCAAGTATCTCGTGGCACACCTCGAGCATCTTATCACTCATAGTGTAGAAGCCCTCGGGAGTGAGGTCGATCATAAACAGCTTCTGTCCGCCAAAGTAGGTAAGAATGAGGTTTAAGCCGAGGAGAAGCACAATACCGACTATAGTGATAACGGAAAATATTTTCGTTCGGGTGCTTTTACCCTTAAATATCGACTTTTTCATCGGTTATCTGTTCTTTCTCCTTATGATAGTAATCGCGCCGATAACGGCAAGTGCCACGGGGATCGCTAAAATTATAGCTGTGTATATTTTGGCAGTACCCATAGTAAGATTTTCGAGTATTTTGGATCTGTACATTACCTGGTTGGTGCCTCTTGGAGCAGAGTTCGAATCAAAGAGGACCTCAAGCACGGAGTAGAGGAAGTCCTTGTTCGAGTAGCTCTCCGAAAGAAAGGCGTCGACCGACGTAATGTACGCGGTGGGTATAACGAATACCACGGACTCCTTGCCATCCTTCTCTTCTCTTACCGAATAGGCGGCAACGGCATAGCCGCCCTCGCTGTCGGTCACCTTACCGCCCGCGTGGGTGGAGGAGGTGCTGCCCGAGATAAGCAGGGGGTGTGCGCCGAGAGAGGAGTCGAGCTTAAGACTCGTCACCTCGCTGACGAGCACACGGTCGTCACCGAATTTAGACACCTTGGAGTATATCTCGTCGGATACGGCGTTTTGCGCATGGGTTGCGACGAAGGTGTATCCGTCCGGTGTGATGGCGTTGGAATTTTCCCTGACTATGTCGCGCACGAGTACGCCGTGCTCATTATATTCGCCCGAGAGGGTTATACCCCACTTTTTGATGAGACCCTCGAGGTTTTTAAGCTCCTTGACGTACGGATCTAAGGCGACGTAGAGCTTACCGCCCGACTCAAGGTAGTCCTCGATCTTGTTGAGCTCGCCTCTGACCTCGGCATTCTCTACGGAAAGCTCAAAGTCGGAGGTGGGGTTGGAGATTATGATCATGCCCGCATCCTTCGGTATCTCGGACTTGCGCAGGTTAATAGCCTCAACGTAATATCCCGCGCAGGTGAGAAGGTTGCTGAAGGCAACGTCGGCGGTCTCACCGTGGTTCTGCGTAAAGTAAGCGACGGGGTGATCGTCGTGGAGCACCCAGGATATCATAGCGGCAATTATCTCCTCGCCGTTATAGGCGACGATGTTGGCGGACGAGTCGAGCGTGTAGAAGTCAACGAAGCCCGCGGAGGTGGCCGTATCGGTGATAACGCGGCAGCTCCATTCCTCCCCCTCTCCCGCCTCGAAGATGACAGAGTTCTGCTTGAGCTTGTTCTTGCCGCCGTCTAAGTATTTTTCAAAATTAACGATATTACCGTCCTCGTCAAGCTTGGTGAGGAGGTTAACGAATCTTAGGTCAACGAGCTCGGGATATCTCTCTTGAAAAGCGCGCGCTGTTGTCAAAACGAGGCTACCCGTGTCGTGTTTTTCCAGCTGATCCTCCGGATAACAGAAGGTTATAGTGACCCTTTTGCCGAGGAGGATCGCATTGGCGAAAAGCTCGTCGGTGTTGCCCGAAATGGAAAGGTCGTCCACGTCGGGAGAATACAGATACAGTCCGAACGCGTTGGTGAGTGTGTAGGCGAGAATGTTGATAAGCACGACCATGGCTATGATGACCACGGTCATGGTATTACCTATTCCCTTTCTGCCGGTCAGCCTGCGCCCGAGCTTCTTAAAGAATTCCTTCATACTGTAAGCTCTCCGATCATCAACCGAATCTGCGGCGGTCGTACACTCTGATGGTGAGCCAGAGGAAGATTCCGCTCACGGAGAGATAATAAATGACCGATGCAAACTCAAAATAGCCGTTGACGAAGCTCTGGAATCTGGTGAAGATAGAGATAGCGTCAAATACGTATCTTATAGCGTACGATGTGGGTATAAGCGAATTTACAAGGCCTATACCAAGGAAGCCGAGGATAATGGCGATAGTGCCTATAGCCGCGGAGAGCTGGTTCTCGGTAAGGGCCGAAACAAAGATACCTATAGAGATAAATACCATTCCCACAAGCAAAAGAGCTATGAGGTTGCCGAAGAGCACGGCGAACTTAAGCTGGGTATAGGGAATGAGGAAGAGGAAGTAAAGCGAGGTAAGTACGGTTGCAGCGCCAAAAACTGTGTAGGAAGCAAGGAATTTGCCGAAAACCATCGCAGGAAGTGACACGGGTGCCGTCAAAATGAGCTGCTCGGTCTTTGTCTTTCTCTCCTCGCTGAAGGATTTCATAGTAAGAAGAGGGAGAACCACCGCCGAGAAAACAAGCATTAGGGTGAAGTAGTTCGTCACATCCGAGGACATAGAGAACATGGTGGTATAGCTGAAGAGTATGCCGGCGATAGCGAGATAGATAACGAGAAATACGTATCCTATCACGCCGACGAAATAGCTCTTTAATTCTCTTTTGTAGATTGCAAGCATTTATCTTTTCCTCACTTTCTGCGTTTCTTTGTCTCATTCACCTTATCCGAACGATCGACAAGGCGGATGAATACAGTCTCAAGGTCGGTGCCCGAGGGCTCCATACCTATGATAGGCCAGTTGTTTGACACACAGAGGTTGAACACCGACTTTCTGACGTCGACGTTTTTCTCGCTCTCGACAACGTAAGAGTATGAGTCGAGATCTCTCTCGCCGGTGGACTCCACGCTCTTGATACCGTTTATTCTGCGCAGAGCAAGCTCTACCTCACGCGCGGGGCCGCATATTTTAACCTTGTAGCGGTAGCCGTCCTCGATCGTCTTGACGATATCGTCCGTACGCTCGTCGGCAATTATGCTGCCCTTATTGATAATGATGACTCTCTCGCAGACGGCCTGTACCTCTGCGAGAATATGAGTGGAGAGTACGACCGTGTGACGGCGCGCCAGGGTTCTCAGAAGATTTCTCACGGCTATGATCTGCTTAGGATCAAGACCGATAGTAGGTTCGTCAAAGATAACGACCTTGGGATCTCCGATAAGCGCCTGAGCTATGCCGACTCTCTGCTTATTACCCTTTGAGAGGTTGCGGATGAGCCTGTCCTTTACCTCGGAGAGCTTGGTCACCGAGATGATCTCCTCAATGTGGGGCTCTCTCTCAAGCTCGCATCCCTTGAGCTCGTATACGAAGTTCAGGTATTCGGTTACCGTCATCTCGGGATAGAGAGGAGGCTGCTCGGGGAGAAAGCCTATATTCTTCTTTGCCTCGATAGGATCGTCGAGGATATTCACTCCGTTTATGTATACCTCACCCGACGTGGAGGATAGGTATCCCGTAAGGATATTCATAGCGGTACTCTTGCCCGCTCCGTTGGGGCCGAGCAGACCAACGATCTCGCCCTCGCCTATCTCAAAGCTAACGTCGTTCAGGGCGTAGTTGGATCCGTATCGCTTAACCAGATTCTGAACCTTGATCATAGTCATTTAACGTCGGTAAAACCGACTTCCTTTCGAATATATGTAAAATTTTTATCACTTTTAAAAGCTTTTTAGGGGCTCTCCGAGCCGATATCAAGCTAATTCAACATTATACCACACAATTGTAAATAAATTATTAACAAAATAAATAAAATTTAAATATTATAATGTACGGTCGGTAAACATTTTTAGAGTATTGGTTCATTTTTACTCACAAATCTCGCTTTCAAGCCGTACGACACTGCATTTTTTCAATAAAAACGGGAGTTTATGCCCTAAAAGAGGTCTTCTTTTCATTTCTCGGCTTGACAAAAGTGAGAAAGGGTTGTATAATCTTGGTATATCTTTGTTTATCCCCGTAAGGAGAATATAAAAATGGCAGAAAACGATAAGAAAATAGTATTTTCCGGAGTGCAGCCCTCGGGCAACCTCACTCTCGGCAACTACCTCGGCGCTATCAAGAATTTCTCTCGCTTCTCCGAGGACTATAAGACCTTTTACTGTGTTGTTGATCTTCACGCTATAACCGTCAGACAGGTTCCCGCAGAGCTCAGAAAAAGGACCTATGAGACTCTCGCTCTCTATATGGCGTGCGGCCTCGATCCCGAGAAAAACACCCTGTTTGTTCAGTCGCACGTGCCCCAGCACGCCGAGCTCGGTTGGATACTCGACTGCTACACTATGTTCGGTGAGCTCTCGAGAATGACTCAGTTCAAGGACAAGAGCGCAAAGAACGCGCAGAATATAAACGCGGGCCTCTTCACCTACCCTGCCCTTATGGCGGCGGATATTCTGCTCTACCAGACCGATATCGTACCGGTAGGCATTGATCAAAAGCAGCATCTTGAGCTCGCGCGCGACGTTGCCGCAAGATTCAACCTCATATACTCCGACACCTTCAAGATCCCCGAGGGATACATTCCCACCGATACTATGAAAATAATGTCGCTTCAGGAGCCCACCGCAAAGATGTCTAAGTCCGACCCTAACGAGAACGCGGTCATCCGTATACTCGACTCCAAGGACGACGTAATGCGAAAGTTCAAGAGAGCGGTCACCGACTCCGAGACCTCGGTGCGCTACTCCGAGGACAAGCCAGGCGTATCCAACCTTATGACCATCTACCGCGCCTTCACCGGCAAGACCTTCGAGGAGATCGAGCGTGAGTTTGACGGCAAGGGCTACGGTGACTTCAAGCTTGCTGTAGGCGAGGCTTGTGCCGACGGACTTAAGGACGTAAGAGACGAGTTTGCAAGGCTTATGCAGGATAAGGCTTATCTCGAAGCAGTAATGAAAAAGGGTGCCGAGGAAGCGTACGGCTACGCAAGACGTACTATGTCCAAGGTAAGAAGAAAGATCGGTTTTGTGAACTGATAATGTAAGCAGGACTCCGCTTGGAGTCCTGCTTTTTTACTTTTAATCGCTATTTTTGTCAGCTTCAGTTGTCATATTTCGCTCTTTATTCTACGTTCTCTTTTGAGAAGTGAGAGCTTGATGTCGATCATCACTCCGACGAACAGCGCGAGAAAAACAGCATACCACACCGGCGCGCTAAGAAAAAGGATCAAGCGATCAAGAAGGGGAACGAGCCTTATTACCAGAGCGATAGCCACACCCCAGATCACAGAAAATCTCGGACAGACGTAGCCGAGGATATTGCCTCCCTCAAGTGAGTAATCCCACAGTCTCTCACCAAGGACACGGTCGGCAAAAAGACCGACCAAAAACTCAACGAGAGTCGCTATAGCCATAGAGAAAAGAGCGAGTAAAATAAAGCTGTCAACGCCGGATAAAAGCAGATACGATAGGCAAATACCAACCCCGTATATGGGGCAAAAAGGCCCGTAACAAAGCCCGCGGTTGATAAAGCGTCCTGTCTTGACAGCCGAGTAAATAACCTCGAGAAGCCAGCCTAAAAAAGAAAAGGCAAGAAAATATATCAGGTACTTATACATACCCTTATTTTCTTACCTTTTTCAGATTTTATTACCCAATTTATAACTCGACCGTCTCGTATGGGGAGATGATCATTCTGTCATCAAAATCAAAATCGTCGGGATCGACGTCGTCAACGAGTCCGTAGTGAATCGGTACAGCACACTTTGCGCCTATCTCGTAGGCAAAGTCGGCAGCATCCTTCGCATTCATGTTATTGCCCTTTCCGTTAATGGGAAGGAAGGCGTAGTCCACACCGTCCTCGACGAGGTCGAGACAATCGTCAATAACGTCAAAGTTATAGAGAGTATCACCGCTTACGTAATAGGTCTTCTCTCCGTCGTCAAGAATAAATCCGACTGCTTCCGTTTCGCTGTGCTCCGCCTTGACGGAGTAGAACGTCACACCGCCCTCGCTCCATACAGAGTGAGGAACAAGACGCACAAGGTTGTGCTCATATCCGAGCTCGGTAAGTCGCTCGTAGGCCGAGCCGCCGGCAAGTACGGTTATCTCCTTACCGCCCCTCTTAAGAAACACGTCGAGTGTCGCGGGATCAAGGTGATCTATATGCGAGTGAGTAATGAGTATCACGTCAGGCTCCACTTCAAAGAAGCTCTCGTCAACGGGTATCCTACGTCTCTTCCTTTCGCACCTATCCCCGAGCGAGTCGGAAAGATAGGGATCGACCAGAACGGTCAGTCTGTCATTCTCAAAAAGCAGTCCTGCCTGAGTTAACCATGTTACCTTCATATATTTCTCCAATCAATTATAAATATCGTTCTCGTTCCGTTATTACGCAAATTTGACAATTATAGTTTACTAAAATTAGCAACTCCGCAAATTCGGCCGTTACTTTTGTCTTTGTATACTTATACACCGCGGAGCAAAACATATATCTCGGATAGCCCTATATTCGTCAAAGTGGCCTACCGTACATAAAGCCTGCCTCACACATTCTCGTATCAGGCCTCCATCTTATCTATACCTTTTCTCCGTTTTTTATTCTTCCCTTATATCTTATCACAAAATACGCTTACTTGTCAATCAAAACTTATTACGCTTTTACTATTATTTAAAATAAGGTATTGACTTTTCTTTATCTTTGTAGTAAAATCTATATGTAAAAAATCTAAAGACTGTGACGAAGACAGTAGCCGTACGGAAAAGGTGCAGAGAGTCGGGGTAGGTGTGAGCCCGATACGGAGTACGTACAGACGGTTATCCGAGACGGATCTCATCCCGGAGCACCGTGGCAGACGATGAAGGGGCGCTCCCTCTCCTGCCGTGAATATCACTTCCGAGTCGCGCTTGTGAAAGCAGGAGCACCCTTACCGCTTCCCTGATAAGTAATGAGCGTCGGAGCCCTACCGTAATATCGGGCGCATATTGATGGATATGTGAATGGATGGTATAAGTGTTTTTTCCGTTTCCATATTGGGGGCGGTTTTTTTATTTGTCGGAACGACAAATAAAAAATGAAGCGCACCTTAGCGGTGCATGAAAAATGAAGCAGCCTGCGGCTATGAAGCGTGGCTTCGCCACACGGAGAAGTTAGAGTGCGCTTCGCTTCATGTTCCGCTTGCGGAATGCTTCATACGAACGAAGTGAGTGCTTCATGAAAGTCGACAGACTTTTGCTTCATATCGCGTAAGCGATGCTTCATTCAATGAAGTTGCTGCTTCATATTCGCATGGCAAATGCTATGTATCGCTGCACGAATGCTTTTTGAAATTAATTGTTAAAATATACACGGGCTATGCCCAAAAGGAGAAAAAATGGATATCTATGAGAAGGTCTCAACGAACTTAAACTTTGTTGAGAGAGAAAAAGCTACCAGAAAATTCTGGGAAGAAAACAAAGTCTTCGAGAAGAGTATCGCCGACAGGGAGGGTCACGACAATTACACCTTCTTTGACGGCCCGCCTACCGCCAACGGTAAGCCCCATATCGGCCACGTGCTCACTCGAGTAATCAAGGATATGGTACCCCGCTACCAGACCATGAAGGGCAAGCGCGTCCTCCGTAAGGCAGGCTGGGATACACACGGTCTGCCCGTTGAGCTCGAGGTTGAGAAAAAGCTCGGTATCGACGGCAAGGATCAGATCGAGGCTTACGGCCTCGAGCCCTTCATCGGACACTGCAAGGAGTCCGTATGGAAGTACAAGGAAATGTGGGAGGACTTCTCCGGAACTGTCGGCTTTTGGGCTGATATGGAGCACCCCTACGTAACCTACACTAACGACTTTATCGAGTCCGAGTGGTGGGCTCTAAAGCAGATCTGGGATAAGGGCCTTCTTTACAAGGGCTTCAAGATAGTTCCCTACTGCCCCCGTTGCGGCACTCCCCTCTCCAGCCACGAGGTCGCGCAGGGCTATAAGACCGTAAAGGAGAAGTCCGCTATCGCGCGCTTCAAGTGCAGGGATGAGGACGCCTACTACCTCGCGTGGACCACAACCCCCTGGACTCTGCCCTCCAACGTTGCGCTCTGTGTTAACCCCAAGGACACATACTGCAAGGTATCCTGCATTGACGGCAACGTCTACTATATGGCAGAGGCTCTGCTCAACAAGGTGCTCTCTCCTCTTGCTAAGGAGGAGGGCGAGGTAGCCTACACCGTGCTTGAAAGAATGACCGGTAAGGACCTCGAAAGACGCGAGTACGTGCCCCTCTTCGACTTCACCGCCGACGAGGTAACCAGACAGAAGGCAAAGGCGCACTACATCGTATGCGACGACTACGTAACCATGTCCGACGGTACCGGTATCGTACACATTGCTCCCGCATTCGGCGAGGATGACTCCAAGGTCGGCAGAAAGTACGACCTGCCCTTCGTACAGTTCGTTGACGGCAAGGGTGAGCTCACGTCGGGCACCCCCTATGCAGGCATCTTCGTCAAAAAGGCTGACCCTATCATCCTTGAGGACCTCGCGAAGATGGGTAAGCTCTTCTCCGCTCCCAAGTTTGAGCACGACTATCCTCACTGCTGGAGATGTAACACGCCCCTCATCTACTACGCTCGCGACACTTGGTTTATCAAAATGACCGCCGTACGCGATAATCTCATAAAGAACAACAACACAGTCAACTGGATCCCCGAGAATATCGGTAAGGGACGCTTTGGCGACTGGCTCGAGAACGTGCAGGACTGGGGTCTCTCCCGTAACAGATACTGGGGCACGCCCCTCAACATCTGGGAGTGCTCCTGCGGTCACAGGCATTCCATCGGCTCTATCGCCGAGCTTAAGAGCATGTCAAAGAACTGCCCCGAGAACATTGAGCTTCACCGCCCCTTCATCGACGCGGTAACCATCACCTGTCCCGAGTGCGGCGGCGAGATGAAGCGTGTCAGCGAGGTTATCGACTGCTGGTTCGACTCGGGCTCTATGCCCTTTGCTCAGTGGCACTACCCCTTCGAGAACAAGGAGGTCTTCCACTCTCAGTTCCCCGCAGACTTCATCAGTGAGGGCGTTGACCAGACACGCGGCTGGTTCTACTCTCTCATGGCTATATCCACCCTCATCTTTGACTGCGCGCCCTACAAGAACGTTCTCGTTCTCGGTCACGTCCTCGATAAAGAGGGACAGAAGATGTCCAAGTCCAAGGGCAACGCGGTAGATCCCTTCGAGGCTCTCGAGACCTACGGCGCAGACGCCATCCGCTGGTACTTCTACTCCAACTCCGCTCCCTGGCTTCCCAACCGTTTCTTCGGTGAGGCCGTAGTCGAGGGACAGAGAAAGTTTATGGGTACGCTCTGGAACACCTACGCGTTCTACGCTCTGTACGCCAACATCGACGGCTTTGATCCTACCAAGTATACACTCAACAAGGATACCCTCTCCGTAATGGATAAGTGGATCCTCTCCAAGCTCAACTCGGCAGTAAAGTCGGTTGACAGCATGCTCGCTTCCTATAAGATCACCGAGGCTACGAGAGTCCTTGAGGACTTCGTCGACCAGCTCTCCAACTGGTACGTGCGCCGCAGCCGTGAGAGATTCTGGGTCAAGGACATGCCCGAGGATAAGGTCAACGCATACCTCACCCTCTACAACTGTCTTGTAACCATCGCTAAGGTGTCCGCTCCCATGATCCCCTTCATGACCGAGGATATATACAGAAACCTCGTCGGAAGTGTGGATAAGTCGGCACCCGTGTCAATTCATCTGTGCTCCTTCCCCGAAGCAGACGAGTCTATGATCGACAAGTCTCTTGAGGAAAATATGGAGGAGGTTATGGATATCGTCGTGCTCGGCAGAGCCTGCAGAAACGCGGCGGCTATCAAGAACCGTCAGCCCATCGGCAAGATGTACGTCAAGACCGATAAGGTGCCCGACGGCAGCTTCGTACCGGTTATCGCAGAGGAGCTCAACCTCAAGGAAGTTGAGTTCACCGACAACGTACGCTCCTTCACCACCTACACCTTCAAGCCCCAGCTCCGTACCGTAGGACCTAAGTACGGTAAGTTCCTCGGCGGCATCAGAAATACCCTTGCTACCCTCGACGGCAACGACGCTATGGATGAGCTTGAGGCTAAGGGCTCGATCACCTTTGAGGTTGGAGGCTCCGAGATCGTTCTCACCAAGGAGGATCTGCTCATCGAGATGACCAAGAAGGAGGGCTTCGAGTCGCTCCAGGATCACGGTGTGACCGTAGTTATCGACAAGAACCTCACCCCCGAGCTTATCGAGGAGGGTAACGTCCGCGAGATCATCTCCAAGATCCAGACCATGCGTAAGGATTCCGGCTTTGAGGTTATGGATAACATCAAGATCTCCTTCACCGGCAACGCGACCGTTGAGGCTATTGCAGGCAGAAACGCAGAGGAGATCAAGTCCGAGACACTCGGTGTCGAGCTCACCGTAGGCAAAACTCTCACCCACTCCAAGGAATGGAACATCAACGGCGAGAACGTAACTATCTCGGTCGAGAAGGTCTAACAGCCTTTAAAATTCAGCTCCCCGATAAAGGGAAAATAAAGCGGCTATCTTTTTCGGTAGCCGCTTTTTCAAAAAAGGATATATTATGCTTTTAAGTAAGTTAAGAATAAAGCGCAAGTTAGGCGCTTTATCCAAGGATTTGTCCATAAACATTTACAAAACAATAGATTCTACAAATACTCAGGCTAAACTGCACGCAGAACACGGTAGATGTAAAAATGCGATATTCATCGCTAAGGAGCAAACTGCGGGCAGGGGAAGGATGGGCAGGAGCTTTATCTCCGAGAGAGGCAAGGGGCTCTATCTTACCGTGCTTATCTCAGAGAGGCTGCCCGCCTCCTTCGCTACCTCCCTTACCACCTATATGGCAGTGATAGCCGCCGAAGCTATAGAATCGCTCTCGGGTATAAGCGTGAATATCAAGTGGGTGAATGACCTCTTAGTCGGAGGTAAAAAGCTCGCCGGCATACTGACCGAGGGGCGCGCAAGCGACGACGGAGAGAGCCTTGAATATGCCGCGATAGGAATAGGCATAAATCTTTTGAAGCAATCCTTCGATAGCGAAGTCTCAAGGATAGCGACTACGCTCGAGGACGAGTGCGCAAAAAGGATAGACGCCTATACACTCGCCATAGAGATAGTTAAGCGTTTCTTTGATTCGCTCGATCTCGTCGGCTCGCCCGAGATCGCCGACAGATACAGAAGCCGCTCCTTCCTTATAGGCAATAGCGTTACCGTGATCAAGGCCGCGGGGAGCTACCCCGCCTTGGTCGAGGGCATAACCGATAGGTGCGAGCTCCTTATCAAGCGTGAGGACGGAGAAATTGAGATCCTCTCAACAGGTGAGGTCTCGGTAAGGCCAAGCGAGCAAATATAATTTCTCCCTACCGAATTTTTACAGCTTCATTGATCAAATTATATAAAAATAGCCTCAAAACCCGCACCCGTGCAGAGTTTTGAGGCATTTTTTTATCTTGACACGTCAACCGTGTCCCCGAGAGGTAACGAGTAGACCTCTATGGTTTTCGGGTACTTACCGAACATTAGCTCGACCGCCTTGGCGTAATAGGAGAGCTGGAGCGAATGAGCCTTCTTTAGCTTTTCCTGCGCTAAGGCCTTATTCTCCCTCTCCTCGGGGGTGAGTCTGTCGGTCTTGTAGTCTATGAGATGATACTCTCCGAGAGAGTCAACGTAAAGACAGTCTATAACACCCTGGACAAGTATGCTCTCATCCTTCAAGAGCTTCTTCTGCTCCTCGTCCTCGGTAAAATCGGATGCTGAGAGCTTGACGTTGAATCTGAACTCGCGATAGAGCTTGTCCGCGGAGAGCATATCCTCAAGAAGCCTTGATTTAGCAAAGCCCTCGGCCTCTTTTATTCTTACGAGTGAGGCGTCCTTCTCGGAGAGGAAGCCCTTCCCCTTAAGAGCTGCGAGCTCTGCCCTTGCTCCGTTCTTATATATCCTCTCAAGGTCACAGAACTGTAGGAGCATATGCGTCGCTATACCGCGCTCTGCGCTGAGATTAACGCTGTCGGGATTGCGGAATCTCGGCAGGTATCCGCGCTTTTCAGTCTCATCTTCCTCCTCGGTATCTATAACCACCGAGTGCTCGTCAGAGCCGTCAAGAATGGCGGGATAGAGCTTGGAAACAGAGAGCTTACCGGGTAGGCGTGTCAAATGAGCGCGGGGATATTCGTATTCAAAGCGTCTCTTCAGCTCCCCAGCAAGTGTGCCGTCGTTAGCGTCCTCGGTTATGGTCAAGCCTTCCTTCTCGAGCTTGTCCTCGCTTGTCACCGTCACCTCATCCTCGAGCTCCTCCACCGTCATGTCATACGCCTCATCGGTGTAAATGAAGGGTGGCTCACGCAAGAACTCGGTGGGAGTCAGAGTCTTAAACTCCTTCATCTCGAGTATCATCTTAAGAAGCGAGGAAACACCGTAGACCGAGTACTCGGACATATATTCCCTGCGGGCGGCGATCTCCGCCTCAAAATCATCGAGCTTGGACTTGGCCTGTCCGACGACGTAAAGCCTTTCTCTGGCTCTGGTGAGAATAACGTAGAGGACTCTCGCCTCCTCCTCTATCTTCTTTCTGTGTCTGTAGTGCTTTATTACGTTTTTGGTCGAGTTTCTGACCAGGGCAAGGCCGGAGTCGGTACGCAAGAACATACCCATACCGAAGCCCTCCTCGTACTCAAATCTCGGCGGCTCCATATTATCATGGCTTTGGTTGAAGCTGGCAGTGCCGCCCGCAAAGAAAACTATCGGGTACTCAAGTCCTTTGGAGCCGTGAGCGGTTATGATCCTTACCGCGTCGCACTCACCGGGCGCCTCCCTCTTGTCAAAGTCACTTTCCCTGCCCGTCAGCTGATTGATATAGCTTATAAAGTTATACAGCCCTTTGAAGGAGCCGGACTCAAATCTTCTTGAGTGCTCGTAGAGCAGCATAAGATTATCCTTGCTCTCCTTCTTGCTCGAGCAAAGAGCCAAAAGGCCTGTCTCGTGATAGAGCCTCATCAAGAGCTTATCCGTCGGTACACCCTCGGAAAGAAGTCTGTAATATGCGAGCTTATCGAGGAATTTCTTTACACGTCCCCCGTCTTCTCCCTCTGCGCACTTGACGAGCGAGTCATAGAGAGTGTCCGCCTCATATAGCTTTCTGATCAGGGCGATATCACCGATCTTGAAGCCGTATATGGGCGAGCACATAAGTCCCGCGAGGTAAACGTCCTTGTGAGGATTGTCAATAGAGTTGAGAAGACACAGCACCAAAAGCACGTCCGCGTTGATGAAGAATCTCTCACTCTCAGCCATAGCCGAGGGGATACCGTGCTTCTTAAGAGCTCTCGCGTACTTTTCTCCCTTGCCCTTGACGTTACGCATAATTATAGCTATATGCCTCGGCTGAATTTTCTCTCCGTTATCGAGATAGCCGTCCTCGAGGAGCTCCTTTATTTTCTCTGCCACGACCTCAGGCACGAGCATAGAGGCATCCTTGACCAGAGAGGCGCGGGGATCCGTCGGCGGTATGCTCGGAACGAGACATATCTCGGGATATACGTATTTCGGCTCCTCGTGATCATATTTCTTGCTGTATTTGAGTCTATCATCCTCTACGTATCCGATACTGTCGCGCAGATAGTAGAACAGTCTGTCGAATATATCGTTCACAAAGTCGATGACACCCTCGTCACACCTGAAGTTATTCGACATAAAGATAGAGGCATAAGGGTAGTCACCGTTTGTTCCGAGGGGCGGAAAACTCTTTTTCATCCCCGCGAAGATCCGTGGATTAGCGCTTCTGAACTCGTAGATAGATTGCTTTATATCACCTACCATAAAACGGTTGGTGTCGGTCGAGATGGCCTCGAATATTTTATTCTGAAGACTGTTGACGTCCTGGTACTCGTCGATATAAACGGCGCGGTAGAGCCCTGCCTGATCCCTTGCGACGTCGGTCCTCTCACCGTTTTGCCAGAGGCACTCGTAGGTATAACGCTCAACGTCGGTAAACTCGCAGATACCCCTTCTTATCTTCTCCTGTCTGAAGAGCCTGTCAAACTCGCGGATCACGCGGTATAAGACGTCGAACTGACGGTGAAGCCCCGAATAGGCTATCCTCCACTCCTCCTCTGTATGGCGGAAGAAGTCGTCGCGCATCTTAAACAGCTCCTCCTTGAAGGAGTTGCGCACAGCGGTGATGGGCGGAAGATTGTCCTTCTTGGAGACCGAGGCTCCTCTCTTAAACTCGCAGAGCATAAGAGCCTCTCTTATCTGTTCATACCCGTTTTTAGCCGCGAGAGTGTCGACCATGGTTATAGCATCGGTAATCATCTCGACGATCTTTGCGTGCTTAGGATCTCCTATAGCCTCCACCTCGTCAAGTATGTCCGTAAACACCTTTTTGTAGTGAGCGAGCAGCTCGGACAGTCTTGCGAGAATATATTTGCCAAAGCCGGTCTCCTCAACCGTGGTAAAGCTATCGGGGTCATACTCGTCGACGAGCAGACCGATAGAGCCCACGCCCTCGAGCGAGTCGAGTGTCGACGCGTAGATCCTTCTGATTATCACCGGCAGCTCCTTCTGTTTTCTCGCCTGGGCAAGACAGTCGGTGAGAGAGTCTATCTCCGCCGGTGTCGCCACCTCGGGGCTCTTGCCCTCATATATCGACTCGAGAAGTCCGTCGAGAATATTTTCCCCAAGAAGCTGAGCCTCCGCTCCGTCCGGTACGCGGAAGGATGGACTCACTCCCACCCTCTCTGCGTTGGCTCTGAGGATATCGGCGCAGAAGGCGTCTATGGTGCTGATCTTGGCGCTGGGGAGCATATGGAGCTGCTTTTCGAGCCGCTCGTCTCCCGGGCGCTCTTTTATAGCTTTTTTTACAGCCTTGCCTATTCTTTCCTTCAATTCACCCACGGCTGCGCGGGTATAGGTTACGATAAGCATATCCTCAATATTGATAGGGTCCTTCTCATCGAGGATGGAGCATATTATTCTCTCCGTCAGAGTAGCGGTTTTTCCGGAGCCTGCCGCGGCGGAGACCAAAAGAGTTCTGTCTCTGGTATTTATCGCGTCAAGCTGACTTTTGGTCCAACTTCTTTCTGCCATACGTCCTCCTCACTGTCTGAACTGTCTGATAGGCTTTATTGCAAGGCCGCTATCAAATTCACGCACCTCGCCTACCGCAAAAAAGCCCTCGGAGTCCGCAATATTTACCACGTCCCCCACCTTAAAGCTCTTTTTTATCTTGTTAAGGTATATCTCTTGACCCGAGTGAGCAAGGCGAGCAAAGAAGTCGGGGAGCGTCACCGTCTCGTATTTTTCAAAGATACGCTCTATGGGATATACAGCGGCGCGCCTTTCCTCATCGGTCATATTTTCATACTCCGAGAGCGTCCTTGCCTCGTCGATGGAGTAGCCGGAGGCGGTGAGTCTTTTGAGCGTTTTCATCACTCCGCCGACACCGAGCGAGGCGCCTATATCTGCGCACAGAGTTCTGATATAGGTACCCTTTGAGCATGTGACGTCAAGGTAGTATTCCCTGTCGTTTATTCTCTCTGCCTTTATGGCGTGGACGGTTATTTCCCTCGGCTCGCGCTCCACGGTCTGTCCCTGTCTTGCAAGGTCGCACAGCTTCTTTCCGCCAACCTTGAGAGCCGAGTACATAGGGGGAGTCTGCATGATTTTGCCCACAAACTTTTTTATAGCGCCGAGAACATCTTCCTCGCTGAGCTCCACCTCGTTCTCGGTAAGCACCGTTCCCGTCACGTCCTCCGTGTCGGTCGTCACGCCGAGGAGCAGAGTCGCGCCGTAGTGCTTGTCGCCGGTGAGCATAAATTCGCTCGCCTTGACGCCCCTGCCTATAAGCACGGGGAGTACACCGGTAGCCATAGGGTCAAGGGTGCCCGTGTGTCCCGCCTTGGAAACACCGAATATTCTCTTTACGCGGTTGACAACGCCCTGAGAGGTGATACCCTCCTCCTTATTAACTATGACGAGGCCGCAAAGCTCACCTGACTTTTCCATATCGCGACTCCTTTCTGTGTTCTTATCAAATATTTTAACATATATTATCCGAAATTTCAACCGATTTTTCCGTCTCTTATAAGACTTGGCCGAATATATTCGTCTCTTCCGTGATTTATGCAGTCAAAATATCGCAGAATACGTGTGCTTTAGCAAATAAACAAGGTTTTTTTATGCTTTTCCCTCTCGAGCGACACGCATCTTTCTTTTCTCTCACCTTGCGACAGTCCTTGCTCGACAAAATAATGCGGCGGCCCCGCGTTAAAATAGATACGAAGGAAGCAGTGCGCAAAAATGCGCCTCACCTTACGAAAGGAGATTATTTATGGATAAAGCAAGCCGTGAAGAGGCTAAGGAAAAAAGAAAAAGAGGTGCAGGGGTTGTCAGATCCATCAAGCACTCGATAGAGGAAGCGAGGATGAAAAGAGAGGCTCCGCTGCTTGACGTGATGACATTCTTCGTCGCCTTCATATTCTCAAGATGTCACGTTATTTTCGGCTCACACCCGCTGGCTCTGGCATTTGTAGCCGTTCTGCCGACAAGGGTGTGGATAGCAGTGCTCGGCGCGGTATCGGGCGCTCTGACTCTCGGTAAATCCGGCATAGTCTACTCTATGATCTCGGTCATAGTCGTGTTTTTAAGAATTATCGTGTCTGGCACGGATAAGGACGAGGACGGTGAGAGGATATATATGAGGTGGTTCTCCGAGGGGCTTTTGCTTAAGATGTCGGCCTCCCTGATCGGCGGATTTATCGCGGCCATCTACGAGGTGCTCCTCTCCGGCTTTACACCCACCACAGTCCTCTTTGGTCTGTCTATGGTGATCCTGCCTCCCTTCATCACCTTCGGTCTGTCCGGACTCTTTGACGCCGATGTCTCATTTTTAAAAATATTTGACAACGCTACTAATGTGTTTTCAAGCAAAGGAAAGAGCGAAAAAGAAAAGTTTAATTTACTTTTCTTCCGTTTATCCTCTTTACTTCTAATCTTCCTTATATCTATATCATTCAGAGAATATGAGCTCGTAGGCATCAGTCTTGCATACATATTCTCGGGGGCTGTCACTCTCATCGTGGCAAAAAGATTTGGCGCCCTTTCGGGATGCATAGTCGGTTTTGTCTCCTCATTTGGACTCTCGAGCGCATACTCGGTATCCTTTGCCCTTGCGGGTATTGCGGCAGGCGGTCTCTTTTCCCTCGGACTCCCTTACGGAGTGATCGGCGGCGGAGTTCTGCTCGGATCATGGGCGGCGTATGCCGGCTCGCTTGAGGGACTGCTCACCATACTGCCCGAATACGCCATAGCCTCGCTCACCGTTTCTCCAATACTAAAGCGTATCTCTGTCGAGAAGACCGAGGGCGAGTGTGAGGAGGTAGAGAAGAGCGCCATGGATATGGTCGGTACAGTCGCTCTCTCTTACCGTAACAGATATAAAGGGGCGCTATCCTCCCTCGAAATGTCCCTCTCGGCAATGTCCTCGTCGATCAAGGCGTATAACGAGAGCTCGGCTCACCCGACGAGGGAGGAGCTCTCCGACCTCATCCTCGAGTGCGCGGACAAGTACTGCAGAGCTTGTGAAGGGCGCGGCGCCTGTATGACGAAGGGCGACCGCAAATTTATAGACAACACACACGAGCTCGCCGACCTCCTCTATAAAAACGGAAAAATAACCGAGGAGGACCTCGGCGCCTATCCCGAATACTGCCGTCTTTCCCCCAATATAGCCGAGGCTATCAACCGCGGAGCGGCTATACTCGCAGAGGAGAAGTTCCGCGAGATGAAAAAGGATACCTCGTCCGAGGACTTCGGACTGATTGCCAAGCTGATAAACGAAGCAAGACTCGAGGACGAAAAGGAAAAATCGATCAACGAGCCCCTATCGGAAAGACTCGCAGAGGTCATGCTCGACGCCGGAATGCCGGACGGAGTGATCAGAGCGTTTGGAGAAAGGCGCCCCTACTTTATACTCGCTGCCGAGGACGAAACGGGAAGCAAGATCACAGCGCCCGAATTAAAGAAAAACATTGAGTCGATAAGCGGGGTGAGACTCGGCACACCCGAGTTCTACCGCAGGGGAAAGATGGCTCTCATGGAGTGCCCGAGCGAGAAGTCCTACGCAGCAGAGTGCGCGGTAGCCTCTATTGCCGGAGAAAGAGACGAGGTCTCAGGCGATAGCGCAACCGCCTTTGAGAGTGAATGCGGCTTCTTCTACTCCCTGCTCTCTGACGGAATGGGCTCGGGAAAGGAGGCAAAAGAGGTCTCGTCATTGGTCACCGACTTTATGACTCGCGCCCTTGAGTTTAACCCGGAGGGACAGACCGTGCTCAAAATACTCAACCACACCGTGCGTCATAAACACCGTGAGTGCTCTGCCACGGTAGACCTGTTCTCTGTCGACCTGTACAGGGGTGACGCAGAGTTCTTAAAGAGCGGCGCGGCCGCCTCCTACGTTAAGCGCGGCTCGTCGATCTTCAGAATAAAGTCAAAGACCGCCCCCCTCGGCCTTATGAAAAACGTGGACGCCGAGAAGATAAAGATAGACCTTGAGGGTGATGACTACATAATCATGCTCTCCGACGGAATAGGCGGTGCAGCAGAGGATACCCCTTGGCTGCTCGACCTTTTATCCAAGCCTCCGAAGAGAAACCTCAAGGAATATGCAGACTCTATACTCGCTGCAGCTCTCAAAAATCTGCCGCACAATGACGATATGACGGTCGCAGTCACAAGAGTTATAAAAACAAAGGACTGATCACAAATAAGAAGAGGGTTATTTTTGCTTAACCCCCGATTATGACAACTAAAATAGGCAATACAACCGTTTAGGAAGTATTGCCTATATTTTTTACTTTATAAGAGTGAGTGACTTCTCCGTGATCTCGATATTAAGATCAAGAGTCTCGTTTCCTCTCGTTACCCTGATCGAGACTACTGATCCGACCCTTGCCGAGAGCATAGAGTCCGTCACAATATACATTTTGTCAACCTCATACGTCACACCGTCAACAGTTATGGAATTGATAATATCCCCCTCAAGAAGAACACCCTCGGCGAGTCCGCCCTTCTCGGTAGAGATGACGCTGATCTGCTCGCGCTTATGCACCTTGCCGGTCTCTTCATCATAAACCGTGTACAGCTTGCTAGGGCTGACCACTATACCGAGATAGCATCTGTATACGTTCTCGAGGTTAGTTCCGTCGCAGTAGTAGAGGATATTCTCCGCTACGCTCTTAACAAAGTTCGACGGGATGGCGTAGCCCATATTATCGGTGTTATTCAGCTTGGCGTTGACTATACCGATCAACTTCCCCTCGCTGTTAAAGAGTCCTCCGCCGGAGTTTCCGCTATTTACCGCGGTATCGGTTCTCATTACTCTTATCTGTATCTCCGTCGCTCCGTCCGCGCCCTCCATGCGGATGTACTCGCTCTCAACGTTTATATATCCGAGAGTTGCCGAGATCCCGAGAGCCGCCGGATTACCTACCGCTATTGCTCTGTCAAGCACAGCCACCTCATCCGAGTCCGCAAGATCCGCTTCTGTCGCGTTACTCTCGGCAAGAATACGGCTGCCGTCAACCTTAAGCAGAGCGAGGTCGTAATTCATCGACCCTCCGACGTAAGTCGCGGGGATGGCGTAGTCCGCGCTCTCCTGGCCGTATAGATACACCGTTATGTTGTCGCTGATACCGTTTTCCGTATCCGACTGATTGTAGTATACCACATGATAGTTTGTTAGAATGTAGGCGTCGCCGTTATTCTTATCCAGCTTATAGATAACGCCCGATCCGGCAGAGGTCTTCTCGCGGCCGGTGGAGGCTCCGGGCTGATATGACATCCCGTACGACACGGTTCTGAAAACGCATCTTATACTCACGGAGCAAAGCAGAGCCTTGGCGGCCGCAACGTTGTCGTTCTCCACTCCGTTTATCGTAATATCGTAATTATCTCCGCCCTCAACCGTGACGTTGTCTCCCATATTGTTGTTTATCATATTCTGCACCTCATCCTTAGTGAGGTACTCGTCGTTATCTTTAAGACCGAGACCGATCAGATTGCAGGATGACATACAGAGAGACGATATCAATAAAATTATCATAAGAAGGACGAGTGAGCGCCCTGTTCTTCTACTCATAAATGCTCCGATCCGTCCGTGAAAATACGGACATTTATTTTTATCTTACGTACCTATTATATATCAACTTTATTACGATACTGTTACCAAAAAAAGAAATTAAAATAAAATTTTCCAAAGAAAAAAGCAAGCACTATCCTTGTCCGTAGCGCTTGCTCTTCCTTTTATTTATTCTTGAAGAACTGATATAAGTAGCAGGGGATCATACCGTTATACAGCTTCTTGACCTTATCGGCCTTCTTGCCGTAGAGTCTCTCAAATCCTTCGTGCGAGGTGATAACGTAGATCTGCCAGGGAGCTAAGGAGCGGAAGTGAGTGCCGATATCGCGGTATAGCCTCTCGACCTCCTCCACAGTGCCTATCCTCTCGCCGTAGGGCGGATTTGTAACCACGGTCCCGCGCCTTCCGGGAGCCGAGATACGTCTTGCATCCTGGCGGAAAACCTTAATAGAATTTAACACGCCTGCCCTGTAAGCGTTATCCTTGGTCAATTTTACACACTCCTCGTCGATGTCCGAGGCGTATACCTCAAAGCTCGACTGCACGATACCTTCAAGCGCCTCTTCCTTGGCATTTTTCCAAAGAACGTGAGATACGTACGGGAATTTTTCAGCCGCAAAATTACGGCGCATACCGGGGGCTATATTTCTCATCTGCATAGCCGCCTCGATAGCTATTGTACCGCTGCCGCACATAGGGTCCCAGAGGAGCACGTCCTCTCTGGGGCGCGAGGTGGCCACGATCGCCGCGGCGAGCGTTTCACGGATAGGAGCCGCGTTTGCCTCACGGCGGTAGCCTCTCTTGTGCAGGGGCTCTCCCGAGGTATCTATCATAAGCGTCGCCTCGTCGTTGAGTATAAAGAACTCGACCTGGTATTTTACCCCCTCCTCGGGAAAGACGGATATACCGTACACCTCCGACATGCTCCTGACTATAGCCTTCTTGATAATAGCCTGACAGTCGGGTATGGAGAAGAGCTGTGACTTGATCGAGTGGCCCTTGACGGGGAAGGCGTCGTTTCTGCCTATAAACTCCGACCAGGGGAGGGCGCGCGTTCCCTCAAATAGCTCCTCAAAGCTGGCCGCCTTAAAGGAGCCGAGCTTAATATACACCCTCTCCGCATAACGGAGAAAGACGTTGGACAGAGCCACCGCCTCCTCATCTCCGATGAAGGTAACTCTGCCGTTTATAGTCGAGACACGCTCGTAGCCGAGCCTCTCGATCTCCTCGCCGAGCAGGTGCTCAAGGCCGAAAAGACAGGTCGCAACAAGTTGTATTCTCATATCGGATCAATTTATTCCTCGGGAATATATCCCTCAAAGATGACAGCGTCAAAGCCGTGGCTGATAGCAGCCTTTTCCTCATCCTGTGACTTGATAGTCCAGGCGACAAGAGCGGTGCCGAAGCTGCGGCGGACGAATCTCAAGCCCTTGACCTTATAGCCGTTCTTTTCGTATGCGATAAAGTCGGGGCGCACCATAAAGTTGAGCATGAGATGCTGGAGCAGAGTGTAAAGGATCTTGCCCTTATGCTTCTCCTCCTTGAGATACTCTGCGGCGAGAATACCGCGCAGAATGTCGGGGCGCAGTTTTCTGATTATTTTAAGAGCTATGGGGTTGAAGGACTCGACCACGTAGTCACCCTTGTACCCCTCAAGAACCTCGACAAGCTTCTCGGAAATTCCCTTCTCCTCTCCATGCATCTTGACCTCGATGATGAGAGGAACAGCGCCGTCGATAAGGTCGAGAACCCGGCGGAAGGTGGGAACGCCGTCGGCAGTACCGGAGAGGCTCATTTTGGAGAGCTCCTCGGCGGTATAATCTATTACTTTTCCGTCAATACCCACTACACGTGTTAAGTTATCGTCGTGAAACACCACGAGCTCCCCATCCTTGGAAAGACGAACGTCGAGCTCGATTCCGTAGCCCTTTTCCTTAGCGGCGGCAAAGGCAGACATGGAGTTTTCCGCCTTGGTATCATCGTGCAGTCCGCGGTGAGCATATCTGTAGGACTTAAACTTCTCCATCTCGGGACGCTTTTTGCCCGGATAGATCATATACAGCATTAAAAGCAGCGCCACAAGAACCAATGCCAATAACACTATCAGTACGATAAAAATAGGGTGCATATATTTCCTCTTTTATAAGTCATTCAAAGCGAACGGCGTTTTCTCGCCGTTCGCTTTATTGATGTTAAATTTTAGCCGTTAATTTCACACGGTATCAGTCGTCTGCTCCCGCGAGGCTCTCAAGAGCACCCTGCTTCTCGGGCTTTGCATCTCCGTGCCTAACGAAGAACATAGTGACGAAGGAGAGGACTACGAACAGAGTACCGAAGGAGAAGAACATAGCTCTCATACCGAACAGGTCGTAGAGCGCGCCGGAGAGAATGGGAGCAACGATCTGTGCAGCCATGGAAGCCGTGTAGTAATAACCGGTGTACTTACCAACCTCTCCGCCCTTGGCAAGCTCAACGACCATGGGGAAGGAGTTGACGTTGATAGTAGCCCAACCAATACCCGCAAGAGCGAAGATGGGATACATAATAAGCATATTGGAGCCTGCGCTGATGAAGTTACCGATGAAGAAGGCGGTAGCAAGCATGGTGATACCTGCGAGAATAGTCTTTCTTCTACCGAACTTGGAGGCCACGATACCTACGGGAATGTAGGAGATTATAGCCGCCGCCTGCGCAACGATGAGGGTGAGACCGTAGTCAACGCCGAGCACGTTTGCGGAATAAACCGAATACTTACTGGTGATGGAGTTGTAGCCGATGTACCAGAGAGCAACCGACGCGAGGATAAGCATAAGAGACTTGAACTCCGCCTTATCAAGAGCGCGCTTGGGCTGACCGTCATCTAAAGCGGCCTCTTCAAGGCCGAGATCACGGGAGGCCTTCTCCATATCGTCCGACCACTGCTTCTCCTTAACGGTAAGCATAAAGACCGCCAGACCTGCCACCATTACAACACAGGTAGCGATGACGTAGCCGGTATAGGACATATAGGGGTTCTTGGAGATACCGAAGATAGAGCTGAGAGCGAGTACGATAATACCGCCGGCAGTACCCATAAGGTTGATGATCGCGTTACCCTTGGAACGAAGGGGCTTAACGGTTACGTCGGGCATAAGCGCGACCGCAGGAGAGCGGAAGGTAGCCATAGCGATAAGAACGATAAGGAGCACGCCGATGAATCCGACGAGAGGCCAGATGTTCTCGAGAGTGAGAGCGAGAGCATCCTCTTTAAGAGTAGTCTTAACAGCGTCAAAGATCGACTCTGCCTCGGCAATAGCGGAATTGTATGCGGACTGACTGAGAATACCTGCGTCAAGACTGCTCTTGAGTCCCTCGGAGGTGTTCTTAAAGGCCTCTGCAGCCGCATTGTATCTATCTATAATACCGGAGTCGGCAAGAGCGTTGATCTGAATTCCGTTTACAACAGTAAGAAGGATGAAGGAGAGGACTGCGGCAACCGTACCCACGAAGATGAAGGGAGTACGCTTACCGAACTTGGTCATGACCTTATCCGAGATCGCGCCGAAGATAGGCAGCATGAATACCGCAAGAATGTTATCCACGGACATAATAATACCCGAGATGGTCTGCGGGAGTCCGAAGTGGTTTGTAAGTGCAAGGGGTACGATAGCGTCGTAAGCCTGCCAGAACGCGCTGATAAGGAAGAAAGCAAAGCCTACGAGAATTGTTCTTTTGTAGTTGAGTTTCATAATATCCCTTTCTGTTTTTTAATAATACACGCATATTTTAGCACAGAATAGGTCTTTTGTCAAACATATTGATTATTTTCTAACTTTTGTTTAAAAAAGAAGAAAATATTTAGTGCATAACAAACAAACTTATTTAGCAATCCTAACAATTTTCCAAAAAATCAATGGACATAAGTGACGAGTTGTGTTAAGATTAATCCGTAAAAATATTTATGCATAGCGCACGAGCGCAAGGAGGCAATCTCTTATGAATACGGTTAAGAACATCCCCACCCTTTGTCTTAAAGCAAACGTAAGTGCCGCGCTTGTAAACGGCAAGCGAGTCACGCTCTCCGCTCCGCCAAAGCAAACGGCGGACGGTCTTCTTATTCCGAAAGAGGCTCTCGCCCTCGTTGGCATCAACGCAGCGGAAGGTTACGTAAGCTCAAACGAGATAACCGGCCTTTACAGGGTATACGAGGGAATGGGACTTCTCTTCCTTAACAAAGAGGACGGACACCCGGGTTACGACACCGAGGCAGATCTTGTCGAGATACTCACTCTCGCTCACTCCTTCATTTTTGATATAGAGGTTGGTAAGCTCGCCCTTGACTATGCTCCCGCGACCGCCGAGGAGAGAGAGGGCTTTGTCAAAGTCGGACAACAGCTCCGCTCGCTTTTGCTCGAAAGAGGTAACACGCACCCCTTCCTGTTTGGTACACAAGAGATTTTTGACAAACTGAGAAAGATATATTCGTCGGCCGACGGCAGCGAGGAATACAAGCTGATAAAGTCGCTTATCGACAGAGCCGACCGTTACGCAAGCAGCTTCCCCTCCCTTAATGAAAAGGGTGACGGCCTCGTCAGAGATATAGATCCCACGGGCTACGGCGAGACCGAATACGACGTAGGCGGCAGACACTCGCACTCGGAGGGCAGACTCCTCGAGATCGCGCACCTTGCCTTCGCTTATCAGATGACGCTCGACGACAGGTATGCAAAGCAGGCCTACTACTGTACCCTCGGCGTTATCTCCAGACTCCACTGGGGCCCCGGCCACTTTCTCAACTGCTCGGGCGCGACTATGCGCCTTTCTATGGTTTACGACTGGCTCTATAACGCGTGGAAGGGCTTAAAACTCGACACGGGTGCAGTCAAACGCGGAATTTACACACAGGGTCTGCACCACGGCTTCAACTCGGTGATACACGACTCGTGCGACTTCCCGAGCCCTATGCAGGGTACGGGCTGGCGTTTTAAATTAAAGAACGATAACTGGAACTCGGTATGTAACTCGGGTATGATAATCGGCTCGCTCTGCGTTCTTGCCGAGGGCGCGGATGAGGTGATAAACGAGGAAGAATACGAGAAGGTAACAGAGCTTCTCGGCGCCTCGCTCACCAGCACTATGCAGCCCCGACTCGTCTACACGCAGTACGCTCCGGACGGCTCATACGTTGAGTCCAACTCCTATTGGGCGTACGGCACGGTCAACCTTATGAACACCATGGCCTCGCTCTACGACTCTCTCGGCACAGACCTCGGTCTCTCGCGCGGCTGCGGACTTGACAAGACCTGCTACTACGCCATCAACACCGAAAGCGCCGATTTCGTCGGCTGGAACTACCACGACGGACACGCGAGCAGTCAGGACACCTCAGCCTTTAATCAGTTTGCGCTCATATCGGGCGACCACTCGCTCTTTGCCATAAGACGAAATCAGCTCGAGGGCGGAAAGTACGTTTCGCTTCTCGATATGATGTACCACCCCACGGTGAGAGGGGTAGAGATACCCGAGCTCGACGCCATGCCCCTCGACTACGCTATGGAGGGCATTGACGCATTTACGGTAAGGAGCGGTTGGGAAAAGGGCTCGCTCTTTGCCGGTATGATCGGCGGAGCTAACCCCTCGGGAGGCAGCCATTGTCAGATCGACTCGGGCGCCTTCGTCTACCATAATCTCGGCAAGCTCTGGATCACCGATCTCGGCCCCGACAACTACAACTCCCGCGGCATAAAGAACGGTATAGGCTACTTCGGCAATAATGCCCTCTACAAGAGAAACGCCGAGGGCAACAACTGCCTGTGCCTCACCTCCCTCCCCTACGGCCAGCTCACGGGCGGCCGAGGATATATGACCGAGTATAAGTCATCGGATAACGCATCATACTGTATCATAGAGAACTCGACCGTTTACGGAGAGGACAAGGTAAAGAGCGCAAAGCGCGGTATGCTCTTGACAAACGGAAGAAAAACTCTCGTCATTAAGGACGAGGTAGAGTTTAAAGATACACAGACCGCCTTCAGCACCCTGCACTTTGAGTCGGATAAGATCAAGGCCGATCTCTCGGATACAGGTAAAAAATGCGCCCTCACCCACAAGGACGGAGAGAGAATATATCTCACTCTGCTCGGTGACGGACACTTCGAGCTCCTCGACTGCAAGGAGGGACTCCTTACCGGAACAGAGCCGGCGGAGGGTGAGCAGTCAAGAGACAATTACTCTCGTCTTGTTATACACTACAAGAAGGCAAAGTCTATAAACACCGCGGTCGTGATAGACACGGATGAAAATTCCAAATATAAGAAAAATACAAGCATTGATACCTGGAAAGCAATTTGAGCTATCCGATCTAAAATGCAAAAAAGAAAGGAGGAAATATGAACGTAGTATACTATTCTTACCCCTCGGCTCTCGAGCTCGGGAAAATAGCGGTAGCGCTCGGCTACTTTGACGGAGTACACGTAGGACACAGAGAGCTCATATCCCTCCTGGTCCGTGAAGCGAGGGCAAAGGGGTTAAGCCCCTATGTCTTAACATTCGCAGACTCCCTGTCTAAAACCAAGAAAACGCAAAGTATAATTTACAATACAGAGGAAAAGATCAAGATTTTCTCATCCTTAGGAGTTGAGGGGGTTATCGTAACCGACTTTTCCTCGATCTCGGGGCTCTCACCGGAGAGCTTCATCGGTGACGTGCTGGTGGACAGCCTCGGAGTCGAGCTTGCCATCTCGGGATACAACTTCCGCTTCGGTAAGGGCGCGGCAGCAGACTCGCTCGCTCTGGTCGAGCTGATGGAGAAGGCGGGCAAGAGCGCCATTATCCTCTCCGAGCAGAAAATAGACGGCAAGCCGCTATCGGCAACCGTAATAAGAGATCTTATTTCGGAAAAGCGCCTTGAGGAGGCGACGAGGATGCTCGGACTCCCCTACGCTATCGAGGGTGAGGTAGAAAGAGGGCTCGGACTCGGCAAGGCGTACGGCTTCCCTACCGTGAATCTCCCCCTAAGAAGGACCTCTCCTCTCTCGACGGGAGTCTACCGTACCGCTGTTATCATCGACGGCAGAGCCTACACCGGAGTAACGAACGTTGGCTCCTGCCCGACCGTATCCGAAAGAGAGATACACACCGAGACGCTGATAGCCGACTTTGAGGGCGACCTCTACGGTAAGACGGTACGCATATACTTCCTCGGTTATTTAAGAGAGGAAAAGCGCTTTGACTCAATAGAAGAGCTGCGCGACAGAATATATCTTGATAAAGACATAGCAAAAAAAGAAAACGGAGATTTATTATGGCTGGAAACTGGACTAAACTGACTGTAACCGGACACGTAAAGGACCTTGACGGAATATGTGCCGTAATGAGTATGCTTGACAACGGCTTGATGATAGAAGACTACAGCGACTTTTCCTTAAGCGGAATGTACGGTGAGCTCGTGGACGAGTCGATACTCAACGCAGACAGAGAGACTGTCAAGGTATCCATATTCGTACCCGAGGAAAAGAACTTCGCGGAATACCGCGTATACCTTGAGGCAAGGCTCTCCTCCCTCGGCATAAATCACGAGATATCCATAGAGGGTATGAACGAGGAGGACTGGTCGGAGAGCTGGAAGCAGTATTACAAGCCTATTCCCCTCGGCAAGGTAACAATAGTTCCCGCCTGGGAAAAATATGACGCCAAGGAAGGCGAGATAATCATAAGAATGGATCCCGGCATGGCCTTCGGCACCGGAACACACGAAACGACGAGACTCGTTATGAGAATAATGCAGGACCTCATCAAGGGCGGAGAAAGAGTGCTTGACGTCGGTACCGGCTCGGGTATACTCTCCATCTGCGCCTCCAAGCTCGGGGCAAGATCCTGCAACGCCTATGACATCGATCCCGTGGCGGTCAAGGTAGCGAGAGAGAACGCCAAGGACGACGGCTGCGACAACATCACCGTCGGAGTGTCCGACCTCTTGAAGGGTGTCGACAGATCGGGCGGAAAGTACGACTTCTGCGTGGCTAATATAGTCTCTGACATCATCATCCGTATGATGCCCGATATCCACGGATATCTTACGGACACAGCTCCCCTTATCCTCTCGGGAATCATCATTGACAGAGCCGATGAGGTCAGAGCCTCGGTAAAGGAGAACGGGTACACCGTCATCCGCGAGGAGAAGGAAAACGACTGGGTTGCCCTGCTTTGTAAAAGGCAAATCAACTCATAAGCGCTTCATCTCATTAGCGCCCCGAGTTGTATCTCACCACGACTCTAAAGTGCATCTAATTTCTATTTTTTCACACAATTCTTTACATAGGAGCGGTTTATGGCAAGATTCTTTGTCACAAAGGATAACATAAGCGAAAGTACAATAACCATACGGGGCGCTGACGCCTACCACATCGCCAGATCCTTAAGAATGGCGGTTTTAGACCCCGTCACCGTCTGCGACGAGTGTGGCAACGAGTATCTCTGTACCCTTCTGCGCATCCGCGACGATGAGTGCATAGCCGAGATAAAGGAGGTAAGACCGGGCGCCACCGAGTCCCCCGTGAATATCACCCTCTATATGGCCTACCCGAAGGGAGATAAGCTCGAGACAGTGGTGCAAAAATCGGTAGAGCTCGGCGCCTCGTATATCGTCCCCTTTGAGTCCTCAAGATGTATAAAGCGTCCTACCGAGGACAAGCTCGGTAAGATCACCGACAGGCTCTCGAGAATAGCCGAGGAGGCCGCAAAGCAGTGCGGCAGATCAAGGCTGCCGAAGGTGGAGAGAATGATAAAATTCAAGGATCTGCTCCAAAGAACAAAGGACTATGACCTCACCCTCTTTTGCTACGAGGGAGAAGGCACCGAGTCATTAAAGAGCGTACTCGAGGGCTACGGCAGAGCTGACGGAAATATCGCCGTTATCATAGGCTCCGAGGGCGGCTTCTCCAAAGAGGAGGCGGCGGCAATAACCGACTCCGGAGCAAAATGCGTCAGTCTCGGCCCGAGGATCCTGCGCTGTGAGACCGCGCCCGACTACTGTCTCTCGGCCATATCCTATCATTTTGAACTCTGATTTCAAAAACACAACTCATATTACACCGCGCCACGGACCGAGCCAAGCTCAATGTGGCGCGGTATTTTTGCTCTTTTTAGGCTTATTTAAAGCATAAATGAACATTTTAATATAACTAATGTTAATTTTCACAATGATTTTGTGACTGTTTTGTGTATTTCGTAATATTTTTTTTAAAAACTATTGAAATTTGTCCAAAAATAATGTAAAATATAGTACAGTATAGACAAATCGACCTTACCACATTTCATGCGGTAGGGTTTTCGATTACGAAAGACATCGAATATTGCGGCAAAATACAAGATTTTTTTACTGCAGAAGAATGAAAGGATAATTAATTATGTCTAACCGCTTGTTCCAGACGGTGATCCACCAGATGAAGGATATTGTAGGACGTACTATCGGCGCGATCGACGAAAACGGCATTATTATCGCCTGCTCCGAGCTTGCAAAGATAGGCGAGTCAAGACAGCGTGTAAAGGAGGAGCTCTCCTTCTCCCGCGACTCCATGGTCATAGACGGCTACACCTACAAGTTCATCAACGCCAACAGCAAAAACGACTGCATCGTCTTCGTTGAAGGAGATGACAAGGAGGCTGAAAAGGTAGCGCAGATCCTCGCGGTATCTCTCGGCAATATCAAGAGCCTGTACGACGAGAAATACGACAAGGGCTCATTTATCAAGAACATTATCCTTGACAACATTCTTCCCAACGACATATACATCAAGTCCAACGAGCTCCATATGGGTAACGACGAGTACCGCGCGGTAATCGTTGTTAAGTTCCAGGGCGCTACGGAGGTCGCTCCCTATGAGATCATCCAGAACATTGTATCGGATAAGACCAAGGATTACGTTATCAACATCAGTGAGCAGGACATAGTAATAGTAAAGGAAGTATCGGACGGCACCACCTCCGAGGATCTCGAGGCTGAGGTCCAGGGCATCCTCCGTCAGGCGCAGACCGAGTATGCGGCAAAGCTCCTTATCGGTATCTCCTCTATTGTTGAAAAGCTCAAGGATCTTGCAAGAGCGTATAAGGAAGCAAGGATCGCTCTCGAGGTAGGTAAGGTGTTCGACATCGAGCGCCCCATCATGTCCTACGACAACCTCGGCATCGGCAGACTTATCTACCAGCTCCCCACCACTCTTTGCGAAATATTCCTTCAGGAAGTATTTAAGAAGGGCTCGCTCGAGTCGCTCGACCGCGAGACTCTTATGACCGTACAGAGCTTCTTCGAGAACAACCTCAACGTTTCCGAGACCTCAAGAAAGCTCTTCGTACATAGAAATACCCTTGTTTACCGTCTTGAGAAGATCAGAAAGCTCACCGGACTTGACCTTCGTGAGTTCGACCACGCCGTAACCTTTAAGGTTGCGCTCATGGTCAAGAAATATCTCAACGGCAAACCCACCAAATTCTGATTACTTTGCGAGGCTGTCGTTTGCGGCAGCCCCGTTTCTTGACAATATCAAATGAATAAGGAGATAGAATATGTCAATGAACTACTCTTCCCCTCTTAGGAAACTTAGAGTTGCCGTCATCATTTGCTGTCTCATTCTGATCATTGGCATCCTCGGATACGCTTTTCTCACCAACAAAGAGACCACCGTTCTCGACAAGAACGAGATCACCGACAACGTACAGACTCTCGGCGGTGAGGACTATGGATACACCTTTGTTTCCTCATACCTCAAAAAGTACGGCATCGGGAACATCAACTCCTACAAAATGAATGCTATAGAATCTCAGCTTGAGAGCGACTTCTATAAAGAGCTGCCCGAGGAGAGACAGATAGCTAAGGACACCGCACTCCTGTTTGTCGAATACTACTACGACGTGATCGACCTCGAGAACAAGAAGGAGGTCACAGACGCGCTTCTCAAGTGCTTCTTCTCCTCTATAGGAGATCCTTACGCCTTCTACCGCACGGAGGAGGAGTTCGCCGAGTTTATCGGCAGCCTCGAGGGTGGCAGAGAGTTCGTCGGTATCGGCGTACTTATGAATCAGGAGACGCTCGAAATACAGATGGTCTACCCGGACTCGGGAGCGGCAGAAGCCGGCATTAAGCCGAGAGACGTCATCTACGCGGTCGACGGAGTAACCCTTGAGGAGGCATCCGCGGAGGAGCTCGTCTCAATGGTTGCGGGCGAGGTAGACTCCACGGTAAAGGTCACCGTCAGACGCGGCGACGAGCTCATAGAGTTCACCGTGACCAGAAGGATCATTTCCGAGAGAACCGTCCTCTACGATATAGACGAGGATAAGGTCGGATATATCCAGATCACCCAGTTCCTCCAGAACACTCCCGCCGAGTTTAAGGAGGCTGTGGATCACTGCGAGGCAAACGGCGCGGTCGCGCTTATTATAGATATGAGATACAACCCCGGCGGACTTCTTACCTCGGTCGTGGACGTTATCGACTATCTTGCCCCGGACAGCGAGTCCAGAAGGATCGGCTCATATACCCAAAACGGTCATGAAAACGTGTATTACACCAAAGACGGACACTCCGTCGATCTTCCTATAGCCGTCCTCTGTAACGAGGGCACCGCCTCTGCGGGCGAGCTCTTCACCGCGGCTATGAGAGATTACGGCAAGGAGGGTGTGCTCGACACAGTCATCGTCGGCACCACCACCTACGGCAAGGGCGTGGCGCAGAACAGCTACTCTCTTTACGATATGTCCGGCATAACCTACACCATCGGCTACTTTAACCCGCCCTCGGACGTCAACTTTGACGGCATCGGAGTTATCCCCGAATACGTGGTCGAGGAGGTATCCGACAAGGACGCTCCCTTTGAATGTGCAAAGGAAGAAATACTCAAGCTAACAAAAGGCGGCACCACGGTTAATCTCGGAGTCGCAGCATAAATAAATACATTGGAGAAAAAGAAAATGGAACAGAAATTTTACACGCCCCAGGGCTTCAAGGCTCTGCAGGATGAGCTCGACCACCTTATTAACGTAAGAGTTGAGGAGAACAAAAAGGAAATATCCAAAGCGAGAGCTTACGGCGACCTCTCCGAAAACAGCGAGTACGATGCAGCTAAGCAGGAGCAGGCGGTTATACATGCAAGAATCGACGAATTACGCGAGATGATCGCAAACGCAAAGGTTATCGACGAGTCTCAGATCGACGAGAGCAAGGTCAGCGTCGGCTCCATCGTAGTTCTCTACAACGTGGAGAGAAAGAGAGAGTTCACCTACCACATCGTAGGCTCCTATGAGACCGATCACGAGAACGGTAAGATCTCCGACTCCTCCCCCATCGGTATGGCTCTTCTCGGTGCGTCCGAGGGTGACGAGGTCGTTGTCGAGGGCGCGAGAGTCCAGCACCTCCAGATCAAGAGCGTATCCAGAGCAAAGGACAACTAATATTAGCATTTTACAGTGACTTTCAGTAGTCGCTTTATATCCATAAAAATGAAAGGAATTCAAAATGGACAACAATCAGATCCAAAGCACCAGCGAGCTTGCCATCAGACGCGAGAAGCTCGCAAACCTTGTTGCGCAGGGCAAAAATCCTTTTGAAATCACAAAGTACGACGTTACCCATTCCGCTCCCGAAGCTATTCGTGAGTTCGAGGAGCGCGAGAATACACTCAAAGAGGGCGAGAGCATAACCGTAAGAGTTGCCGGCAGAATGGTCGGCAAGAGAGTTATGGGCAAGGCGTCCTTCGCCCACCTTCTTGACGGCGAGGGTAAGATCCAGCTCTACGTCGCGAGAGACTCCATCGGCGAGGAGGACTACGCCTCCTTCAAGAAGTGGGATATCGGTGACTGTCTCGGTGTTGAGGGTACCCTTTTCCGCACCAGGACCGGAGAGATCTCCATCCACGCGACGAGCGTTACCCTTCTTGCCAAGGCGCTCCTTCCCCTTCCCGAGAAGTTCCACGGTCTTACCAATCTTGAGCAGAGATACAGACAGAGATACGTCGACCTCATCGTCAACCCCGAGGTCAAGGACACCTTTGTAAAGCGCTCCAAGATACTCAAGCTCATCAGACAGTATCTCGACGACAAGGGCTTCCTTGAGGTTGATACCCCTATACTCCTCCCTCTCGAGATCGGAGCAAACGCGCGCCCCTTCAAGACTCACCACAACACCCTCGATATTGATATGTACCTCCGTATAGAGACCGAGCTCTACCTCAAGCGTCTTATCGTCGGCGGTATGAACAAGGTATACGAGGTTGGCAGGATCTTCAGAAACGAGGGCATGGACCCCAAGCACAACCCCGAGTTCACCACCATTGAGCTCTACCAGGCTTACACCGACTACTACGGAATGATGGACCTTGTTGAGGAGCTGTACAAGATGCTCGCCAAGGAGGTTTGCGGCGATACTAAGATCACCTACCAGGGTACCGAGATCGACCTCGGCCACTGGGACAGACTCACCATGGTTGAGGCTGTGAAGAAGTATTCCGGCATTGATTACAACGACTGGGCAGACGACGAGGCGGCGCGCGAGTGCGCCAAGGCTCACCACGTTGAGGTTCCCAAGGATGCGACAAAGGGCACCGTTCTCGTTGAGCTCTTCGACGCCTTCGTGGAGGATAAGCTCATCCAGCCCACCTTCATCTACGACTACCCCGTGGAGAATTCTCCCCTCGCAAAGAGAAAGCCCACAGATCCAAACTTCACCGAGAGATTCGAGTACTTCATCAACTGCACCGAGTACGGTAACGCATTCTCCGAGCTTAACGATCCCATCGACCAGCGCGAGAGATTTGAGAGTCAGGTTGCGGCAAAGAGAGCGCAGGATCCCAACACCACCGCAGAGGTCGACTACGACTACATCACCGCGCTTGAGTACGGTCTGCCTCCCACAGGAGGTCTCGGCTTCGGCGTTGACCGTCTCGTAATGCTTCTTACCGACTCCGCGTCGATAAGAGACGTGCTTCTCTTCCCCACAATGAAGCCTGAAGTTTAACACTTTATTCCCTCTATGACTCTGCCCGCCACCGTCGCATAGTCGCGTACTATCGCCTCCGCAAGTCTGCGGCTCTGCCCGCTTCTTGCTTTGGGCGGTTTCGCTGCGCAAAAACAACATTCAGTTATTTTTTGCTTGCTACCCACAATGAAGCCCGAGGTTTAAAACACGGAGAATAATTGAGCTTTTTGTCAAAAGCTCGCAAAAGCTTCACAAAAAGAGCTATGAAGGATACCGCCAAGGTACCGTTTCGTAGCTCTTTTTCATTTTTTCTTGACTTTTTCATTATAATAGGGTAATATAAAGATAGAGTAGTAATTACTTTATAAAAATAAAAAGGAGATTTATTATGCCGTTTTTAATTATTGGAATAGTTCTTGCTCTCATTATTGCAATTCTGGCCGCTTGTATCAAGATCGTACCCCAGGCGCACGAGTACGTTATCGAGTTCCTCGGTAAGTACAAGACCACCTGGACCGCAGGTATCCACATCAAAATACCGATCCTTGAGAGAATAGCAAATACAGTTACCACCAAGGAGCAGGTGCTCGACTCTCCCCCTCAGCCCGTTATCACCAAGGATAACGTAACCATGCAGATCGACACCGTCATCTACTTTGCAGTCTATGACGCTAAGCTCTACGCTTACGGTGCGGTAAACCCCATATCCGCGCTCTCCAACCTTGCGGCTACCACTCTTCGTAACATCGTAGGTGAGCTTGAGCTCGACGGTACGCTCACCTCCCGTGATACAATCAACGCCAAGATGACCGAGATCCTCGACGAGGCGACCGACAAGTGGGGCATCAAGGTCAACCGTGTTGAGCTTAAGAATATCATTCCTCCCGCAGAGATCCAGAACGCGATGGAAAAGCAGATGAAGGCAGAGCGCGACCGTCGTGAGACCCTCCTCCAGGCAGAGGGACACAAGGCGGCTGCCATCACCCGCGCAGAGGGTGACAAGCAGGCTATGGTTCTCGCCGCAGAGGGTGAAAGAGATGCACGTATCGCAAGAGCAGAGGGTGAAGCTAAGGCTATCTACCTCGCTAAAAAGGCTGAGGCTGACGGTCTTCGCGAGCTCAGAGAGGCAGGCGTTGACTCGGCCGTGCTCGAGCTTAAGAAGTACGACGCTCTCGTGGCTATGTCCAACGGCAGAGCCTCCAAGATCATAGTCCCCACCGACGTCGTTGAGATGACCAAATCCAACGTCATCTTCGCTGAGGCTTCCGGTCTTGGCGATACAACGCAGCCCGATCTCACCCCCGATCCCGAGATACCCGTTGTCGATCCCTGCTGCGACTGATCCTTATTAATTTTATAGCCGTGAAGAAATATCTCCTTCACGGCTTTTTTGTATAACGAAAACCACGTGATAGTCGCGTGGTTCAATGGAGGTTAACCGATGAAAAGAATGAAAGGCAGCGAAGGGTAGCTTTTCCAACCTTCCCCCTTGGGTAACGTAGTGAAACCGAGGGTGTTAGAAAACGATTGAATATCGTTTTCCCCCGAGGTGACCGAGCCCGCAGGCGAGACTAAGGGGACCACAAAGTGGTGGATGAGGTTTATTAAAAGTTAGTTTATCGCAACCTCACCCACCGTCATAACGCGAACCCCTAAACTCGACTTCGCTCGTTTTTGGGAACCCCGTGGCGGTCCCCCCTCCCCAAAGG
>JAFTIN010000004.1 GCA_017456895.1 Clostridia bacterium
AGAACTCTAATGCCTGAATTTTAAGATGATTTTGGTGCTTGGCTCTCGCAGCCAAGTACGACTTTGCAAGAGAGATAAGTGCCGAAAGCGCTGAAAATTCACGCTTTAGAGCTGGTTCGTATTATTTTCTCTTGCCTAGGCTCGTGCCCGTTTTTTACATTTAAATTTTATCACTTCAGCGCCAAAAAGTCAACTTCTTTGTTTTCTGTAAAACTTAATATTTTGTTAAATTTTCCTACGCAGATTGCGTAATCACTAATTAAAAAGATAAAAAGATTGACTTTGTCGGTCAAATGCTGTATACTTTATGTGATATTTTTATGGAGGTAGATATGATTCCCGAAGGCTTCAAGATAAAAATGAAAAATATACTCGGGGACGAATACCCCGCCTTTATCGACGCTCTCGAGAATAGGGATGCCGTACGCGGCATGAGAGCAAATCTCATCAAGACCACGGCAGAAAAGCTGGTCGCGGACGGTGAGTTTGATATAGAGCCCCTCTCTTACGTGGACAATGGCTTTATCCTCCGCGAGGAAAGGCAGATGGGTGCCTCTCCCTATCACCACGCAGGCATGGTATACATGCAGGATCCCGGCGCTATGGCTACTGCCTCAGCTCTCGATATCGAGCCCGACTGGTGGGTGGCGGATCTGTGCGCTGCTCCGGGAGGTAAATCCTCGCAGATAGCCGAAAGGCTCGGTGAGGAAGGCTTCCTACTCTCCAACGAGTACGTACCGAAAAGAGCCAAGATCATTGTCGGCAATTTTGAAAGACTGGGCGTAAGAAACGCTATGGTCACCTCCATGGACACCGCGAGGCTTGCAGATATGTTCGAGGGTGTCTTTGACCTCGCCCTAGTTGATGCTCCCTGCTCGGGTGAAGGAATGTTCAGAAAGAGTGAGGAGGCAGTAACCGACTGGAGCGAGGAAAACGTAATGATCTCGGCAAAGAGGCAAAGGGAAATACTCAATAACGCTCGTTCCCTTGTAAAGCCCGGCGGATATCTCTTATATTCGACCTGCACCTACTCTCCCGAGGAAAATGAGGAGATTATCGGCGACTTCCTTATAAACAACCCCGACTTCTCCCTCGTGAGGGTTAAGGAGGAAATAGAGAAAAGGACTGCTCCCGGAATTGTAAAATACGGCAAGGGCGCCGCTAATATTGAATATGCAAGACGCTTTTATCCGCACGTATCCGAAGGTGAGGGGCAGTTCCTTGCTCTGATGCAAAGAGACGCTAAAGCCGAAATAAAGCAAAGAATAATTTACAAGGATGAGGCAAAGCCTCTCTCAAAGCAGGAGATAGCTGCAGTCGACTCTTTCTTTAAAGAGGCATTATTCTCCGCTCCGCGCGGTAGAGTCTGCAAGGTGGGGGATAACATTGTCCTCCTCTCTCACTCCTGTCCCGTGCCCCGCTCGTCGGTATTTATGGCAGGTGTGCTGCTCGGCGAGATCAAGGGCTCAACGCTCGTGCCTCACCATCAGTTCTTCTCCGCCTATGCAGACTTGTTTGGGAGGAAGATAAACCTTTCGCGCTCGGACGAGAGAGTCGAAAAGTATTTAAGAGGAGAGGAGATAGACGCGGCAGAAAACCTAAAAGGCTGGTGCGCTGTTCTCTTTGAGGGTGCCCCCCTCGGCGGCGGCAAAGCCTCAGGCGGAAAGATAAAGAATCACTATCCCAAGGGATTGAGAACAAGATAATATAAACAAGGAGATAAAAAATGGAAAACAAGATTTTAGCAAAGGTGGGCGCGCTCACCGTAACAGAAAAAGAGGTTGACGACTTTCTCTCAGAGCTCGGCGCTCGCGGTCAAGGCTACAATACCCCCGACGGCAGACGCGCGATCCTCGATCAGATAATCAGCTCTAAGCTCCTCCTTCTCGATGCAAGACACAATCTCCTCGAGACCGAGCCCGAGTTCAAGGCCGAGCTTGCAAGGTTAAGAGAAAACTTTCTGATCAACTATGCGGGCAACAAGGTGCTCGCGGCGGTAAAGGTGTCCGACGAGGACGTCAAGAAGTACTATGAGGACAATATCGACAGATTCAAGCAGGGACCGACGGTTAACGCCGACCACATCCTCGTTGAGAGCGAGGAAAAGGCGCTCGAGATACTCGCGAAGATCGAGAGCGGAGAGGTAAGCTTTGCCGACGCTGCAAAGGAGCACTCCACCTGCCCCTCCGGACAGAGAGGCGGAAACCTCGGTGACTTTGGCAGAGGCCAGATGGTACCCGAGTTTGACACCGCGGTATTTGAGCTCGAGGTCGGTGAGATGACCAAGGCGCCCGTAAAGACACAGTTCGGCTACCACCTGATCAAGCTCAACTCAAAGTCCGATGAAAGCGTTATGCCCTACGACGAGATCGCTCCCCAGCTCTCCGAGATGGTACTGAACGAGAAAAGACGCGAGGCGTACGAAAGAAAGATCAACCAGCTTAAGATACTCTACCCCGTTGAGCTCGTATAATGAGTGACGAGCTTGAATTATTAAAAAAACGCTTCGTCGAGCTTTACGGAAAGGCCGACCGAGGCGGCTACTTCACCTTCACGCAGTTTCTCGGCCTTGCTGAGCAGTCCGCGCTTTTAGAGGCTCTGCCGAGGACTCGTCCCGGGAGCATCACTCTGTACGGGGGCGCCGAGGGAGCGGAGAGGGTTATCGCAAGATTTGGTGTCGAGGAGGAGATCGGCTACGACGCTCCCTTCCCCATCGTCACCATCAAGGTCGAGCCCTTAGCAATGAGGTTTGCTGACAAGCTGACACACCGCGATTTTCTCGGAGCTCTTTTGAATCTCGGTATCGAGAGGAGCATGCTCGGCGACATAGTGATAAGAGTTAACGTAGGCTACGTTTTTGCCGAGGATAGGATAGCGGAATTTATCACGGGTGAGCTCTTACGTGTAAAAAGAACCGACGTCAAGGCCTCTGTAACGTACGATCTGCCCGAGGGCGAGCTCTATCGCACCGAGAGAAAAAGAATACAGATCCAGAGCGAGAGGATCGATGCCGTGGTGGCAAAGGTGTTCTCCCTCTCGCGCGACGACGGCCAGTCACTCATCAAAAGGCGGCTCGTCTTTGTCAACGGCAAGGAAATTGAATCGGTATCCTACGTACCGAAGGCCGGAGATAAGGTGAGTGTGCGAGGTCACGGGCGCTTCATCTACGAGAGCTTTGACTCCATGAGCAGAAAAGGCAAATTAAACGCCGTGGTGTCCGTATACGTCTGAAAATATACCGTACAAATAGCGAAAATGGTTTTTCAAAGCAAAACCCCACCCCGTGTGAAATAAAAGACTGCCGATGTAGCTTCATCGACAGTCTTTTATTATTTTTCCTACCGGTTATTCGTCAGCTCTTCTTAATGCCCCAGGTGTAATAGACGTGCTCACCCGAGCCGTCTATCCACTTTACCGTAACGGTAAGGGTATCATTATTAACCGTGATATCCGCCCAAGAAGCCTTTTTTGACGTTTCGGCATAGGCATATACGTCCTCATAGCTTTCCTCGGGAACTCGCTGCTGAGTGCCTGCGGGTCCGTTCATCGCGTAGATGACTCCATCGGGATCCACTATATACGAAACACCGTTTTCCTCGACCGTGGTTTCAGAGTTAGCAGCGCCGTCTTTACCTATCGGATATGTCCTGGATATTGTATGATCGTGCCCCTGTAAAACGAGGTCGACTCCATACTCGTAAAACACATCTCCGAGTTGTTCTCTAAGAGCGAGGGCTATGGCGTTTTTTTCCTCATTTGAGCCGTACTTCCCGACAGAATACATAGGGTTGTGCATAGCTACTACAGTCCATCTGCAGGTGTTATTCCGAAGCTCGCTTATCAGCCAATTATACTGCTCGTCCTTGATCTTATTCCCTACAAGATCATTCGTGTTCAGCATAATGAACTTAACGTCATTATAAACGAAGCTATAGTAGTATCCGTTTGCAGTCGAGCTCTGATCGGGTATCTTATTGTTAAAGTGATCGTAGGTCTGATATGTCGTGCTTGCATAGGTAGTCTCGTGGTTGCCGGAGATTGCCATTATGGGCATACTCATGACCGTCTCGTAATTGTCGTCGAGCATTTCACGCCACTCGTATTCGTACTGCGCATGCTGAACAACGTCACCCGTATGAAGAGCAAAATCAGACCTTCCGTTTATAGCTTCCATAACCATGCCAAACTCTGTGTGTCCGGCCTGAGAGTCGCTTATATGCGTGAAGGTGAATGAGTCCCGGCCTTCATCTTGTGTTTTGAGAATTACCTCGGGAGTAGAGACGTTTTTCGCCCTATCAGATATGCGATAAACGTACACGGTACCGGGGGTAAGGGCAATTTCGGCCTTGGAGATGAAGTACTGAACTGTCGTGTCAGAGGCATCGAGAGTCGCGGTCTCATATGACCTTGGGACGTACTCGCGCCACTCGGTCTTTCCCTCCTCCCTGATCTGTATGACAGGATCCTCCGGACAGAAAAGCGTATTATACGTGAAGCCGTACACGCCGCCTTCAACGTCGTAAAGTGTAACCGTCACCGAGGTTGGCAGATACTGCTTTTGTTCCTCGGTCAGTTTTATGGGATCACCGTAAACGAATGTATCGGTACCAACCGCGCCGCACGCTGAGCAGGATCTAAGATAGATAGCCGCAGTCTTGGAGGTTGCCTCCTTAACCAAAAACTCCGAGGAAGTAATTTTTGCATAGCGGTGGCCTGCGAGCTCACCGTAAGAAAAAGTTTCATCACCCATCTTTCCACAAGAGCAGCTCAAGTAGTAAACCGCTCTCTCGGTGCAGGTAGCCCTTTCCTTTATATACGTAGACTTCGTGGACTCCACGGTAAATTCGCACACATGCGGTTCCTGTCCGCCCTCATTTCCGTTGTCCCTGTTCTCAGTAACGCAGGATGAGAGTAAAACGAAGCTTAATAAAAGCGTGAGTAAAAGAATAAGTTTTTTCATGCTTTGTCCTTTTTTGCAAGGGGGCGCGCCGCCCATATTTATAGGAAAAATGATTTACCAGTAAAGCTCCCACTCCGGATCAAGCATTCTGTGCAGAGCTTCCATATAGAAGTAGTCACCCCACATAGTCATCTCGTCAACTCCGTTGTTTCCGGGCTTGCTATAGGTTCCGTGAAGGAGCAGGCCGTTAGCCTCGGGTAAATCCTTAGTGGTGTAATTATCAATAAGTGAATTCATGATCCTGTTGCATGCGTTGACAAACACTCTGCGCTGAGGGTCGTTCTCGTCCATGTGCTTTATCGCCTCAAGCATAGCGCAGACGGCAATAGACGCGCTGGAGGAGTCTCTCGGCTCGTCGTCGCCGTCGGTGAAGGAAAGATCCCAGTACGCGACGTAGTCCTCCGGCAGATACGCAAGGTAGTAATTCGCCGCGGAAATGAAGGTTTCGAGCGCCTTTTCATCCTGAATATAGATGTAGGTGAGCATAGGTCCGTACATACCCCAGGCTTGGCCGCGAGACCATGTAGACTCGTCAGACGCGCCCTGCGCGGTAACTCCGCGAAGGGGGAGACCGGTCACCTTGTCAAAATAGTAGGTATGATATGTGCTGCCGTCCTCGCGGTAGCAAGTATTTACAGTCGTAGTGAAGTGCTTGTAGGCTATATCTCTATATTTTGCATCGCCGGTCACCTCGCTCACCCAATAAAGGAGAGGAATGTTGAGCAGGCAATCAACTATAAGTCTATAGTTATCGTCGGCTCCAACAGAGCCCCACGCCTGAATAAACTCGCCCTTTTCGTGGTATCTGGAAATAAGGTGATCTGCAGCCTTGATAGCCGCAGTCTTGCCCTGGACGTTGCCGTCAAGCTTATACGCCGCAACGCAGGAGGGAATAAAGAGAAAGCCCATATCGTGATGGTTTACACCGATCTTTTCGTCTATGCGCTTATAGAAGGTGGGCACGTGCTCGTTGGCGAGCTGCTTATACTTATATTCACCGGAAAGCTCGTAGGAGTGCCACAGTATCCCCGTCCAGAAACCGGTAGTCCACGTGCTCCTTCCGTCGTTATTGTCATGCACGGAGTACACGTTATTCTTGCTGCACTCGTTCGGGAATCTACCGTCAAGGGTAGTGATCATGTAATCAACCTTGGCAAACGCATCCTCAAGGGCGCCCTCGAGCTTCTCGCGCGGTAGGTCAAAATCAGAGTACCTGCCCTCAAGCCACTCCTCAACATTCTCCGGCACCTCAACATCTGATGAACCCTGACCGCCCTGCTCATCGCCGCCACCGTCCTTACCGTCGTCCGGCGCGTTACATGCAGTGAAGCTGAATAAGTTAAGCAGCATCGCGAATAACAGAACAATCGAAACAACGTACTTCTTCATTTTTGTCTCCTTATATACATTATTTGTATAGTATAGTTGTCATTTTCGGTCATTTAACCATTTTATCAAGAGAGAATTTGTAAAAGAATATATCGATGAACGTTTTACTGTCACAAATACTCATTCAACAGATATACACTATCAATATAGTCGAAAAACTCGACACGCCCCTCCACTTCTCTGGATTTTGGCGTGATAAACGTGATTACAAAGTAGGCGTACGGTGTACGGTAAAAAGTAGGCATATAAAAGTATGACGAGCCGTCCTCAGCGGAGCCGGTATAGGTAAAATACGGGACGTCACCGTGCCTTTTCACCCCCTCGTCGACCGCGCGGTCCATCATATCGAGATAGACCTCGGCAAGCTTTGTAGGAGTGTAGGTCGTAAGCAAGCCGAGCTCCTCACAGTCCACGAAGGAATAACGCGAAATACCGACTATGGTATTTCCGTCAGAGTAAGCAACACTAAAGGCACCCTCGGAATCATAGGCCTCAAAATCCTTGGTAAGGACCAGGCCCAATTCACAGTACTCTACGCGCTTTCCCTTATTACAAGAGAAAAGCGAAACTGACAAAACGATAAGCAAAAGTATAGAAACAAGCTTTCTTATCTTCATACTATCCACCAATTAGTCCAAGCAGCTCGGACGCGTTATCGATGACCTCGTCAGCACCGGCGGATACGAGCTCGTCAGCGTCTCTGAATCCCCAGGACACTCCCACGGACAGTGCTGCTTGCATATTCTTGCCTGTAAGGACGTCAACGGATGTATCTCCGACAAAAGCACATTCCAAGGGGCGACCTCCCATGGCAGATAAAATCGAGAGAGCCTCTTTGGGATCCGGCTTCAACTCTATACCTGCCCTGCCGCCGCTCACCACCTCAAATTTTCCCGGGAAAAAGTGTTCAATAAGCTTTTTAGCCGTGGGATCAGGCTTATTGGTAACCACTCCGAGGTGTATTCCACGCTCAAATAGATTAAGGATAAGCTCATTTATCCCCTCGTAAGGGTGAGTATGAGGCAGCGGATCACGGTCGTACGCCTCGTTATAATCCGCGAGAACATCTAATATGAGGCTCTCGTCATTCGATCCGCACTTGTTTACGGCTCTTCCGACAAGCTTTCTTGCCCCGTTGCCTATAAATCTACGCGTATCATCCACCTCTATACAGTCAAGACCGTGCTTTTTTAATGCCCCATTCAAGTGATGAGTTATCGTGTCAAGCGTAGACAAAAGCGTACCGTCAAGGTCAAACAGAACGTATTTTATTTTTTCTTGCATTTTAATCTCTTTTTTTGATTTTTATTATATTTTTTCTCATATTTGCAGATGATAATCTTTGAATATTACCATTTTTGACCGCAAATATTTAAACAAGTTCCGATTAATTTATATTTTCTTCAGCTTTGCGAAGGTTGCCATAAGCTTCTTGATCTGTCCGTTATCAAAGCTGACCTCATAGAGCACGTCGCCTCCCATATCGCGCGAGGAAAGTATCACTCCCTCACCAAATATAGCGTGAAGGACTCTGTCACCCTTAGCAAGCCTCTCGACTCCAAACTTCTCCGCTCCGCGCCTTCTGTCCTGAGCATTTCCGATCTCGGGGCGGCGCGAAAGCTCGCCTGACGTCTTGGGAGACGGGATAAAAGCGTTCTCTCTGTATGGAGTATAGTAATTCGTGCGCCTTGGCGGTTCGCGCCTTGGAATATCACGCGCGGTAAGCTCCGGCGGCAGCTCTTCCCTAACAAACTGTGACAGTCTGCCATAAAGCGTCCTTCCATACATCATTCTCTCTTTGGCGTAGCTTATATAGAGCATTTCCTTAGCCCTCGTTATAGCAACGTAGGCAAGTCTTCGCTCCTCGCTCATCTCTGTGTCACTTTCTCTGTCTGCCTCAGAAGGGAAAATACCGTCCTCCATACCGGCAAGGAATACAACGGGGAACTCAAGGCCCTTTGCAGCGTGTACGGTCATAAGCACGACCGCGTCGGCGTTCTCATCATATTTATCAACGTCACTGATGAGAAATACTTCTTCGAGGAATCCGGTAAGAGTAGGCTCTTCCTCGCTCTCGGTAACTCTCTTTTCATACTCGAGAGCCGCGGTTATAAGCTCGTTGACGTTTTCTATCTTTCCCTCTCCCTCAAAGCCTTCTGCCTCGAGCATTTTGCGGTATCCGGTCTTCTCAAAGAGTACCGTGAGCATTTCTGAGGGGAGATTGCAACTCGCCTTCACATCCTCGATGATCGAAACGAAGGAGAGGAGCTTTTCCCTGCTCTTGGAAAGAACGGGATAGTCATCTATCCTTTCAATCACATTATACATAGAGAGACCGTTTGAATTAGCGAGCGACTCAATAGCCTCGACGGTTGCAGCTCCTATCTTACGCTTGGGCTCATTTATTATCCTCTTAAGTCGCAAATTATCTCCGGAATATGATACCACGGAGAGGTAAGCGATCATATCCTTGACCTCTTTACGGTCGTAGAAGCCCATATCTCCGACAACCCTAAAGGGCACACCGCTCTTAGTAAATGCGGTCTGTAAGGCTCTTCCAAGAGCGTTGAGACGGTAGAGCACGGCAAAGTCGGAGTATTTCCGTCCTGATTCACGCACTCCCTTTATCACCTTCTCTACGATAAATCTACCCTCATCGTTCTGATCGACAGCCTCTTTGACGGTGATTTTCTCTCCATCACCCTTTGCGCACCAAAGACTCTTTTTGTGTCTTTGCTTATTATTGGCTATTATCGCGTTCGCCGCTGCGAGGATATTTGCCGTAGAGCGGTAATTCTGCTCAAGCTTGACCACCGTTGCATCGGGGTATGTGGTATCGAAGTTAAGTATATTCTCTATAGTAGCACCGCGGAAGCGATAGATACTTTGGTCATCGTCGCCGACTACCATAATGTTGCGCCTTCCGTCAGCAATAAGCTTCGTAAGGACGAATTGCGCGTAGTTGGTGTCCTGGTACTCGTCAACGAGCACGTATCTGAACTTGTTTTGATAATACTCAAGAATGTCGGGATTCTCTTGCAGGAGCTTAACAGTCAGCATGATGATGTCGTCAAAATCAACGGCGTTATTAGCCATCATACGCGTCTGGTACAGCTCGTATATCTTCTTGATCTCTTTTGTACGCGGATCCCTGGTTATCTCCATATCGGACGGGCCCTCGAGCTTATCCTTGGACATGCTGATAGCCGAGGCGACGGCCTTGGGAGCGAGCTTCTTTTCATCTATCTCGAGCTCCTTCATACAATGGCTGATCATTCTTTTTTTATCGTCAGTATCGTAGATGGAGAATCCATCGCGAAGGCCGAGTCTGTCACCGTACTTACGAAGGATCCTTAAACATATCGAATGAAAGGTGCCCGCCCAAACACTCTTGGCTATATCGGCATCGCCAAAGGTATCAAGCAGCCTCGTCTTTATCTCTCCCGCAGCCTTATTTGTGAAAGTGATTGCAAGCACGGACCAAGGCGGACAGGGCGAGGTTATGAACTGAGGAAGTATTTCCTCTACATCCTCAGCGGGCATATCGGCAGCGAGCTTTAAGGCATCTACCGTATCCTCGTCGACGTCATCGGGAAGATATTCCGAGAAGTACGCGTTACCGTATTTAATTATGTAGGCTACTCTGTTTACAAGCACCGTGGTCTTTCCCGATCCTGCTCCGGCAAGGACAAGCACAGGGCCGTTTACGGTAAATACCGCGCGGCGCTGCTCGGGATTTAAATGCTCGGAATACACCTTGTCAAAGAGCGCTCTCTTCGCTTTAATAAATTCTTCCTTTAATATACTTCTGTCCATTTCCATTTCCGTCTTTTTCTTATTTTTCTGCCGTCTTTTCCGCGTTTCGTAAAAAATACTTAATCAAAATCGCGAAAAGTCTTGAAAAACTCGCTTTTGTTTTTTACGATTTTGCCGTTTTTTTACGGATAATCTTCCATATTCCCCAGTTTTTTATAAAAGAACGAGAACTTATGAAAAAGTTATCAACATTAAATTGTGTTGAAAATGTGGAAAAGTTTTTGTCGAATACCCTCGATTTTTCAAGGCAAACCTAATTTTGAACAGCAAAACCAACATCTTTTCAACATTTGGAGTGTTGAATGTGTTGAAAACACGTGTTTTTACCCATTTCTCCACTTTTCCGTTTTTTACTGTTTTTTACCATTTCGTAGTCCTTTTGACCCCTTTTTGAAAAACTTGTCCGTCTGCTCTGTTTTTTCGTTTTGCACCGTTCGTGTTTTTTACGAAATTGGTTCAAAGAGCGGAAAAGACAAGCCGCCGAGAGCGGGTCGACCGATACGGATCTATGATATATACCGCGCCTTTAGCGCTTTTTGCCCTTCGCGCCCGTTTTTGTACCCCTTTGGGTTACATTTGCGCCCTTTTGGGAGGGTGGAGTCTGTCCGCGAGATGTATTTTTGGTCCTTGTATTATGATTATTATCCGTCATTCTCGCACTTTCAAGACGTATTCTCGACGCTTCCTCACCGAAAATACGCTCAAGCTTACTCTTTTTCGGTTTTTTTGCATCAAGAATCGGCTGATAATACTTATCATTTGAGGACTTTGCGGATCTTGTACTCTTAGGCTTTTTTGCCGACGGTCCTCCGTTTTTCGATGAATTATGACTACTTTTATTACCTTTTTTCGGTGGAATATATCTTGTGTGACCGTCCTGACCGAAGGCAGGTCTGACAAGGCACTCGGGGCCATTGCCGATCAGATCCTCACGCCCGGCGATCTTCAAGGCCTCTCTGACGAGGTTGGCGTTCTCGGGGCGAGAGTACTGGAGCAAAGCCCTTTGCAGCTGCTTCTCGTGATAGTCGGTCGTGACGTACACGTTCTTGCCCGTCATGGGGTGTATACCTGTATAATACATTACGGTGGAGATAGTTCCCGGTGTAGGATAGAAGTCCTGGACCTGCTCGGGAGAGTAGCCCCATTGCTTCAGCCAAAGCGCCATATCAACAGCATCCTTCATCGTCGAGCCCGGATGGCTGGACATAAGGTAAGGTACAAGATACTGCTCAAGCCCCGCCTCGTCGCTGAGCCTGAAGAACTTGCGCTTGAATTTCTCGAAGACCTCGATCGGAGGCTTTCCCATCATCGTAAGAGCATTGAGAGCGCAATGCTCGGGCGCTACCTTGAGCTGGCCCGAGGTGTGGTGCGTCACAAGCTGGCGGAAGAACGTATCGTCCTCGTCGAGAATGAGATAGTCAAATCTGATTCCCGAGCGCACGAACACCTTCTTTACGCCTTTTATCTTCTCGATCTCGCGTAGCATGTGAGCATACTCCGTGTGATCAACTTTAAGGTTTTTACATGGTGTCGGTGCAAGGCACTTTTTACCCGGACAAACACCGCACTTTTCCTGCTTGTCGCAAGAGGGATAACGGAAGTTGGCGGTCGGGCCTCCGACGTCGTTTATATAGCCCTTGAAGTCGGGCATAGAGGCGATGATCTCGGCCTCCTTTATTACGCTCTCCTCACTCCTCGACCTGACTGCCCTTCCCTGATGAAAGGCGATAGCACAGAAGTTGCAGGCTCCGAAGCAGCCGCGGTTATGAGTGATGGAGAATTTGACCTCGGTGATCGCAGGTACACCGCCCTCGGATATATAGTCGGGGTGGAAGTCTCTTGCGTAAGGGAGAGAATATACTCTGTCGAGCTCCTCCCTCTCGAGCGGAGGCATAGGCGGATTCTGTACGAGCATCTTATCGCCGTAATATTCAATGATAGCCTTTCCGTGTACGGAATCGGTGTTCTTGTACTGTATAGAAAATGCCCTTGCATATGCGCACTTGTCCGTCTTAAGCTCGTCGAAGTCGCCGACCTCGAGGCTCTCAAAATGTATGGGATCACCCTTCTTGGCAAGGTAGACGGTGCCACGCACGTCGCGCATCTTTTTCACCGGCACTCCCTTGTCAAGCAGCTTTGCAAGTCTTATGAGAATGTTCTCACCCATACCGTAGGTGAGAATATCCGCTCTCGAATCAACGAGCACGCTGCGTCTGACCTTATCGTCCCAGTAGTCGTAGTGAGCGAAGCGTCGGAGCGAAGCTTCGAGGCCTCCAATAATTATCGGCACGTCGCCGTACGCCTCTCTTATTCTGTTGCAGTAGACGATGACGGCGCGATCGGGCCTCTTACCCATCTTACCGCCCGCGGTGTAGTAGTCGTACGAGCGTCTCTTTTTCGACACGGTATAGTGTGCGACCATAGAGTCAATATTACCGCCCGTAACAAGGAAGCCGAGCCTCGGACGTCCAAAGCGCTTGAAATCCTCGCAAGAGCGGAAATCCGGCTGAGAGAGAATAGCCACTCTGAAGCCCTCGGCCTCAAGCACCCTCGAAATAATGGACACGCCAAAGGACGGGTGATCAACGTAGGCGTCACCCGTTACGTATACGAAATCGACCTCCGACCAGTTGCGCGCCTTAACGTCGGCGGCATTCACGGGGAGAAATGCTGTTCTGTCCTGCATATTTTCACCTTCTTAATTAACCGTCATTTTAGAAAATCCCGAAGTCGGTGATCGACCTCGGGATAAGCATCAAAGTGTAAAGGAGCTAAGCTCGACCTCGGTCTGTGTGCCGTCAGACATATTCTTAAGCTGAGCCACTCCGGCGTCTATCTCGGAGTCACCGATGATAAGAGTGTATTTGGCGCCGATCTTGTTGGCGTACTTCATCTGTGCCTTAAGGCTTCTGCCGACTATATCGCACTCAACGTATCTGCCCTCGCGGCGGAGTCTCTCGGTAATGGAAAGAGCCTCAACCGTCGCCCTCTCTCCGAGAGCGGCGATGTAAAGGTCGGGCGTGGGGATCTGAACGTCTGCAATACCGAGCTCCTTCATAGCAAGAATAAGCCTTGTTATGCCCATTCCGAAACCTATGCCGGAGAGCTTGGGACCGCCGAGCGACTCTACGAGTCCGTCGTATTTGCCGCCGCCGCATACGGTCGACTGAGCGCCGATGCCCTCGGCGATAAACTCAAATACAGCGCCTGTGTAATAGTCAAGTCCTCTTACGATAGAGGAGTCGACAACGTAGTCTATCTTCATAGCGTCAAGAGCGCGGCAGAGCATCTCAAACTTTGCCTTACAGTCCTCACAAAGGTGGTCGACAGTCCTCGGAGCCGTGGATGCGATCTTAGCGCAATCGGGGTTCTTGCAGTCAAGAAGTCTCAAGGGATTCTTGTCAAGTCTCGACTTACAAGTGTCGCAAAGCTTGTCTTTTTGACAACCAAAGTGGTCAACAAGCGCGCTTCTGTAGTCCGGTCTGCAATTCTTACAGCCAATGGAATTCAAGTGCAGCTTAACATTAGTCAGACCAAGTCTTTTAAGCACAGAGGATGCAAGAGCTATTGCGGTAGCGTCTGCCGCCGGGCTCTCGGAGCCGAACATCTCGGTACCAAATTGGAAGAACTCGCGGCTTCTGCCCGCCTGGGGCTTTTCATGGCGGAAGCATGAAATGATATAGTAATACTTAAGAGGCATAGGATCCGAGCACTTGCCGTTTTCGATAATAGCCCTTACGACCGATGCCGTACCCTCGGGACGAAGTGAGATGGAGCGGTTCTCATCTCTGTCGGCAAACGTATACATCTCCTTCTGCACAACGTCGGTGGTGTCACCTACGCCGCGTACAAAAAGCTCGGTGTTCTCGAAGGTCGGTGTGCGTATCTCACCGTATCCGTACTTTTCAGCCTCCTCACGCATAACGCCCTCAATGTATCTGAACAAGGGAGTCTCGGTGGGGAGTATGTCCATCGTTCCTTTAATTCTCTGTATCATTTTCACTTATCTCCTTATGTGCTACGCTTAATAATTCTTCTATCCTCTCGTCATCCTTTATATAGACAAGCATACCTATCACGGCCTCAAAGCCCGTAGCGTATCTGTAGTCGGTCACGCTGGCGTGCTTCGGCCTATTTAGGTGGGTGGAGTTGGCCGCCCTCTTGAAGACCTCCCTCTCGTCCTCGAGAAGAAGATGCTCTATTTTTCTGTACATATTCGCCTGTGCCTCGGCAGTGACGTACTTTAACGTCTCTCGGTTGAGATCCTTGGCCTTAGAGAGCCCCTTTTCGACAAGCATACGACGAACGAAGAGCGAGTAGGCTGCGTCACCGAGATATGCAAGCGCCTGGGTTGATGGGAGCGAGGCTCCGAGTACCTTATCGTGCAAAGCGGTATCTCCTTTATCGATTTTAAAAACGGCGCATAGTTCACCATTTTAAATGTTTCTGATTATTAGTATAATATACGCGAGGACTTTTGTCAAGTGAGTGGGTTATAAAATAAAAAAATAAAATGCGCGAAAATACTTGAAAAGCTTAAAATACTTTGATATAATATTTAATAGCAAAGTATGTTCTGTCATACTCAAGAGGTAAGTCGTATGAGTGAGTACGGATATATCAAGAAAAACTATGACGCGCTGCTCTCCGAAATCAGAGAGTACGAGGAGCGCTACGGCAGGAGCATAACCCTGGTCGCGGTGACCAAGAGCGGCACGGACGAGGAGCTCATAGCTCTGGCCGAGGCAGGCGTTACCGACGTCGGCGAGAACCGTCCGGGTGAAGTTAAAAGACGCTCGGAGCTTTTAGCCGAGCACGGCTTTACACCGCGCTTTCACGAGATAGGAAACCTACAAAGTAATAAGATCAAGCTGGTAATAGACAAGGTTGCCCTGATCCACTCGGTAGGCAAGTACGAGCTCGGCGCGCAGATCAGCCGCCAGGCGGTAAAGCTCGGCATCACCGTTCCCGTCCTCATAGAAGTCAACAGTGCAAAGGAGGAAAACAAGGGCGGTGTCGCGCCCGAAGATCTGGAGACACTGTTCCTTAAGCTTCGTGAGCTTCCGGGTATATCAGTCAAGGGTCTTATGACAATGGGACCCCCGATCGATCCGGAAGAGCTTCGACCATACTTCAGACTTACCAAGGAACTCTTTGACAGGATAAGCAAGCAATACGGCTTTAGCGGTGACGGTATACTCTCAATGGGTATGAGTGACAGCTACGCCGTGGCTATAGAGGAGGGCTCGACCTTAATTCGAGTCGGAAGAAAATTATTTGATAAAAACGAAGGGAGATAAACAAGATGTTTGAAAAATTTATGGAAAAGTTCTCTAAGAGAGAGCCTGAAAAGGATGAGATGGAGTTCAAGCCCTTTGAGCAGACACAGAGAGCCGAGGTTGCGCCCCCTCAGGTAAAGGAGATCGAGCCTCATCAGGAGCAGCCTAAGGAACAGAGATCCACCGGCGTTGAGCTCAAGGTCATTCGTCCCGAGTCCTACGAAGAGGTAAGAACTGTTGCGGACAACCTCATCGCAGGCTGCACCGTAGTACTCAACGTTGAAGCACTCGACAAGCCCATCATCTTCAGAATGCTTGACTTCCTCAACGGCGTTACATACTGTCAGGACGGCGAGATCAAGAGAGTTGCGCCCAGCACCTTTATCATCACGCCCCACAGCGACGTTGACATCTCCGATATGTAATTTAAAGAACAGCGAACAGTCGGAAAACAATTCACCAAAGTTCCGTGCCGACAAAACAATATTCGGCACGGAACTTTCGATATAAAGGAAGATAATAAATGGAAGCCGTTTTCTACATATTTGCAAAGGTGGTCTCGCTCATGCTGAGCGCGATCTCTCTTTCTATGCTTGTAAGAGTCATTCTCGAGCTCGTCTCACGCATGACCTCCTACGATGCCGAGGGGAGCAAGGTCTTTGCCTTTTGCTACACGCTGACGGAATTGGTCGTCACACCCTTCCGATATCTGTGCCATCGATTCAACTGGTTCCAGGGCACGCCGATAGATGCCCCCTTCTTCATTGCGTATATCTTCATAGCTCTTTTGCAGAGTTTCTTGCCAATTATATAATAAGATCGATTGGAAAATTATAATATGAAACTTCAGAATCTAATCAAAAAAAGGTCACTAAGAGACTATATCGTCTATGTGTCCGTGCTTATCGGCGGCATCATAGTCGACCAGCTAACGAAGCTGCTGGCAGTCAAATACCTCCTACCCGTGGGAAGTGTTCCGCTCATCAAGCTCGGAGACGTCGAGGTATTGAACCTCACCTACGTCGAAAACACAGGTGCCGCATTTGGCATGTTGAAGAACGCCCCTTGGGTGTTTAATACCGTATCCTCTGTGGCGATCGTCATCATGCTCGCCTACCTCTTCCTTGGCCATGCTGAGTCTATGCTCTCGGGCGTTGCTCTCTCGATGATGGTCTCGGGAGGTATAGGCAATATGATAGACCGTCTCTCGCTACACTACGTAGTCGACTTTATAGACTTCAGGCTCATCAACTTTGCCGTCTTTAACGGCGCAGACTCCTTCGTCTGCGTTGGCGCGGGATTACTCATTCTTGGCCTTATTCTGGAGATGAAGGCAGAGGCAAAGAAGGCAAAGACGGACACGCATAGCGAAGACGAGGCGGAATGAAATACACAGTAAAGCCGGAGGATGCCGGCAAGAGGTTAGACGCATATCTCGCCGAAATAACCGATCTCTCGCGCAGCGCGGCGGCAAAGCTTATCGAATCCGGAGCCGTAACTGTTGGCGATAAGAGCACCGGTAAGAAATATCAGATTAAGGAAAATGACGAGATAGAGGTCGTTATACCCGAGGCAGAGGAATACGAGGCCGAGCCCGAGAACATTCCCCTCGACATTGTCTTTGAAGATGACGATATTATCGTTATAAATAAGCCCTCGGGTATGGTGGTCCACCCTGCCCCGGGAAATTACACGGGTACCCTTGTCAACGCCCTGCTCTACCACTGCAAAGACAGTCTGTCGGGTATTGGAGGAGTGATGCGCCCGGGTATTGTGCACAGAATAGACAAGGACACCTCCGGCCTGCTTGTCGTGGCAAAAAACGACGCTGCGCACAAGGCACTTTCCCAAGAGCTCAGCCATCACGGTATAGAGCGAGAGTATCGCGCCTTGGTGCGCGGTGGATTCAAGGAGGAGTCCGGTACAGTGGACCTACCCATCGGACGTCATCCTGTAGACAGAAAAAGAATGGCTGTTATAAAAAGCGGTGAGGGAGCGCGCGAGGCGGTGACTCACTACGAACTCATCAGAAACTACGGCCGGATAAGCTATCTTAAGCTGAGGCTCGAGACCGGAAGGACACACCAAATACGCGTTCATATGTCCTACCTTGGACACGCCCTGCTCGGTGATGAGGTGTATGCAAGCAACAAAACCCTGTTTGAAAAACAACACGCCCCCTTATTTGACGGCCAAATGCTCCACGCAAAGAAACTCTCGCTGACTCACCCGAGGACAGGCGAAAGAATAACCTTTGAGTGTGAGCTGCCCGAAAACTTTAAAAAGATTATTGAAATACTTGAAAACCAATACTAAAAACGCGAGGACTAAAAATGATCAAGACTAAGCTGATTTCTTCACTTTCAAGAGTGTTCGTCGACAGCTCTATCGACGACTTCACCCCTATTGAAAAGCTCTCCGTCCTTAGAGGGGAGAGAGTATCCTTCCAGCTTGTTCACGTCAGAGTGATGGAAGAAGGAGAGAGCATCTATGCTTACAGAGAACTGCTAAGACCGGTATTCACCGGCGCTCTTGCAAAATACGTTACTGTAAGAGAGGTCAAGAACGTCGGTGTCGAGCTCCCCATCGTGCCCGGCAACAGCGACGATAACTTCGAAAGGATCACCCCCGGCCTTTACCCCGACGTGCTCCGCCCCCTCCACTACGGCGGAAAGACTATATCCAAGACGACTTTCCCGACTTCCTTGTGGATCGATATCACCGTTCCCGCTGATGCGACAGAGGTGGGTGAAAGCGAGATCAAGATAGAAATGATCGATGACGGCGGAAACGTCAAGAGCCAAGAGACGCTCACCGTCGACCTCATCGGAGCTGTCCTGCCCGAGCAGGAGCTCATCCTCACACAGTGGTTCCACTGCGACTCCTTAGCTAACTATTACGACGTGCCCGTATGGAGCGAAAAGCACTGGGAAATCGTCGAAAACTTCGCACGGGTGGCATATAAGAACGGAATCAACCTCCTTCTCACCCCCGTCTTCACTCCCCCGCTCGACACCGAGATAGGCGGTGAAAGACTCACCAATCAGCTCGTTAGTGTGACCGTTGAGAACGGCAAATACTCCTTTAACTTCGACCTTGTCGACAGGTGGGTGGATATGTGCGATAGAATAGGTATCAAGTACTTTGAGATATCGCACCTGTTCACCCAGTGGGGCGCAAAGCACGCGCCCAAGATCATGGCTACAGTGGACGGAGAGTATAAAAAGATCTTCGGCTGGGAGACCGACGCGACAAGTCAGGAGTACGTGGGATTCCTCCGCACGTTTATCCCCGCGTTCCTCGAGCATATGAGGAAAAACGGCAACGATAAGCGTTGCTTCTTCCATATTTCCGACGAGCCCCAGCTTGAGCACCTTGAGTTCTACAAGGCGGCGAAAAACTCCATTTCCGACCTTCTCGAGGGATACGTGATCATGGACGCTCTCTCCGACTACGAGTTCTTCAAGATGGGCATCGTAGATCTCCCCGTGCCCTGCAACGATCACATTAAGCCCTTTATCGAGAACAAGGTACCCGGCCTCTGGACCTACTACTGCTGCGGTCAGTGCATAGGAGTGTCAAACAGACTCATCGCCATGCCCTCTTGGCGCAACCGCTCTATCGGTATGCAGATGTACAAGTACGATATCGTAGGCTTCCTCCAGTGGGGCTATAACTTCTACAACAACCAGTTCTCAGTCGACGAGTGTGAGCCCTACACCGACGTCAGCGGTGAGCACTGGGTACCCGCGGGAGATCCCTTCTCGGTATATCCCGCGCCTCACGGCGGTGTTTACGAGTCACTCCGTATCGTCGTCTTCCACGACGCGCTCCAGGATATGAGAGCTATGAAGCTTTGCGAGAGCCTCTACTCCAAGGAGGAGGTCGTAGGAGAGATCGAGAACATCCTCGGCAAGACGCTCGCCTTTGACGTCTGCGCAAAGAGCGAGGAAACAATGCTGAAGATCCGCGCAAGGATAAACGAGATGATCAAGGCAAAAATCTAAATCAATACAAAAGACAAAGCGTCGGCTCAAAAAGCCGACGCTTATTTGTTTTTCGGGTCATCTATACCGTTCTCTAATAGCTCCAAAGAACAAATTAACTGTTCAAGTAGAACTATCCCGTCCTCATCAAGCTTATCGTAGAGCTCTTTTCTGCATTTTTCTGCAAAAAGCAACAGCTTCTCCTCGCCAAACCGCTTAAGCTCTTCCACCTCCAAGAATCCCGCTTTTATCTTATCCCAATACATTAGTAACTCCTCCCTGCATTAGCAAGATAATAATATCATAAAGTTGTCGTTGTGTCAACTATTTTGATATAAAATTCCACCAATTACGTATTTATTTTTGGTAAACTAAAGTTGTACGGAGGTATTATTATGGTTGATTTTGGCGCAAAGCTTAAGGATTTGAGAAAACAGGCAGGTATGACTCAACAACAGTTGGCAGATAAGCTCGGTATCACAAAATCCGTTGTATCATATTATGAATTAAGCGAGAGAACTCCGTCTCCCGAGGTGTTAAAGGAGTTGGCGCTGATCTTCAGAGTGAGCGCAGACTATCTCTTAGGTATAGACAGAACAAAAACCATTGATGTTTCCGACCTATCCGATGATGACGTGAAGCTCCTTCTCATTACCATCGAAACCCTCAGGAACAAGAACAATCTGTAATATTAAAAGGACGTAGCCGCGGCTCCGTCCTTTTTTTCAATATAAACCTACGTCAAAGCACCTTGGATAAGAAGTCCTTGAGTCTTGGATTCTTGGGATTTGTGAAGAGTTCCTCGGGAGTGCCCTCCTCGGCGATAACTCCCTCGTCGACGAAGAGCACGCGATCGGCAACCTCGCGCGCAAAGCCCATCTCGTGTGTAACGATTACCATGGTCATGCCCTCGTTTGCCAGCTGCTTCATAAGGTCGAGAACCTCGCCTACCATCTCGGGGTCGAGAGCGGAGGTCGGCTCGTCAAAGAGCATTACCTTCGGATCCATGGCCAAAGCGCGGACGATGGCGATACGCTGCTTCTGTCCGCCCGAGAGAGTCGAAGGATAAACGTCCGCCTTCTCCTCAAGACCGATGCGGCGAAGAAGCGAGTATGCGTTTTCCTTAACCTCGGCCTTGATCTTAGCCTCAGTGGTCTCGATAGGAATAAGAGGCGCCTTCTCCTTCTTAAAAACGTTGGTGAAGGTGATAAGAGCGTTCTTTATTTTCTTTTTTCTGAGCTTCTTTACGCCGAGATGGACGGGAGCCATCATTATATTTTCAAGAACGGTCTTGTTGTTGAAGAGATTGAACTGCTGGAATACCATGCCAATATTTTCGCGGTGCTTGTTGATATCTATCCTCATATCGGCGATATCGTCACCGTCAAAGTAGATAGATCCGCCGGTGGGGTCCTCCATGCAGTTAAGACAGCGGAGGAGTGTGGATTTACCCGAGCCGGAAGCACCGAGTATAACAACCTTTTCTCCGTATTTTATATCAAGATCGACGCCGCGAAGAACCGCGTTGCCGTCCTCAAAGACCTTTTCGAGTCCCTTGACGCTAATAACATATCCATCAGTCATTTCACGCCGCCTCCTTTGCGTTTTTCTTTACATTCTTTCCGGATTCCCTCTTGTCTCTATCGCTCTTAGCGAAAGCATTTTCGAGTATTTTGACAAGTAAAGTTATCAAAAGAACGAGAACAATATAGATCATAGCCATCACGAGGTAAGGCACCATCTTCTCGTAATTCTTGCTTCCGATAGTGCTCAGAGCCGTGTACAAGTCGTATACGGTGATAAAGCTGAGGACTGAGGTCTCCTTGATAAGAGTGATAAACTCGTTGCCAAGCGTCGGAAGAATGTTCTTTATCGCCTGAGGAATAACGACCTTGATCATTGTGGTGCTGTAGCTGAGGCCGAGAGCCCTGCCCGCCTCCATCTGTCCTTTGTCAACCGAGTTGAGTCCTCCGCGCATTATCTCGGATACGTATGCTCCGCTGTTCATGCCGAACACCACTATGCCGACCATGAGCGAGTTGACCTCTTTTACTCCGAGAGAAGGAAGGAGAACGTAGTAAGCAAGCAAGAGCTGAACTACCATAGGCGTGCCGCGAAATACGGCAACGTATACGGAGCAGATCTTATCGAGTATACGGTTTATGAGCTTATACTTCGGCGCGACCTTTACAATAGCGATGACCGTACCGATAATAATACCGATCACAAGGCCCATTACGGCAACCTTGACCGTATTGATAAGGCCGTCTATAAGAAGCTGTCTGAAGTACGGCTCCTCCATAACCGAGAGGAACTTTTCTATTTTAACTCCCCAATTCATTTTTCAGTTTTTACCTTTCTTTTTACGCAAAAACACACCACGGGTAGCCCCGTGGGTGTTTTTTATGACCTATTAGTTATTTACTGCGTTTACGAGAGCGGCGCCGGGAGCCTCGTCAACAACTACTGCGTAGAGGTTGCCGTTGATAAGATCCTGAAGAGCGTCCTGAGCGGTTGCATAACCCTTGCCCTCAATGTTAGAAAAGCCGGTGTAACCCCAATCCTCGTCGCCGTTGATGTACATACCGCCGGTAGTGCCGGTCTGGTAGCCGATCTTCTTACCCTCAAGAGAGGAAAGGATCGCTTCAACCTCCGCTACGGTGGTGCAGGAGTCGAAGTCAGTGTTGTCTGCAGCTACTATGATCTTCTGTGAAGCCTGGTAATAGGTGTTGGTGAAATCATAGATAGCAGCACGGTCCTCGCTTACGGTGATGCCTGCCATACCGATATCAGCATAGCCTGCCTCGACCTGGGTGAAGATGTCGTCAAAGCCTATGTTTTTAACAACGAGAGTGAGGTCATTTGCCTCTGCATATGCAGCAGCGATCTCTATATCAAGACCGTAGATCTTACCGTCGTCGCCAATGTACTCGAAAGGCTCGAAGGGACAGTTGGTAACAACGATGAGATTGGAGTCGGTGTTCTGCACGTCGGTGGTGGTTACGGTGTATCCTACCTTCTCGCCCGTTCCCTTGAAGTATTTGTCAACAAGAGTACCGAAGGTTCCGTTTTCCTTTATCTCGGCGAGGAAGGAGTTAAAGCTGTCAACAAGAGCAATGTTATTCTTCTTGCATACGAAGGCGTATTCTTCATCGGTAAGCTTTACGTCGATGATCTTGGCAACGGGGCCGTTATCCTCACTGTTAAACAGTGTACAAGATGTAAGCATAGCAGCACACATAATAGTGAGCGCAAGAATAAGTGAGATGATCTTTTTCATTTTGGTTTCCTTCTTTCTTTTTCTGCGGGGAATTTATCTCCCCTGTTTTTTGGAACGTCATAATTATACACCCCAAAATGCATAAAGTCAACAGTTTTTTGAAAAATAATTCGCTTTTGTTGCATTTTTATGCATTGACGGTTTTTACACGCCAAATATTGTGCAAAATGCCCAAGTACATAGATATTTTGAGTATTTTCGACAGTATTTAAGCGTGTGCGCGTGCCAAATATTTTGCGTGATCCCTTGCATTTATTCGTTTTTTAATGAATATTTATGCGTTTGTATTCGAATATATTCATTTTGCCTCATTCCGCCTTGCCGAGTCTTGACATACCGTCGCAAAAATGGTACAATTAATCTAATAAATTACGTAGATAGAAAAAGAATTCTATCGGTTAGGCAAGAGAGAATAATACGAACCAGCTCTAAAGCGTGAATTTTCAGCGCTTTCGGCACTTATCTCTCTTGCAAAGTCGTACTTGGCTGCGAGAGCCAAGCACCAAAATCATCTTAAAATTCAGGCATTAGAGTTCTAC
>JAFTIN010000021.1 GCA_017456895.1 Clostridia bacterium
CTTCGCGCTCCATGATTTGAATTGCGCGAGCGCAATTCACTGTAGGCGCCCGAAGGGCAATTCATGGCGATGCCAATTCATGAGTGCAACGCACTCAATTCATGCGCTTTAGCGCAATTCATTGTAAGCGCCTCTGCGCTTACTTTCGGTTTTTTGATGAATTGACACTTTGTGTCATGAATTGAAGCCCTTGGCTTCATGATTTCTCGCGCTTCGCGCTCCATGATTTGAAGTGCGCGGGCGCAATTCACTGTAAGCGCCCGAAGGGCAATTCATGGCGAAGCCAATTCATGAAGTGCAACGCACTCAATTCATGCACTTTAGCGCAATTCACTGTAAGCGCCTCTGCGCTTACTTATGGTACTCCCTGCCCTCGACGTACTGCGCGTACGCCGCGTCGGTGACACCCTTGTTTCTGATGATATCTGCGTAGAGCTTGCCCGAGGCGTTGACCGTCCTTATCTGAGTCTCATAGTCCACCCTGACGAGGCCGAAGCGCGCGGACTCTCCCTCTCTCCATTCAAAGTTGTCCATAAAGCTCCAGTGGTAGTAGCGCTCAATGTGGTTATCGGTCGCGGAGATGACCTTAAGCTGATCGTAGACGAACAGAGGACGGAAGGAGTCGGTGTTATCGCAAGTACCGTTCTCGGTGACGTAGACGGGAGCCCCGTACTTATCGTAGAGCTTGTTTGCGAGCTCAACGAGTCCATCGTGGTATATCTCCCAGCCGAGATCGTTTTTATCGCATCCCTCCCTGACACCGTCGGCAAGGCCGGATACGGTACTGCGGGAGTAGTAATTTATGCCGATAAAGTCGTAGTATCTGCCCTCCTTAACGCCCTTGACCTTCATGACCGGGAAGCGACACTTACCCGTCATCATGGCCTCGGTTATAGCGCCCTGGAAGAGCCACTCGGAGGCCTTGGCCGCCGCCTTGTGGATGGCGTTGTCCTTGTCCTTAGGCTCAAAGACGCGCAGATGGTTGGCAAAGCTGACTCTGGTCGTATCCTTGCCCATCTCGCGGCGCTTTCTGTGTATCATCTCATACGCTCTCGTATGGCAGGCGGTCATATTGGAGAAGCACTTGACGAGTGCGGTAAACGACTTTTTCTCGGGAGGCCAGGTACCCCAGAAAAGACTGTTGGTGGCGTAGACGTTAGGCTCGTTGATGGTGATATAGTCCTCGACGAGGTCGCCGAGCGCGTCGATCACCCTCTCGGCAAATCTCATAAAGATATCTACCGAGCGCTTGTTTGTAAAGCCGCCCATATCCTCAAACCAGAGGGGATTGGTGAAATGGTGGAGAGTGAGCATCGGGCGAATGCCCTTCTCTGTCATATACTCGATCTGTTCGCGGTAGTGAGCGAGCACCTCGGGGTCAAAGGCTCCCTCGGCGGGCTCTATCCTCGACCACTCTATACCGAAGCGATAGATCTCGATGCCCATATCGGCCATAAGATCGATATCCTCACGGAAGCGGTTGTAGTGGTCGCAGGCTCTTATGGGAGAGGTATTGTCGTAGACCTTGCCCTCCCCTGCAAATCTTGCCCAGTTATTGTTCTCGTCACCGCCCTCGATCTGTGTCGCCGCGGTGGCAGCGCCGAGGAGGAGACCCTCCTTAAGACTGAACTTCATATACTTCCACCTCTATCTCGGGCTCGTCGGCAGGCTCGGAGCTCTCCTCCGATTTAGCGCGCTGCTCAAGATCTGAAAGGATCTCGGCGTACATCTTCTCATCGATCTTGAACTTTCTCGAATAGAGGATAAAGCCGATGATAATGCAGATAAGAGGCAGGATCATCATAGATATCTTCATGATCCAGACTGCGGAGTCGGGTGTGGTAGCGGCTATGATCTGTGCCGCCTCCTCGGGAGCCTTGTCCGCTATGCTCTGCGCGATCATATTGATGCCGGAAATGATGAGAGTGAAGGAGATAACGCCCTTGCTGGCCGCGCCGCCGAACTGGTTGATAAAAGGCTGAACGGCAAAGGATGCCGCCTCGTTTCTCTTACCGAGCTTCCACTCGCCGTACTCTACCGCGTCGGCAAGGAACAGGAGCATAAGAAGCTGGATGAAGGCCTGGGCAAAGAAAAGCCCGAGACCGGCAAGAACGACTAAGGGTAAAAACTCAAAGGAGAGGAAGAAAACAACGTAAGAGGCGGTAACGGCTATCATAGAGCCGGTGTAAAGCTGCTTTCTCGTAAACTTCTTTCTGAAGAGGGGGAATACCGACAGAGCGGTAAGCTGCGCTACGGCAAGAACTGCCGCGAAGACCATATACATTCCCTCGTCCTTGTAGGCGTACTTGAAGTAATAGGTACCAAAGCCTGTGGTGGTGCAGTAGCCTATCATAAAGAGGGCCATGGAGATCGCGGTGACGAGGAGCTGATCGTTGCCGATAAGAGCGCGGAAGAGATCCTTCAAGGTAGTGCGCTCGGTCTTCTCAAGCTGGCTCCTGTCCTCCTTCACTCCGATGAGGGTTATGCTCTGGAACACCCACATTATTACCGCCACGATGATGGCGAATATAAAGTAGGCGTTACGCGGACTCATACCGCCGAAGAAGCCGGGAACGTTCAGGTAGATAAGTACCATAGCGAACATACCGACGTTGGCGCATATTCTCGCGAAGGCGCCGACACCCTCACGCACCGACTGATCCTTGCTGATAGCGGGCATGAGCGACCAGTAGGCGATATCGTTTAAGGAGAAGAAAATGCTGAAAAGGAAATAGGTCGCCGCAAGAAGTATGATGTGCGCGGTCTCACCCATCTCAAAATTGTGGAACATAAGCACTGTAAGTACACCTGTTCCGATCATACCGATAAATATCCAGGGCTTGAATTTACCCCATTTAGTCTTCGTATTGTCAACAATTGCTCCCACAAACGGGTCAATAACGGCGTCAAAGATACCGAAGAGCGTGAGCATTACTCCGATAACTCCGAGTCCTCCGTCCGAAAATCCGACCACGTCGGTAAGGTGTACGAGGAGGTACATGCTAACGAGTGAATAGAGCGCGTCGCGGCCAACCGTACCGAGGCCGAAGCAATACTTGTTGCGTCTTTGCTGCTTTGTCATTTTTCCTTATCTCCTGTAATTTATTTGGGAGTATTAATTACTGCTTTTCTATCAGGACGAACTCATAGGGGCGCAGTCTCTTTGCCCCGTCCTTGTAGTTCGAGAGGACTCTCTTGCCCGGGACGTCAACGGGATAGGACACCTTGCCCGCCTTGAAGTTAATGAGGGCGGTGAGCTTTTTGCCCTCGTATTCCCTCTCGAAGACGTATACCCACTTGCCGCGGTATATCTCCTTGAAGGAGCCTTCCTTCAAAACGTCGCTCGAGTGCTTGTAGGCGTTGATCTGTCTGAAGAACGCGATAACGCCGTTCTTATCCTTGAGATCCTTCTCGACGTTGACGTCCTTGTAGTTCGGGTTGAGCTTGAGCCAGGGTGTGCCGGTGGTGAAGCCGGCGTTCTTTTTGCCCGTCCACTGCATGGGTGTGCGTGCGTTGTCACGCGTGGTCTTTTTAATGAGCTTCCAGCGGAAGGGATTGATGATACCGAGTCCCTTTGCCATCTTATCTACGTTGTGGCTCTCGATGTCCATTATCTCGTCGAGGCTGTCGAACGCGCCGTTGGTCATACCGATCTCCTCGCCCTGGTAGACGTAGGCGGTGCCGCGGAGCGAGAAGAGGAGGCCGAGGAGCATTTTTGCGCCTACCTCACGGTACTCACCGCCCTTGGTAAAGCGGGTGACCGACCTCGGCTGATCGTGGTTCTCAAAATAGCAGGAGTTCCAGGGCAGACCGGTCTGCCATTTGGTAAGGACCTTCATCAACTTTTTCGGCTTAAACTTGGTCTTAAACCACTTAACGCCGATCTGATCGCACTCCATATGCTCAAAGGCGAAGATCATATCGAGCTCTCCCCTCTCGGGAAGGGTGAGATCCGCCGCCTCCTTAAGGCCGACCATTACGGTCTCGCCAACGGTCATGGTATCGTACTTTGAGAGCACGTCGCGGCGCAGAGCCGAGAGTATGTTATGACAGCCGTCTGTGGAGAGATAATGCTCCTTGCCGGTCAGGGCGAGGTGACGCTTTCCGTTCTTAAACGACTGCTTGAAGATGACGTTGATGACGTCACAGCGGAAGCCGACGACGCCCTTGTCAAGCCAGAACTTCATAATATCCACGACCTCGCGGTAGACGTCCGGGTTATACCAGTTGAGGTCGGGCTGCTTCTTCGAGAATAAGTGGAGATAATACTCCTCATTCGCGGGATCGCCGAAGGGCTCCCAAGGACACTCGGCAAAGAAGTTGCCCCAGTTGTTCGGCAGCTTGCCGTCCTTGCCCTTCTTGATAACGTAGTAGTCTCTGTATTTCTGCTCTCCTGCCTTTGCCCTCTCGAACCACTCGTGCTCGTCGGAGGTGTGGTTGATGACGAGATCCATAATAATGGAGATGCCGCGGGCCTTGGCCTCGGCGAGGAGGAGGTCAAAGTCCTCCATAGTACCGAACTCCGGCTGTATAGCCTTGTAGTCGGAGATATCATAGCCGTTGTCGTCGTTAGGGCTCTTGTATACCGGAGAGAGCCAGATAACGTCAACACCAAGCGAAGCTATGTAATCGAGCTTTGAAATAATGCCCTTGATGTCTCCGACACCGTCGCCGTCGGAATCACAGAAGGAGCGGGGATATATCTGATAAACAGTTGAATGCTTATATTTGTCTAACATAAGGCCTCCTTAATTTGGTGGTAAACTTTATTATATCACACACCCGCGCGTTTGTCAATCACCCGAGCGCATATACGCACGAGGTAGGTAACTTCTGTACAAAATCCACATTACACTCCTATCATTTTTTATATTTTTACCAATTTACAAAATTCGTCCAAGGTTGTATAATTAAAATAGCGTAATATTTTTAAAAAAAGGAAGGTACAAGGAAATGAAGCAAATCAAGATCATTCTGCTCTTGGTGCTCGTCTTCTCTCTCGTTGTAGGCTCTCTCACATCCTGCGACGTGCTCGAGAAGCTCGGCATCAATATTCCCGGCTCGGGCGACAACAACCCCTCTGATGATGAAGGCGGGGACGACGTTATCGATCCCGCAAACTGCGGTCACTATGTAACGACCGTAAAGAATCAGAAGGCAGCCTCCTGTAAGGAGGAGGGCTACACCGGTGACAAGGTATGCTACGCTTGCGGCACCTTGATCACAGCCGGCAAGGCTATCCCAAAGACTGCCGACCACAAGTTCAAGGACGGCGTCTGCACGGTATGCGGCGTTGTCAAGATTGACGAGAGCGAAACCGTCATAGCTGAGTGGAAGGCTCAGTACCAGACCATCACCGTTTCCGAGGCGCTCACCCTCTGCGAGCAGTTCGTAGAAGCTCCCTCCGAGGCAAGATACTACATCGTAGCTACCGTTAAGTCCGTGGACAACGCTTCCTTCGGTCAGCTCACCATCGAGGACGAGACCGGTGAAATGATGGTATACGGTACCAACAGCTCCGACGGCTCTCTCAAGTACGATCAGATGGACGTTGAGCTCAAGGCGGGCGACCTCATCCTCATCTACGGTACCCTCCAGAACTATAAGAGTAACACCAAGGAGGTACAGAACGCTTGGCTCATCGACCACTATGCCAAGGAAGTAGTTCCTCCCTCGATCGACGTTGAGCCCGACTCGACCATCACCATTGAGAAGGCTCTCGAGATCGCAGGCTACGTAGGAGCAAACGATCACTTCTACATCACGGGCACCGTTGTTTCCGTAACCAAGCCCCAGTACGGCGCTATGATCATCACCGACGGTACCAACGAGATCTCCGTCTACGGCTCCTACAGTGCTGACGGCTCTGTCGGATACGCCGACATGGAGGACAAGCCCTATAAGGGTGACACAGTTACCGTATACGCTACTCTCCAGCTCTTCAACGGTACAGCCGAGATCAAGAACGCGTGGATCACCGAGTTTGAGCACGCGGAGCTCGATATCAATCCCGACGACTACACCCTCTCCACTATAGCTGACGCCCGCCTCGCTGCGGACGACGAGATAGTTAAGGTAGAAGGCGTCGTTGCAAGAATCACCTTTGCCAACGGCTTTGTTCCCTCCGGATTTATTCTCGTTGACTCCACCTCCTCCATCTACGTTTACGACGGAGACGCGGCAGGCAGAGTTAAGATCGGTAACAAGGTAACTATCGTGGGCGCAAAGGACCACTGGATCCTCGATACCGAGCAGTCCAACGCGGACAGATACGGCTACAAGGGCTGTAACCAGATAACAAACGTTGTCCTCGTTGACAACGATAACGGAAACAACGCGTTTGACACCTCCTGGATCACCGAGTCCACTGTTAAGGACATTATCGACACTCCCTTCACAGAAGACGTTACCACACTCTTGTTCAAGGTCAACGCCCTTATCACCAGGGTTCCCGCCTCCGGCTTTACCAACTACTACATCAACGATCTTGACGGAGAGACCGGAACCTACACCTACACTCAGTGTAACGGCAATGACTTTGATTGGCTCGACCAGTTCGACGGTAAGATCTGTACGGTATATCTCACCGCACTTAACGCAAAGTCTACCGGAACAGGCTGTAACTGGAGATTTATTCCCGTAGCGGTTATCGACGAGAACTTCGTAATGGCGGATGAGAAGATCCCCGCGTTTGTTGTTGACTATCACGGCAAGGCTGCGTTTGAGGACAGCTATATGGTAGACGCCAAGATAGAGCTTCCTACCAGCGTTGCCTCCGAGCTCCTTGGCTTTGAGGGTGCTACCCTCTCCTACACTGTAAACGACAGCAGCGTAGCGGAGATAGTAGTCGAAAACGATAAGGTATATCTTAAGACACTCGCTAAGGGTACCGTAACCGTTACCGTCAAGGGCGAATACGGAAACTACAGCAGTGAAAGTACAGTAACTATCACTGTAAACGAGGCTGTTACATATGAAACGATCACTCCCGGTCAGGCAATCGCTGCTGAAAACGACACCGAGGTTATCGTTAAGGGTATCGTAGGACCTTCCGCAGTAAACCAGAAGGGTACCTTCTACCTCATCGGTAGCGACGGAGCTATCCCCGTTCAGGGATTCAATGCAGACGAGATCATGGCAGGCCTCTCCATCGGTGACGAGATCATAGTTAAGGGCACCAGAACCATTACCAAAGACGGCGGCGGACAGATCCTTATCGACGATGCTGTTATCCTCGCTAACTACTACGGTGAGCACGACTACTCCACCGACTCATTCATCAAGAATATGACAATGGAGCAGATCAAGGCTATCGCAGATACACCCGAAGCTACAACAGGCGTTTACGTTATCACAACCACTGTAGAAAAGACCGTAAGACAGCAGGGCGCTTACACCAACGTCACCTTCAACGCCGGCGATATACTTCTCTACTCCGGCAGTGCATCTCAGTACTCCTGGCTCGAGGCCTTCTTCGCTGAAGGCGAGACCTCCGCAGAGCTCAAGATAGAGCTTGCTCTCTGTGACTGGAACGCAAAGGGACTTAAGGGTTGTGTGCTTGCAGTATACGATGAAAACAACGAAAAGGTATATAATACTCTCAATTTTAACAACTAATATTTACAAAAATTAGTATTAAAGGCGGTCTCTTAAGGGGCCGCCTTGTTTTTTATTCTTTCTTTTCTTTTTCGTTTTCCCGACATTTCCCCCTGTTCCTTTACGCCAATTTTGAAGGCGTGGAATAGCTTTCCCCTCCGGCGCAGGTAATTTACCTTTTCCTTCCCCCCGTTATAAACCAAGCTCTAAAAAAGGACACGAAAGGTCAAAAAGTACAATAAAAAAGTGCGAAATGTTAACAAACTAATAATTTTTAATAATTTTTAATAATTTACCTTTTTTCGCTTGACTTTAGGGTGTATTGGTGATAAAATATTTTACAAATTGCGCATTACTCTTGAGGTATTTTTTAATGAAGACCATTATTAACAAGATTAAGGAAAAAAAGGATATAATTCTTAAGCTTCTGGCACTTTTGCTTTTAGTTGCGGTGATCTCGGGTGTCACACTCGCGGTGCTTTTCGCAACAAACGTGCTTAACTACGACGACGGATTCGTGTTCAACGAGCATATCTTCGACGGCTTCAGAGGCAAGTGGTACGGCTTTATCGTATTTATACTTATACAGACCGTGCTCAGTATGCTGCTGTGCGTTATCCCCGGCGTTGCGGCGGCGTTCGTTATGTTCTCGACCGTACTCTACCCCGATCCTTGGGCAGCCTTTCTGCTCTCCTACTCCTGCGTGGTCATCTCCAGCACCGTACTCTACATTATAGGTAGAAAGGGCGGATACAAGATCTGTGAGAAGATCCTCGGCAAGGAGGACTGTGAGAAGTCGCTTGAGCTCCTCCGTACGAGAGGTACAGTATACTTCCCTCTCATGATGCTTTTCCCGATATTCCCCGACGACGCTCTGGTTATGATAGCCGGAACGACGAGAATGAAGCTCTCCTGGTTTATCCCCTCTATTCTCCTGTGCCGTGGCGTTGGAGCAGCAACCATCATCTTCGGCATGTCGATAATCCCCTTTGATACCTTTACCTCTATTTTTGACTGGATCATTCTTATTACCATCTGTTTCTTCTGGATCGAGCAGCTCTTTAAGCTGGCGAACAAGGTAGACCGCTACTTTGAGAAGAGAAAAAAGGCCGAGGACGAGAAGTCCGAGGAAAAGAAGGAGCCTGCACGTAAAAACTTTATCAAGATATACTTTAACGTTGGCGCTATCCTCGTCAGCGTATTTGTCCCCCTTATCATCCTTGGCAAGAGCGTGACCGTATACGACTGGCTGATACTGATGACCGTATGCTTCCTCTGGCTTGCCGAGATCCTTATGGTGATCGCAGACCTCATCCTCTACATAAGAAACAAGAAGGACCGCCTGGCCGGTATGATCACCACCGTTATGCCGAAGAAGAACGATTCGGTAAACACCTGCCACAGCATCGCAACCATCATTATGTGTATCGCGATCGCGGTTATCCACTTTAACGTCTTCAACTCCCTCCCCAAGCTTATCGTCCTTGTGACCATATCCTTCTTCTGGCTCAGAGAGATCTTCAAGCTGGCAAACAGGATAGACCACTACTTTGCAAAGAAAAGACTCTCCAGCGAGGCAAAGCTCAACGGTGCAACCGAGCAGACTCTCGAGGAGTCTATGAGTTTTGAGTGGTCGGGTATTGAATAAAGCTTTAGCGCGATGCTCCGAACCGGTGCATCGCGCTTTTTTATCTTAAGAAAGGATTACGGTATATACAGCCTGGGATCCTATGTAACGGCCGTCATACATTATGACAAGGTTAAGCATTTTTTGACTTCACACATTGAAGTCGTAACAGAAAAAAGAGAGAACAAATCGGTTTTTTAGGCCGAAATGTACTCTCTTTTTTACTTTTTTAACCTATAAGCAGACAGATACCCACCAAAACGACGAAGAAAAGGACGTTAAAAGCGGTAAACTTGACGATATATCGGAGTGTGTGGCCGGGCTGATCCTTGGTATATTCCTTAAAGGTGATGAGGCTGGCGAGTGAGGCTATAAGAGTACCCACTCCGCCGATGTTGACACCGAGGAGGAGCTCACGGTAGTTGTCCGTGAACTGAGAGAGGAGAATAGCCGAGGGGACGTTGCTTATCACCTGACAGGAAAGCGCGCTGAAGATGAGAGTGTTTCTCTCAAGGAGCGAGGAGAAAAAGTCCCTGACTACGCCTATCCTGGCCATGTTACCCGAGAAGATAAAGAAGAATACGAAGGTGAGCAAGAGGCCGTAATCCACGCTCCGAAGCGCCTCACGGTCAAGGAAAATAAGTGAAGCGGGAATGACGACAAGACCGATTACAAACGGGATAATACGGAATACTATCAGTATCGAGAGCGCAAAAAGCGCAAGGTATATTATCACTCGCGGTATGGGTAATGAGGCCGCCTTCTCATGTATCTCGAGGGGCTCGGACTTGACGAAAATAATGCAGAGCGCTGTAATGAGAGTAATAGCAACGATGAACGGTGGGAACATTATCGCGACAAACTCACCGTCGGGGATCCCGAACTTGGTATACAGATATAGATTCTGCGGATTGCCGAAGGGGGTGAGCATACCGCCGAGGTTGGCGGCTATGTTCTGCATTATGTAGGTGAAGGCCATGTACTTCTCCTTGCCGGTGGTATGCAGGACAAAATAGCCGAGCGGCAGGAAGGTGAGCAGAGCCATATCGTTGGCTATCAGCATAGAGCCGATAAAAGTGATATAAACGAGGGCGAGAATAGAGAGCTTGGTGTTCTTGAATTTTCTTATTATCGCCTTTGCCATAGTGTAGAAAAAGCGGATGTTCCTTAGGGCACACACCACCGCGAGCACGCAAAAAAGACAAGTGAGCGTCTTGAAGTCAAAGTAGTCGAGATACTCTCTGTCAGGCGGTACGATAAACGCGGTGACCGTAGCGGCCATGGCGGCGATAAGAACTACCGCGTTGGCCTTGAGAAAGGACACTGCCCTCTCACGGTTTATTCCCTTAATAAAGCTGATTATTTTAGTCTTCATACAAGAGCCTTTTTCACAGATTATTTTTCCGATATATGAGTATAGCACTTTTTTGAAAAAAATCAATAGAAAAGAAGAAAAAAGTTGAAAATAAAAACGCAAAGCAAAATGCGGGAGGATCTACACCGAAGCAAAGCAAAAGAGAGAGCATATCGGAAAAGCCGACCTGTTCTCTCCTTTTTACTTTGTATTACTTATACTCTTTTTGCAACCTCGAGAATTTGCTCGACGAGCTCTACGCAACAGCCTTCTCCTGCGGGTAACGTAGTGAAACCGAGAGTGTTAGAAAACGATTGAGTATCGTTTTCCCTCGAGGTGCCCGAGCCCGCAGGCGAGACTAGGGGGACCGCCACGGGGTTCCCCAAAACGAGCGAAGTCGAGTTTAGGGGTTCGCGTGATGGCGGTGGATGAGGAGTTAGCTATACTTTTTTCGCAACCTTGAGAATTTTCTCAACGAGCTCGACGCTGTTTTTGCTCGACTCGGGGGTGACTCTCATAGGCTGTCTGCCCCTCTTGATGCAATCCATAAAGTAGGCGATCTCGTCGGCATATCCGTCTGCACCGGAGAGATTGATACCGGTGTCCTCACTGGTCATGCCCGCCTCAACGCTGACCTCCTTGCCGCAGTTGATTATCTTGCCGCCCTTGGACTCTACGTAACCGTTCTCGAATACCGCAAGGTACTCCGCCCTGAAGGGAATGGAAGCGTTGAACCAGCCGCCAACCGTCTCTACCGAGAAGCCGTCGTACTCAAAAACGGTGCTGACGTGGTTGGAGTTATTCTTAAGATCGTGATAGGTCGCGCTAAGTGACTTTGGCTGGCCGAAGACGTAATGGGTAAAGTCGATGTCATGTACCGAGAGGTCGAGAGCGACGCCGCCGCTCTTCTCGGGCACGAGCATCCAGTTCTCCCACGACCACTTAGGCGCCTCAGAGAGTCTGTGCATAATTATGTGTACGGGCTTTCCAAGCTCGCAGGAGTCAATAACCGACTTTAAGTAAACATAAGGTGACATAAAGCGCACTACATGAGCTATCATAAGGAGCTTGCCGCTTTTCTCGCTCGCGTCGATCATACGCTGCGCCTCCGCGGAACTCGTGCTCATCGGCTTCTCACAGAGGGTGTGCAGACCGTGCTCAAGAGCGTATACAGCCATATCCGCGTGGAGGTAGCTGGGTGTACAGATATCGACAAAATCAAGCTCTTCCTTCTCTATCATTTCCTCGTAAGAGGCATATACGGGAACAGAGTCGTCCTTGATCTTCTCCTTTGCCATATCTACCCTGATATCCGCAACGGCGATCTTGACGCCCTCCATCTTTTTATAACAATTGAAATGGACAAAGCCCATTCCGCCTATTCCGATAAGTCCTACCTTCATCCTATTAACTCCTCAAGATAAATTTTTGTATCGTTAATGTCCTTTATCTGCTGCTCGCCCCAGATCTCGCGCTCGATGATAAGAGTACCGTCGTAGCCTATCCCCTTAAGAGTCTCGATAAATCTCGGGAAATTGACCTTACCCTGGCCGACCACTGTCTCCTCACCGAGATTGCGTCCGTCGGTGGGATACCTGCCGTCCTTGGCGTGAATGTCACATACGTACTGACCGAAAACGTCGAGAGCGTCCACGGGATTGCCCTTACCGTAAAGGATAAGGTTTGCGGGATCAAGATTGATACCGAGATTGCCGGTGCCAACGTCCTCGATAACGCGGCGGAGGGTGACCGGTGTCTCCTGACCTGTCTCAAAGAGGAGCTTCTGTCCGTTCTTTTTACAGTGCTCTGCAACCTCGCGGATAGCCTCGATAAGAGGCTGATAGTCATCGCACATAGGGTTCTCGTATAGGTAGCCCATGTGAGTCGCCATCTGCTTTACGCTAAGCCTCTTTGCATAATCGGAGCCGTGCTTCAGCTCCTTTACTCTCATTTCTCTATATTCAAGAGGAACTATGCCGAGAGTGTTCTGTCCCTCGTAGAAATTCCAATACACGGGTCCCGAGTAGCCGCACCAGAAGGTCGAGATCTCGACGCCGTACTTTTTTCTTGCCTCATCGATCTTAAGTGCGATTTCCTCCGTCATAAGGTCGTGCTTCCAGGCGCAGAGCTGACACCAGTTAAATCCGTGGTCTCTCACCTGCTTGAATCTTTGATCAATATTATCGTCCATAAGATGGACCATCACGCCAAGCTGCATAGTATTCCCTCTTTCCTTATAGGATAATTTTGTCTTGACATTACTGTCAACAACAGTATATAATTTAATTAAAGACAAGTCAAGTGGTTTTTTGATAGTTTTTAGCACAATTTTGATTTTTTGCGGAGTGAATATGAAGGACATAAAGCTTTACGAAAGCATACCGTCGCTTGAAAACAACTTTGCGGTAAAGTTTCGCATATATGAAAACGACTCGGCTCTCGTTCCCCACTGGCACGAGCACATCGAGATGATGTTTCTTTGTGAGGGGGAGTGCGACTTTCACGTTGGGGGCAGATCCTACACCGCCACACCGGGAGATCTGATGATCGTAAACACTACGGAGATACATTCATTTACGGTAAAAAAACATATAAGCTTCTATTCGCTTTTACTTTTCCCAAGCTTTTTCGACGACGTTAAGGACAGAGGGCTGAAGCTCGAGAGTCTTGTCGTGTCCGACGAACGTGTGTGTGAGCTGTTTTCCGATATGTGCCGCGAATACACCGAGGAACAAAAGCTCTCGGACGTGATGTTAAAATCGCACGCTTATGCACTTGTCGGCTATCTCGGAAGAAAATACTCTAACTCTAACCCCGAGAGCGAGTCGCCAAGCACGGACCTCTCAAGGCTCGCAAGACTGCATCAGGTGCTCGAATATATTGAGGAAAACTATAGCGAAAGGATAACGACAAAGGACCTTGCCTCATCCTGCTTTCTATCCGAGGAGCATTTCTGCCGCTTCTTCAAGGGTGCTGTCGGAAAGACGGTAACCGAGTACATCAATCAGTACAGAGTCGAAAAGGCGTCAGTTCTGCTTGCCAACACCGAAGAGCCTATCGGCAGGGTTGGAGCATCCGTCGGCTTTGACGACTTGAATTATTTTTCAAGGATATTCAAAAAGATAAAGGGCTGCTCACCGAATAAATTCCGATCGCAAAATAAACGCGAACCCAATGCCAAGTAATATAAAAAACCGACGGACGAGCCGTCGGTTTTTTTATATAGATAAGTGATTATCTTAATTACTCAGCGTCAACAGTCTCTGTGTGTCTTGCTGCGAGCTCCTCTGTCATAGTTGCAAGAGTCTTCTTATCGATGTTGTAAACGATAGCAACGCCTACGAACTGACAGATCGCGCTGAAGAGATAAAGACCTGCAACGAGCCAGCAAAGTCTGGCTGCTGTCTCGGAGGACTGACCGATAGTACCAAGCTCTTCCTTATAGCCGATAAGCTTAGTACCCATGATTGCGATAACAGCTGCGGGACCAACACCCTGAGCGAGCTTTCTGAAGAAGGAGTGAAGCGCGTAAACAACGCTCTCTTCTCTCTTACCGGTCTTCCACTCCTGGTAGTCGATAGCATCACCCATCATAGCCCAAGATACGCAGTTATAGAAGCCCATACCAAGGCCGAAGAAGATAAGGCCTATCATGTAAACGATAAGCTGAGCACCCTTGGGGCAAAGCGGGAAGATGCAAAGGATAGCACCGCCGACAAGTCCTGCGATAGAACCGATGGCAGCAACCTCCTTCTTACCGTACTTCTTAACAAGCTTGGTAGCGAAGGGCATGAATATGAACATGGGAAGGAAGCCTACCATCATAATAAGACCGGAAAGGCTTGCATTACCGAAGTGAGTAGCGAACATAATGGTATTAGCGGTCGAAGCAGACTGCATACCGAGGAACATACCCATAGCAGCGATGGTACAACCAACTGCGGGACGGTTCTTTACGAAGGTGCCAAGAGACTTGAAGATGTTGATCTTCTCAGTCTTTTCTTCGCTGTTGAGATGTGCGTACTCGTTGCCACGGATGGTGATATTCTTGATCATAAAGATGAAGAATACGAATGCAAGAACACCCATGATAAGAGCTGCCCAGAATACTCTGCCACCAAGGAGATACTCTAACTGAGCACCGGTAAGGGGGCTGTAAACCTTGTCACCGATCTCATACATCTGACCTGCCTTGTCGCCGAAGATAGCGGGATTGTTGGGATAGTGGGTGAAGTCCTCAGCAGTGAGGCCTGTACCCTCAAGAGTAGGAGCGATCTTATCCCAGAAAGCAGCTGTTCCGTCTGCTGTCCAAGTGATCTTATTCCAGATAAGCATAGGAAGGATTATACCGGGAACCATACCGCCTACTGCGCCACCTATGGATCTGAACACGGAAAGCTGAGCTCTCTCGCCTGCGTCCTCGGTAACGATGTTAAGCATAGTGCCGTAAGGAACGTTAGCCATGGTGTAAGCTGCATCCCAAATAACGTAACCAATGATAAAGAGCATTGCCTTTACAGCAACGTGAGCATTGGGGAAAGGAAGGAATACTGCAGCGCCGCCTACGAGAAGGCCGAGAGCGCCGATGAGTATATAAGTCTTATACTTACCCATCTTGTACTTTCTCTGATCGGAGTCGATAAGAGAACCAATGATCGGGTCGTTGATTGCATCCCACGCCTGAACGAGCAGGAGAAGGATTGCGAACAGACCTGTTTCCAACATCATGTAAACAAGCCAGAAGGTCTGAACGGTAGACTTAAGACCGAAGCTGAGATTACAGCCTGCGTCACCAGCTGCATAAGCGAGCTTGTCGCGAATGCCAAACTTGCGCTTACCGTTCTGATCGAGTTGAATTTCTTTTTTCATTTCGATTGTTTTTCTCCTTATAAATTTTTTGATATGCGCCACCCGGCGCAACTGAAACAAAACCAACAATATTATATAGGAGTCAGGGTATTTTGTCAAGCTTTTTTGTCCAAACTTAATAGAAAATGTTCAATTTTTGTTTACTTTTTTCCCATTTTTTCATAAATGTCTAAAAATATACTTTTTTGACCTGTACATTTTCCGAAATTAACGTAAATTTCATTGACACGGAGAAAATTTTACTATATAATTAAGGTTGGCGAATAATTAAAAAATATATACGGAGGACAAAATGAGAAAGATCATTTCCCTAAACGAGGGCTGGCAGTTTTCCAAAGATTGCTCTGCCCCCGCGCACAACGACAGCGTTGTAAGCGTAAATCTCCCCCACTCCTGGAACGCTACCGACGGACAAGACGGTGGCAACGACTACTTCAGAGGCTCCTGCCTTTACTCCAAGAAGCTCGTAAAGAGTGAGCTCCCTGTGGCCGATCAGTACTACCTCGAGATCTGCGGCGCAAACTCGTCCGCAGACGTGTACGTGAACGGCGAGCACAAGGCGCCCCACGACGGCGGCTACGACACCTGGAGAGTGAACCTCACCGAGAGCTTCGGGGATGAGTGCGAGGTTGCTATCATAGTAGACAACTCCCCTAACGAGCAGGTATATCCCCAGATGGCAGACTTCACCTTCTACGGCGGTCTGTACCGTAACGTAAATCTCATAGCGGTCGCTAATACCCACTTTGACCTCGACTATTACGGCGGCCCCGGTCTCAAGGTTACTCCCGCAGTTGACGGTGAAAACGCGAAGGTTGAGGCAGAGGTATACGTAAGCGGCAAGCAGGACGGCGACGAGATCGCGTATGAGATCCTCGACAAGGAAGGCAACACCGTCGCTTCCCTCCAGTCCTCCGAGACCAAGGTTACCCTCGACGTTGAGAACGTACACCTCTGGCGCGGTATTCCCGATCCCTATCTCTACACCCTCAAGGCCTCTATCGTAAGAGGCGGCGAAGTCCTCGATAACGTATCGACAAGATTCGGTGTAAGAACCTTCAAGATCGATCCCGAGAACGGCTTTATCCTCAACGGAGTCGAGTATCCTCTGCGCGGTGTATCCCGTCACCAGGACAGACTCGGCATCGGTAACGCGCTTCTCCCCTGCCATCACGAGGAGGATATCGAGCTCATTATGGAGGTCGGAGCAACCACCATCCGTCTTGCTCACTATCAGCACGACCAGTACTTCTACGACCTCTGTGACGAGAAGGGTCTCGTTATCTGGGCGGAGATCCCCTATATCTCCAGACATATGGAGGGCGGCCGTGAGAACACCGTCAGCCAGATGAAGGAGCTCGTAACTCAGAATTACAACCACCCCTCGATCGTAGTCTGGGGCCTCTCAAATGAGATCACCATCTCCGGCTCCACCCCCGATCTCCTTGAGAACCACAATATCTTAAACGACCTTGTACACGAGATGGATAAGACCCGTCTTACCACCATCGCGGCAGTATCTATGTGCAAGATGGACGATCCTTATATTCAGATCCCCGACGTCGTATCCTACAACCACTATTTCGGCTGGTACGGCGGTGAGACCTCTATGAACGGTCCCTGGTTCGACAAGTTCCACGAGAAGTTCCCGAACATTCCTATCGGCTGCTCCGAGTACGGCTGTGAGGCTCTCAACTGGCACTCCTCCAAGCCCTTCCAGGGTGACTACACCGAGGAATACCAGTCCTACTACCACGAGGAGCTTATCAAGCAGCTCTTTACCAGAAAGTATATGTGGGCGACCCACGTATGGAACATGTTCGACTTCGGCGCTGACGCAAGAGCCGAGGGCGGTGAAAACGGCCAGAACCACAAGGGCCTTGTCACCATGGACAGAAAGTACAAGAAGGACTCGTTCTACGCTTACAAGGCATGGCTGAGAAGTCCCGAGGACGCTCCCTTCGTACACCTGTGCTCGAAGAGATACGTAGACAGAGTCGAGGACGTAACCAAGGTCACCGTTTACTCCAACCTTCCCGAGGTTGAGCTCTTTGCTAACGGTGTGTCCGTAGGCAAGAAGCAGGCTGCAGACCACTTCTTCTACTTCGAGGTGGAAAACAAGGGCGAAACCAAGCTCGAGGCTGTTGCGGGCGAGTGCCGTGACGAGTCGGTTATCCGCAAGGTTGAGACTCCCAATGAGAGCTATATCCTTAAGGAGCAGGGCGCGATCCTCAACTGGTTCGACATTGACGCTCCCGAGGGAAGATACTCTCTCAACGATAAGATCTCCGACATCATGAAATCCTTCTTTGGTAAGCTTTGGTTTGCAAAAACCATGCTTGGCATCAAAAAGAAGATGCCCAAGAACAAGAACGGAAAAGCGGAGGCTGCAGGATTTGAGGTAGGCGCAGGCCTTATGGAAATGATGGGCAGCTTCACCGTGCTCCGTCTCTCCTCCATGATGGGCATGGCCAACGTGAACTTTACTAAGGAAGACCTCCTTAAGATGAATAAGCAGCTCAACAGAATCAGAAAGCCCAAGGCGCTGCGCTGAGCGCGAGCGCAACTATGATTGCCCTAAGGGGCAATTTATGAGTTATGATTGGCTCTGCCAAGTTATGAGTTATGATTGGCTCTGCCAAGTTATGATTGTCTGAAGGCAAGTTAAAGTTCACCGCGCAATCATATTATAACATTTGGCAAAGCCAAATTCATAGGCAAGAGAAAATAATACGAACCAGCTCTAAAGCGTGAATTTTCAGCGCTTTCGGCACTTATCTCTCTTGCAAAGTCGTACTTGGCTGCGAGAGCCAAGCACCAAAATCATCTTAAAATTCAGGCATTAGAGTTCTAC
>JAFTIN010000005.1 GCA_017456895.1 Clostridia bacterium
AGACCGCTGAAGAGATTCATTCAATCCAAGATTGAAACGCTTCTTGCTCGTGAGATCATTGGCGGTGATATTGAGCCTGAAACGACCTTGAAGATTGATTGTGAAAACGCTTCTCTGGTGATAAAATAAAAGTTATGCCCTCGCTCCATTTCGGAACGAGGGCATAACTTTTAGAACAGACCTTTATTATATTTGAATTGTGCGTACAGTATAAGAGCTAATCCAATCAGAACACCTACACCTATCACCAATCCGCTTGCCGCTATGTTTCCTAACGCTTGTATAACAGCACCGGCAATTATAGCGACACCGACAATGAGCGTTCCAAGACCGACGAACATACAATATGCCTTTTGGTTCTCCTTCGTGACCTTACGGCGATTGTACCAATGGATCGTGCCGATGTTTCCGCACATATTGAAGATACCGAGCATCACGCAAATTATACCTAAGCCTAACTGAACCAAGCTCTCTCGCAACGGTTCAATGAAGATGAACCCCAATATAAACAGACCGATAGCGCAACCTGCCGCAAACCCGATAATGACCTTTTTCTGTTGGTCAATGGTTTTATTCTTCGACACAAGGATTTCTTCGTTGCTCTTGTTTGGTATCAGCTCGTCGATTGTGATACCGAAATAGTCGGCTAACAGTTTGAGTGACTCGTCACTTGGCAATCCCAAGCCGTTCTCCCATTTAGCAACGGCAGATCTCGAGATATGTATATCGGCTGCGAGCTTTGCTTGCGATATACCTTTTTCGCTACGCAGTTCTTTTAATCTTTCGGAAAACTCCATAGAAACACCTCCGTTCTTTCTGAACATATTTTATCATATTTTCGGCTAAAAATCTACCCTTTGGAGTGTTACTTTGCCGGGTTACGCTGTTACTTTTGCAAAAAACGCCCTCGCTTCGAACGGAACGAGGGCGTTTCACTCGTCCAAAACGATACTCAATCGTTTCGGACTTCGCTACGTGGAATTTTTCGAAGATAAATTCGGGCTTTTTTTCACGGCCGTACTCTTTGATTACTGCGATGCAAATATTGATGAGCAAAGGCATAAAGAAAAATCCATCAAAGACTCACGTCTATGATGGATTTTTCTCGTCCTATTCGGTTTTAGGTTATTTCTCCGTTAAGACGGGCAGGCTTTCCTCTCCCTGTCTTTGTTGCGCCTTTTTCTTTTCTATGAACTATTCGGGGTTCACTTCAAGAGGTCAAGCTTTTTTGTCATGGAAGAAACCTATGACGTTGTGCACAAGGGTACAAGTACTTATTTTTTCATCTTTTCCCAATCGGCCTTGAATTTCTCAAGACCAATATCTGTAAGGGGGTGGCGTATCATCTGCTTTATAACCTTATAAGGTACGGTAGCGATATCTGCACCGGCTAAAGCGGCATCGGTGACATCCTGAGTGCCGCGTATGCTGGCAGCAATTATCTCCGTCTTGATGCCATGCATAGCAAAGATCTCGGATATCTTGGATACGGTGTCGCAGCCGTCCTCGGATATGTCATCGAGTCTGCCGATAAATGGGCTGACGTAGGTAGCACCCGCTCTCGCTGCAAGAAGAGCCTGCGCGGGGCTGAAGATCAAAGTCACGTTCGTCTTTATACCTAACTTTGAAAGAATTGCGGTTGCCTTAAGCCCCTCCTCGGTGACAGGCACCTTAATAACCACGTTTTCATGGATCCGAGATAGTCTCTTGCCCTCCTCTACCATCTCGTCGGTGCTCTCTCCGGTGACCTCTGCGCTGATGGGACCGTCAACGATATCCGTTATCTGTTTAATAACGCTCTCAAAGTCTCTGCCCTCCCTTGCAATAAGCGAGGGATTGGTGGTAACGCCCGAGATAACGCCGAGCTCTGCCGCGGTCCTTATCTCGTCGATGTTTGCAGTATCAATAAATATTCTCACTTTACTTCTCCTTTCCGGAAATAAATGTTGAATTATAGATAATATCCGTTTATGTAAATAATATTTAGCTTATTCAAGTATAAACTTTAAAACTACGGGATTATGATCAGAGTAGGTAAAGCCGGTAACAATGTTCTCGACCTCGACTACGGTAACGTTATCAGAGATGATAAACCCGTCAACGATAATCGTGAAATTTCCCTCTTCATAGGGGATATCACAGTCGCGACAAGTTGGATTTGTCTCTCTATTCTTATAGTTTGTGGCTCTTGAAAATCCCTCGGGGATAAGCTCTGCAGGGAACGGCTGAGCCCATCCGAAATCAAGTGTGCCGAGACCTCCGTTAAGCTTCTGTGTAGAGTCACCGGTAAAATCGTGGTTGAAATCGCCACCACAAATAACGTAATTGCCCTTTTCATATTCGGCCTTCATATCGTTCATAAGCATGGTCATCTGCGCAGTACGTATCTCGTCGCTGCCTCCGTATGCCGAGCTATGCACGTTATAAATAACAAGCTCTTTTCCACCGTCAACAGTTACTCTCGAGACGCTGTAGCAACGGTCAAGGTCGAGAAATTTGGAAAGAGAGGTGGATATGGGGAATGAGCGACGAATGGAAGAGTCTATTGTATAACGTGAGAAGGTGGCCATAGAGCTGTAGGATGCTCCGTGAGGCTCTAAAATAGGATACATAAGATAGGCCGAGTCATAGTTGATGGCCTTACATCTCGAGTAGGCATTAAAACGATCGGAAATAAGCTTATACTGATCAACGTGATAGCTCCTCGTGGAATCAATGTCTACCTCCTGAAAAAGAATAAAGTCGGGATCGAGGCTCTCGACCTTGTCCAATGCCTCGCCTATGGTCTTGATAACCCCTTCCTCACTCCTCGCCCGCGACTCAACTCCGCCATCCATAAAGAAGGTAAAGTCCTGAACATACGCGCCAAATCCGAGATTCTGAGTTACTATGGTGTATTCCTCTCCTACCCTTACGTTATCCGACTCAGCCTCGCCCTCAATAGCAAGAGGCAGATTGTCGTCAAGTCTGTGATAGGTAAGAACAACGTATAAAAGATATGCAAGCACGACGGACACCAGAACCAAAAGAAGAATCAACGCACTCTTTAAAACGGGTTTAATTACTCTCATATTTTTCTCCTTAAACTATGTATTTGACAATGATTAGTTACAAATATATTGTTTTCAAGAACAATATATTCAATTGTAGCTAACGCAATACATAAAAATATCACGTATGCTTTTGCCTATAATATATTGTATCATATTCATTATTGTTTTTCAATATTTTTTTAAATAAAGATGCGCAATATGGTAAATTTCCAAAAAAATGCACAGAAGGTATAACTCATTTTTATGAAAAATGAGAAAAATTAATTTTGGCAAAAAAACCTCTGATTTTTTATTTACAAGAAGAAAAAAATGTGATATAATAATACGGTTGAATTTTTCGCACATACGAAAGGAGAAATAATATGAGCCGTATGGTTGGCACAGTCTCAAGAGGACTGAGAGCTCCTATCATCAGACAGGGCGATGACATAGTAGATATAGTGGTTAACACCGTAATTGAGGCCGCCGAAAGCGATGGCTTCACAGTACGTGACAAGGACATAGTGGCCATGACCGAGGCAATAGTCGCAAGAGCGCAGGGTAACTACGCAAGTGTAGACGATATCGCTGAGGACGTAAGAAATAAGTTTGGCGGTGAGACTGTCGGAGTTATACTTCCCATTCTCTCCCGTAACAGATTTGCGATCTGCCTGCGCGGTATCGCAAAGGGCGCAAAGAAAATAGTGCTTATGCTCTCCTACCCCTCTGACGAGGTAGGCAATCATCTCGTTAGCCTTGATGCTCTGGATGAGAAAGGTATAAACCCCTACACCGACGTGCTCTCGCTGGAAAAGTACCGCGAGCTCTTCGGCTTTGAGAAGCACAGATTCACCGGCGTTGACTACGTGGAATACTACGAATCACTCGTTAGAGAATCCGGAGCAGAGTGTGAGATCATCTTTGCGAACGATCCAAGAGCAATTCTGAAATACACAAAGAACGTGCTCAACTGCGATATACACACAAGAGCAAGGACAAAAAGACTCCTCAAGAACGCGGGCGTAGAGATCAATTACGGTATCGACGAGATACTGAATGCTCCTGTAAACGGCTCAGGCTATAATCCGGATTACGGTCTGCTTGGTTCAAATAAGGCTACCGAGGACACCGTGAAGCTCTTCCCTAAGGACTGTCAGCCTATCGTGGACGCTATACAGGAAAAGCTCTACGAAAAGACCGGTAAGAGGGTTGAGGTAATGGTATACGGTGACGGTGCCTTTAAGGATCCCGTAGGTAAGATCTGGGAGCTCGCAGACCCGATCGTATCCCCTGCATACACCGACGGTCTCGACGGCACACCAAACGAGCTCAAGCTCAAGTACCTCGCTGACAACGAGTTTGCAAGTCTCTCCGGTGACGAGCTCAAGGAAGCGATCAAAGGCAAGATCCACGAAAAGGACGGAAATCTTGTCGGTAAAATGGCCTCCGAGGGTACTACCCCAAGACAACTCACCGACCTCATCGGCTCGCTCTGCGACCTCACCTCCGGCTCGGGAGATAAGGGTACACCCATAGTATATATCCAGGGTTACTTTGATAACTACACTACCGAATAAGATTAATACAAAAAACGACCTCGTTATGAGGTCGTTTTTTCTTGTTTTGTTATATTTTTCGCTATGCACATGACGTGCAAATCTTTGATTTCTTCTACTTTTTCGACATTTATCGAAGTAGAAATCATTAAGCAAAGTTCAGGGGAAATATCCGAAAATGTAATTTTCGAGATAGTTCTCACGTACTTCTACCCGAAACAATATATGAATATTGCGAGTTTGGTAGAATACGGGGGAAATATCCGAAAATGCAATTTTCGAGATAGTTTGCACGGATGGAATCCCGAAGCAATAGCTACCTATTGCGAGAGGTGACAGCCGGGGAAAATATCCGAAAATCAGACCGCACCCTGCGCAAGCATCGCGGAGGCAACCTTAATAAATCCGGCAATATTAGCTCCTGCAACGAGATCATCACCGAGTCCGTAGTCGTTGGCAGCCTTGATGGAGGCGTTGAATATATTCTTCATTATACCCTTGAGCTTATCGTCAACCTCCTCTGCAGTCCAGGAAAGGCGCATAGAGTTCTGAGTCATCTCAAGACCGGAGGTAGCAACGCCGCCGGCATTAACGGCCTTGGAGGGTGCGACTATCACGCCGTTTGCCTTAAGGTAAGCGATAGCCTCATTTGTGGTGGGCATATTGGACACCTCAACGTAGTACTTAACACCCGCCTTAACCAACCTCTCTGCCTCAGGCAGATCAACCTCGTTCTGTGTTGCGCAAGGCATATAGATATCCGCCTTGACACCCCAAGGCTTCTCGCCCCTAAAGAACTGAACGCCAAACTTATCAGCGTAGTCCTCTACTCTGTTACGGCAGGAGGCACGCATCTCCAACATATAATTAACCTTCTCATCGGTGGAAATACCGTCTGGATCGTAGATATAGCCGTCGGGACCGGAAATGGTAACCACCTTACCGCCGAGCTCGTTGACCTTCTTAACAGTACCCCAGGCAACGTTGCCGAAGCCGGAGATGGCAAAGGTCTTGCCCTTGATGTCATCACCGAAGTAGTGAAGCATCTCTACGGTATAGTAGACCGCGCCGTAGCCGGTCGCCTCGGGACGGATGAGCGAGCCTCCATAGGGTATTCCCTTGCCTGTGAGAACGCCGGTAAACTCGTTCTTTATTCTCTTATACTGTCCAAAGAGATAGCCGACCTCTCTTGCACCAACGCCTATATCACCTGCGGGAACGTCGGTATCCGGGCCAACATATTTACACAGCTCGGTCATAAAGCTCTGACAGAAGGCCATGACCTCTCTATCGCTCTTGCCCTGGGGATCGAAGTCAGATCCACCCTTACCGCCACCCATGGGGAGCGACGTAAGAGAGTTCTTGAAGGTCTGCTCAAAGCCCAAGAACTTGATAATAGACTCGTTTACCGAGGGGTGGAAGCGAAGACCTCCTTTATAGGGGCCTATCGCGGAGTTGAACTGGATCCTGAAGCCGCGGTTCACCTGTACCTTACCGTTGTCGTCTACCCACGGAACGCGGAACTTGATAATTCTCTCGGGCTCGACCATTCTCTCGATAACACCCGACTCTATGTACTCGGGGCTCTGCTCGAGGACGGGCTCGATGGACTCAAGAACCTCCTTGACGGTCTGATGGAACTCAGTCTCACCCGGGTTGCGCTTTATAACTCTATCGTAAAGCTCGTTCAAATAAGCTATCTTAAACATAACGTTTACCTCCGATTGGTAATATGGGATAATTATACTCCTTTTTATGGAAAAAATCAAGAGCTATCTATTAATTTATGCTGCATAGGAGTAATTTGCAAATAGTTGACAAAAATGACGCCCTCAAGTGCCCGTGCTCTCGTACTTTCTGATCATACGCGACCAGATAAAGCCGCACACACTCGCGAAGAATAACGTTGCAAGGAGCATTGACACAGCGAGAAGAATGGGGTGCTCCACAGGCGAGAACAAATTCTCAAACGGGAAGAAGAGACAGAGTCCTAAGGGTATGACGAAGATGAGTAGATTCTGTATTATCTTCGGATATATTTTAAGCGGATACTTGGTATATCCCGAGAAGCCGTAGACAAACTGAAGGAGCGGTCCCGAACGCTTAAACTTGAAGGCCAAGGAGGCCACGAGGATCTTGAATGACGAGATAATCACCGCGGCACAAAGTATGCCGAGAACAACAAGAAGAATCGATCCTATACCACCGATAAAGCTGACGTTAAGACCGCATACGGTGAGCATCGCAACAGCGAGGATGATCTCTCCAAAGGCCTCGAGCTGCACCTCCGAGGCTATTACCTGGAAGAGCACCGGCAGGGGCCTTAAGAAGAGGTGATCCATCTTGCCGAGCTTGACCTCAAAGTAGGCAACGGTCCAGAGCCTGTCAGTCAGGAGATGATCTATTCCCACCGCCATATTGGTAAGGCCAAATAGGAAGCCTATCTCGTATATCGAGTAACCGTCTATAGAGGGCACCGAGCTGACGAGCAGATAAAGAGTAACGAGCGAGGCAACCTCGCCAAACAGAAAGGCAATAATGCCTATTATCACGTTGGCCTTGTAGACAAGCTTGCTCATTACAGAGAGCTTGGCATAGGTTAAGTAAAGTCTTAGATATCTCATCTTAACCTCCCTGCACCGTTATCTGCTTTATAGCGCGTTTAAACATCAGGTGATTTGCAAGTTCGATGACGAATATCCACGCTAAAGCAATAAATATGTAAATAATTATAGTCGAATAATCAACTTTACCCATAATAGTGAGCACGGGTACTGAGTTGAGAAATGCGAAGGGCGTATATGAAAATACGATCCCGAGCGCGCCCATATAGGCAAGAGGTATCATCTTGCCGCCGAGGAAGGACTGCAGGGTGTTGCGCATCATATTCAGGCCGAAGAGGTGGTCCGTATGGAACACGAGCATGCCCACGAAGTAGCCTATCGCATCATTGATAAAGCCGGCCAAAATACTGAAAATAAGGAAGAAGAATACGTTCAAAATAAAGGCTCCAGCGCTCACCTTAAGAAGGCCGAAGCCGATAAATATACCGTAAATTACCGTGCCGAGCGGAATGACCACCACGACGTAGTCAAGCGCCAAAACTCCAAGGTAGGTAAAGAGGTGGCGAAGTCTGTAGGAAACCGGCTTGGTCAATGTGTTGGCTACGGTTCCCTCCTTTATATCGGTATAGATGTTATAGGCAGTATCTCCCGAGCCCATAACGAAGGAAAACATAAATGAGGTGATCATATACAGGACCATCTCCGTGAAGGTGAAGCCGTTTATCACCGAGGACATACCGCCCGGGGAATTGCGGTATATCGCCTCGTATAAAAACAGCACGAAGAACACCTCGACAAAGGAGATGATCATCCACATCGCTATCTGCGCCTTGTAGGCGAGCTCACTCTTCATTCCCGCTCGAGCGAAGGGGAGATAGAGCCTGAGATTTTTCTTAATGCTTTTCATATAGTTGCTTTGTTATATCCTCTATGGAAACGTCCTCGATCTTAAAGTCCTTTACGTGATAGGTGTTTATAAGATAGAGGAGCATATCGTCAAGATCCACCTCGTTCTGCGAGAACTTGATCGCGTATCTCTCGTCCTTTTCCTCAACGGTGACTCCCGGGAAGCGCTCGGAAAGAGCAGCAGTATCCAGAGAGACGTTAGAGGGGGTGAAGATGGTCTTGGTATTGCCGAATCTGTACTTAATATTGGATAGCGAGCCATCGTAGAGGATCCTGCCCTTATCGATAATAATAATGCGGTTGCAGAGCTCCTCAATATCCTTCATATCGTGAGTGGTGAGAATAACGGTGGTGTTATATTTCCTGTTAAGCTCCTTTATGGCGCCCCTGATCTTGTCCTTGACAAGCACGTCGAGACCTATTGTCGGCTCGTCGAGGTATACTATCTTTGGCGAGTGGATAAGAGCGGCGGCAAAGTCTGCCCTCATCCTCTGTCCGAGCGAGAGCGAGCGCACTGTCTGAGTAAGGAAGGGGCGCATGTCGAGAAGGTCGCAAAGGTAGTTGAACCTCTCCTCGTATTCCTCGTCCGGTACCTCGTAAATACTCTTGAGTATCTTGAAGGTCTCTATGAGCGGAATATCCCACCAAAGCTGTGTCTTCTGCCCGAAGACGACACCCATCTCGCGGTTTATCCTGCGGCGGTTTTTGGTGAAGTCCATACCGTCGACGGTTATCTCTCCCGAGGTGGGATAAAGTATACCGCACATCATTTTTATAGTTGTTGACTTACCCGCGCCGTTGGCGCCTATGTAACCGACGATCTCGCCCTCATCGATGTCAAAGCTGATGGAATCAACGGCCTTTACCTGTTCGTATTTACGTGAGAAAAGAGCCTTTATCATGCCGCGAAGACCTTCCTCGCGCAGGGGCTTTTTAAAGGTTTTCGAGAGGCTCTTTACACTAATTATACTCATTTGTCCTCCAAAAAAGTGAGATAGATATTATGCTATAATTATACCACCTATTTAAATATTTTCAAGGCCGAGAGAAAAAATTCTCTTTTTTTCTTACGTAAAAACACCTTCAAGAATTATAAAAGCGAGCGAATGGGAGACAATAAAAAGAAAAAAGGAGATACACATCTCTTGGAAATAGTAAAAAAATATAATGAGCTGAGGGTACCGGCAAGAGCGTCGCTATGGTATATAGGCTCGGGCGGATTTGCCAGAGCGATCGGCGCGCTCTCGACACCGATATTTACCCGTCTGCTCTCGCCTGCGGAGTACGGTCTCTTTCCCTTATACAACTCCTGGATGTCGGTGATCTCAGTCCTTGTAACACTTGAGCTCGGAGGCAGCGTATTATACAGAGCTTATCAAAAATATGCGGATAAAAAGGATGAGCTCACAAGTTCTGCTCTTGGGCTAATTGGCGCTATATTTATTAGTTTTAGTACACTTTACTTTGCATTTTATGGACTTATAGGAAAATATACAGGGCTAAGTGTAAGGGTCAGCATTTTTATGCTTGCGGAAATCTTTGCTTCCGCGGTGTTGTCGGTATATATAGCGAGGGCGAGGTTTGAGTATAAATACAGAGCGGTCGCTCTCTTAAATACGCTGTCCGCAATACTCGCGCCCTTTACGGCTCTGTCGTTAATCTTTCTCACCGGAGTTAGGGCGGAGGCGAGAATATACTCATCATCGATCGTTGCAGTCCTTATTGCTCTGCCAATAGCCTGCATAGTGATAAATCGCTCTGAGAGGCTGTTTGCGGGGGAGATGTGGCGGTATCTTCTCGCGCGCAGTCTGCCGCTCTTGCCACATTATTTCGCCTCAGCACTGATACTGAAGTCCATAGAGATAGGCATAGGCAGATCGCACGGAAACGACGCCCTTGCGCGGTACTCAATAGCTATGTCCGTAGGAATGATACTGACGATAGTAACGGGAGGATTGCTCTCTGCTCTGTCGCCTTGGATCATACGTAAGATCAAGGAGGGAGATACCGGGAGAGTACGTGACTTTCTCTTGCTTGTGACAAAGGCGCTCTCACTCGTTGCTCTACTTATCCTTGCAGGAGCACCGGAGGTCACCGCCTTTCTCGCCGCAGAGGATTTTCGCCAGGCTCTGCCCTCGGTCTACCCGCTCGAGATAGGGGTTATACTCTCCTTTCTTGCAGGCGCGCTGATGAGCGGCTGCGCATATTACGAAAGGAGCTTTATCTCCTCTATACCTGCGCTCGTATCCGGGCTCGTTAGTCTTACGCTCTCGCTCTTTTTACTACCGAGAATGGACTATAGATTTGCAGGTATACTCCCTCTATGCTCGTATATTATCCTCGCGGTACTGACTGCCCTGCTCTTCAAGCGAATGTCCGGAGAATATCCTATAGCGCTCGGTCGGTGTCTCGGAGTTATCGCGCTGACGCTCGGGTACGCTACCCTGCTCTATCTTTTTAAGGACGTGCTGATATCAAGAATCTTTCTTGCACTACCACTTTTGCCCCTCTTATTTATTGAGGCTAAGGGCATCTATGCAAGGGTTAGGGAGTAGAAATATATTTAAAGCGGAGCCACGTAAAAGCTGAGGCTCCGCTTTTTTCTTGTTTTTGAGTATTTTTAGTCCTTGATCTTTTTTCCTTCAATGATCTTTACCATCTCATCCCACTCGACGCCGGTGGTTGAGAGGGTGCTTTTGTTAATTATTTGTGAACAATAGACGTTGTTTGAAACTTTTTTGATCAAAAAAGTCTTTTAATATATAGAAATATATTTTGGGGAGGTATACGCCAATGCAGAGCCGAAAAAACGTGAAAGAAAAAACATTTGAAGATTTTTCAAGAAAAAACGGTATATATAGAGAGAAGGAACAATTTGCCCCCCTCTCTCCCTGCATAACGGATAAATGTTGACAGAAATAGAAAAAAGTGGTACAATTAAGATGTACTATAGGAGGAAATATGGGTGAAAGAAATAATAAACTACGCATTCTATTAGCAATTGCTTGCATTGTTTCTCAAATTCTTTCGTATACAGGATGTGTCCGGAATGTATATAAATTCGACCAAGAAAGAATAAATGTTAAAACTGTTGAAATAGTAGAGGCTGATTATTTCTTTGAGACCGGTCGCGGAACACAAAACTCATTGGTTATTGTTGATGATGTAGACTCGTTCCTTAAAGAGCTTGAAAGAATTGAATACAAAAAATCTCTTTCCGGGCCCGATACTATCGAAAAAAGAACGTTAGCTGTAAAAATATCTTATAAAAATGGAGACTACGAAGTTTTTGATTCGGAAAATAAAAGCTCCGTTATAATTGAAAACGAAGGAGTTTATCGCGGTAGAGTTTTTGGATCGTTCGATACGGATGCTTTTTACGATTTGCTTTTTGATTATTTAGGTAACGTAAAAAAGTGCGAATATAACTATATGCATGATGTGTCTGAAATCCAGTCGATAGAAATTGTAAAAACCGTAGCGCAATACAATTCATTTTCTTACGAAACCATTGTAAAGATCAATGACAAAGCGAGCTTTATTGAGGAGCTTGGAAGCATTGATTACGTTTACGTTAATGATGATATTTGTGACGGCGTTTATGATTATAAAGATCAAAATTCGGCAATCAAAATCACTTATCAAAATGGTGACTACGAGGTATTTTCTTTTAATCATAGAGATGAAGCACAAGTACTAAACGATGGAAGTACAATCTATCGAACCGGAAGTTATATTGGAACTTTTAACAAACAGAAGTTTGATCAGTTAATTGAGAAATATCTCAATACAAATTGATTATCTAAATGTAGTTAGGATCTTGGATAAAATTGGATTAAGGAGAAAATTATGAAAAAAACATTATTTATACTTGTTGTTGTTTTCTTTGCTCTCTTCTTATTTGTTGCCTTGGTATGGTTGGAAAGTTATGGTATATTTGAAAATTATATTGGATGGAAACAAGTTGAGGTGCCCACAGAGACCGAGTCAAAAGCAGAGGTGAGATTGCCTAAGGATTGGAACTTTGTTGTTGAGAACGGATTGATATATATCAAGGATAACGATGATAATATCATAGCCTCTGAGATATACGAAGATTATCGTGAAAAATATACTAACGATGGCATTAAATACGATAACATAGACGAGATTGAGATAAATAGTGAGTATCACAATTTCTTCACAGAGTATAAAGAACAAGAAAAACTGTGCGATAACGATGGTCCATGCGCGGTATATAGATATGTCTCGGATGATTTAGATGAGGTGTATGTAATGGTAATTCCCGTCTATGTTTCAAAGAATCGCAATTATGAATTGGTTCTTGCTTTTGAAGATGGGTGTTGTAATACATCAGTTTTCAAAAAGATTGTAAAATCTCACAGGTATCCGGAAGATTTTTATCGGAAATAAGCATAGAATTAGCCACGCACCGAGAGCCCGATTCGTCGGGCTCTCGGATGAAACACCTACTCATACACCGACTCCGAGTGGGGCGACCTACTTATGAGCTATAACGGTACGGTTATACCGAGTACTGAAGACCTGATTGATCCATAAAAGATGCACCCCGGGGCTTTGGCTCTCGGGGTGCGTTTTACTTTGCTTATGTTTTTTCTATATCCGAAATAAAAAAGCGCTCAATCTTGATAATTGAGCGCTTTTATTTGCTTTTTAGCTATTTTACTTATAAAAGATGCGATAAATTACAGACCTGCCCTTTTTATCTCTATAGAACATAAGGCCTACGAGCATAATTGCCACGAAGACGAAGAGATAGTAGAATGCCTGGATCTTATATGCGTAGAACGCGGAGAAGATCATAAACAGACACGCTGCGACGGACAGAGCGGGGAAGACGAATCTCTTGACCGGGTGGAGGTCCTTACACTTTATCATCATGCTGATAAAGATCGGGATATACATAGCGTAGAGGGTGATGATGGGCAGCTCGTCATTCTCAAAGGAAATGAAGGCGGGGAGCTTTCCGCGGATAAGACCGAACTCCCACTGGAGCATCCATACTGCGGAGATAACGTAACCGATCACGGAGGAGAGAATGGGCATATTCCACTTATCGTGGAGCTTTACGAGCTTTTTGGGAGCGGGGCCCTGATTTCTTACTGCGAGTGAGTACAGACCGCGGCAGGCTCCGATAGTGACACCGTTCATCGTTCCAAGGCAGGAGATGATAATGAAGACGTATGCGATAGTACCGAACACCGCGTTACCGCCAAACAGCTTTGTGAAGGCGATCTTCGGCAGGATATCTCCCGCTGACATGATCTCTTCCGTGGGGAGGACGGAGGCTATACCGATAAAGTAGGTGATATATACCGTGATTACTATTACAGAGCCGATGACCAGAGCCTTAGGCAGGTTCTTTTTTGCGTCGTGCAGCTCGGCGTTTATCGTCGTCGCGATTATCCAGCCCTCGTAAGCAAAGGCAAAGGCTACGACCGCACCGAAGAAGCCGCCAACCACGGACGAGCTCTGTGCTGTCGCCGCTGCGAGGTTCTCGAGAGTCTGTCCGTTGACCAGACCTGCGATAGTTCCCGCGACAGCCATAATTACAAGGGGAATGAGCTTGATCACGGTGGTGGATACCTGGAACTTACCGGAGAGCTTAGGGGAGATAACGTTGAGGATAAATGAGCCGGTGAGGTAGGACGCCGTGATAAGCAGTCTTGCGTTCGCGCTTGAGATCTCAAACAGAGCGCAGGTGTAATTTGCCGACACCCACGCGAGCGTGGATGCGATTACGGGGTAGTAGATGACCGAGATAAACCAGCCTACGGAGTAGGCGAGTCCCTCGCCGCACTGCGCCTCGGCGTAGTCGACGACACCGTTTATTCTCGCGTACTTACCTGCAAGAATTGAGAAGGTGTAGGTGCATACAGTCATCATTATACCGACGATAAGCACGGTGAGTATACTCTTTACCATGCTGCCGCCGTTATTGTTGAATACCGGAGTAGCCTTAAAGAAGACTCCCGAGCCAATAACGATTCCCGCAACCATTGAGATCGCGGTCGCCAAACCGTATTTTTTCTTAAGTTCGTTATTCATAAATACTCCTTATATAGGTGTTGTATTGGTACGCAATTTATTTTTTCCAAGTCGATGGTGTAAAGAGGATAAGCATAGGGAAGAGCTCAAGCCTTCCTGCCAGCATATCAAAGGAGAGTATCATCTTGGATATAGGGGAGAAGTCGGCAAAGTTCTGCGTAGGACCAACAAAATCAAGGCCGGGGCCTATATTGTTGAAGGTACATGCGACAGCGGAGAAGTTGGTTACAAACGTGTTTTCTGCCGGGTTGAATATCGACTGATCGATAGAGATGAGCAGCAGTGATGTGACGAAGATGAAGACGTAGGTCGCAAGATAGGTCATTACCGAGTGGACTGCCTCGTCCTCCAGGGGCTTGTCGTCGATAGATATCTTCTTCACACGGTTCGGGTGTATCAGGTTGCCGAACTCACGGAGCATAGCCTTGAAGAGAATGACGATTCTCGATACCTTTAAGCCGCCGCCCGTGGAGCCCGCGCACGCGCCGATAAACATAATTAATATAAGTACAAAGTGCGAGAGCGCCGACCAGTGCTGGAAGTCGACGGTAGCAAAGCCTGTGGTAGAGATCAGACTGGCTACGCTAAAGGCTGCATGCTTTAGAGCCCCTCCAAAGGTCGTATCCATAGCCTCACCGGTGGGAGAGACAAGCGACTTGTTTAAGAATACGTCCAAGGTGACGATCGTAATGGCAGTAAATACGATACCGAGGAACACGATCACCTCGGTGTTGATGGCATCCTTTATCTTCTTCTTGAGAATGAGGTAATAGGAGTTGAAGTTGATAGAGAAGAGGATCATAAACACGGTCGCAACGATCTGTACGTAGGACGAGGCGGAGAACAGTGAGTCGTTTTTGATGCCAAAGCCTCCCGTGCCCGCCGTTGCCATGGCCGTGTTGATCGCCTCAAAGGCGTTGATGTCCTTGTCGATAAGAAGCGCGAGGACCATTATGACGGTTATGGCAATGTAGATAAGATAAAGTATAGACGCCGTCGTTTTTACTCTCGGTACCAGCTTTGATACCTGGGGACCGGGAGACTCCGCTCTCATAATATGCATATTCTGTGCGCCGGAGAGAGGAAGGATAGCCATAATGAATACCAGCACTCCCATGCCGCCTACCCAGTGCATAAAGGAACGCCACATAAGCATTGACTTTGGAAGATCCTCTACCGCCGGCACGATACTCGAGCCCGTGGTGGTAAGACCGGAGGCGGCCTCAAAGAAGGCGTCAATATAGTTCGGAATAGATCCCGAGATAACAAAGGGAAGAGCGCTGAATGCCGAGAGCAGGATCCAGGAGAGGGATACTATAACGAAGCCCTCCTTGGCATACAGGTCTGTGTTCTTCGGCTTTCTGAACATAAAGGGGGCGGCTATCACTATACATATAAGCGCGGTTATTCCGCACGCTAAGAGTGAAGACCACTCCTCATAGCACAGCGCCGTCAGCATGGGTACAAAAAGGAACAGCGCCTCAAAAAGCAAGAGCACCGCCAAGGTGTACCTCACCATTTTATAATTCATAAAACTTGCCTTTCGGTGAAAAATGTATACTTAAATTAGCAAAATAGTCTATTCAAGGATGTCGGTAACATCCTGCAGGCCTGTGACCTTAGATACAATAACGACCGCATCGCCAATCTCAATGGTGTCGTAGCCTCGGGGGATAATTACCTCGCCGTCACGTAAGATAGCCGCGACGAGCACGTTGCGCTTGAATCTTAAGTGAGAGATCGGAGTGCCTACAACCTTCGATGCCTGACGAATGATAAACTCGGAGGCCTCGACCTGTCCCTTGATGACGTTGTAGAGAGTCTCCATGTTGCTCCCGCGCGTATTCTCGGCGCTTCTGACGTATCTGAGGATCATATCAGAGACGATAGTCTTGGGATAGATGACCGTGTCGAGATCTAACTTGTCTATCACGCTGTCGTAGTCCATTCTCGTTACCTTGGTGACTATCTTGCCATTGGTCTTTTCCTTTGCGTGGAGCGAAAGGATCATATTTTCCTCATCGGAGTCCGACAGAGCGAGGAATGCGCCTACTCTCGAGATGCCCTCCTCAGCCATGATCTCCTGGTTGGTGGTATCGCCGTGTACTACCGTGACGTGGGGGAACGCCTTGCTTATCTCGTCACACCTGTCGTAGTCCTTCTCAATGACCTTAATGTTCATCTTGCTCTTTTTGAGTATAGAGCACAGGTAGTGTGTGATCTCGCCCGAGCCGACGATCATAGCGCTCTTGACGCTTGCGGTTTCGGATCCGACCTTTTTAAAGAAGTCTTGCGCTCCCTCGGAGGAGGATATGATGGACACTACGTCGCGCGCACCAAAGACAAAATCGCCCTTGGCAATGAACGCCTTGTCACCTCGCTCAATAGTGGCAAAGAGAATGTCGCTCTTATACTTTATCATGACCTCCTTAACAGACATACCTATGATGGCGCTGTCCTCGGGGAGACGGTATCTGAGCAGCTCGACCTTGCCCTTACCGAAGGTTTCAATGCTTATTGCGGAGGGGCAGCGCAGGACTCTGGCTATCTCCTCTGCGGCTACGTACTCGGGGTTGATGACCATGGCGAGTCCGAGCTCGTTCTTTAAGAACGCGGCTTCTTTGTTGTATACGTGGCTCCTTACTCTCGCGATAACCTTGCAGTCGCTCGTTTTCTTGGCTATGGTACAACAGAGTAGATTGAGCTCGTCCGAGTTGGTTACCGCGATCAAAAGATCTGCGTTTTCTATATCTGCCTCTGCCAGAGTGACGTGGGAGGCGCCGTTACCGACTATTCCCATAGCGTCTATTCTGTCTGTCAGAGATTTGACGTTTTCATATAATTTGTCAATGACTGTTACGTTGTTGCCGTCGTTTATCAGATGCTCCGCGAGGTTTTGTCCAACTTGTCCGCATCCAACGATAATTATATTCATAATTCCTCCGTGGAAGATTAATACATCATATAATGAAAGGGAAATACTCCCACCTTACTATATTTTAACATATTTTATATTTTTGTCAAGATGGTACGCCTTATTTAATCGTCTTTGAGTTTTTTCTCATAGCTAAAGGGGTTTTGCCGTATCGCTTTCTGAATTCGCGGTGGAAATAGGACTCGTTCTCATATCCCACGCTCCTTATCACGTCGCCTATGGGGATGCGCGTGTCCTCGATAGCCGCCCTCGCTCTCTCCATTCTCTCGTCCACGACCAGTTCCTTGAAGCTTTTGCCGAAGAGCTCCTTCGTCAGCTTTGAGAGGTAGGGGACGGTAAGGTAGAGCTTCTCGCCCAGTTCGGTCAGACTTGCCGTTCTATAGCTCGATTTGACGTAGGAGAGTATCTCCAGCCTGCGCTTGTCGCTCCTGTCCGTTTTGAGGTTTCCGCGTATCAGTAGTTCTTCATTTTCGAGCGACAAATATCTCAAAAGAAGTGACACGGTACCCGACATAACCGCCACGTCGCGCCCTCTTACGGTTAGCTCGTAGAGTAGGTTCTCTATAGCGTTTTCGATATATTTTCGTCCGCCCGTGGAGAATGCGAGGTATATCGGGGCGCCGTCGGACTTTGCGTTCTCCTTGAACAGTGAGGAGAACACGGTACCCGAGAGCTCACCCGCGACCGTGTCGACGAAGCGGTCGGACATAATAATGTTGACGCCTATATCCTCCCTGCCCGAGTGCTCCACCGAGTGGCAGACATGTTTGTTCATTATCAGCACCTCTCCGGTAGACAAAGTCAGGGGCTCGCCGTCTATCTCGTGGGTTATACTGCCCGAGAGGACTATCATCATCTCCACGTAGTTGTGTCGGTGGCTCGGAAAGTCAACGTAGCGTGTGTGAGTTCTCGCGCTTATCCCGCGCCCCACGCCAAAGAGCCTTGCCTCGTTTACGACGAAGTCCTCGCCCCCCGAATATATTTTCCTGTTGAGGACCTCACCCGAGAGTATCCCCGCCTCCTCCTCGCTCTCGCGGGAGAGAACATCAAGTAGGTATTTTTCCATAGATTCACCCTTGCAATCGCGCGTAAGTTAGCGCTGTTTATGATCTAATTTTAACATAACTGTATTGATAAATCAATAGAAAATATTAAATTAAGACAGTTTTTACAATAATTTTGTACCTTGTGCAACATTAATATATATGTTATCATAAAGATAGCAAAGATTTATTAAAAATTATCGAATGAAGAAAGGACTTAAGATATGAAATACTATCTTGCCATTGACATCGGCGCGTCGAGCGGCAGACACATTGTCGGTTGGCTGGAGAACGGTGTGCTTATGACCGATGAGGTCTATCGCTTCCCCAACGGTATGGACACCGTTGACGGTCACCTTGTCTGGGATAGCCAAAGACTCCTTCGCGAGGTTGAGGCGGGCATTGCCGAGACCTTCAAGAAATACCCGAGGGTAGAGTCGCTCTCCATTGACACCTGGGGCGTTGACTACGTGCTCCTTAAGGGCGACGAGGAGGTTTATCCCACCTACGCTTACCGCGACTCCAGAGTTGACGGACCTATCGAGGAGGTACATTCCATTATCTCCTTCGCAGAGCTCTATGACAGGACCGGTATCCAGTTCAATAAGTTCAATACCATATATCAGCTCTACGCGGATAAGCTTGCAGGCAGGCTCGAGGGAGTTACCGACTTCCTTATGATCCCCGAGTACCTTATGTATAAGCTCACCGGCAATAAGGTCAAGGAGTTTACCAACGCTACCACCGCAGGCCTGATCAACGCAGATACACTTGCATTTGACGAGTACATATTCGACAAGCTCGGCCTTCCCGAGGCTCTGATCTCCGAGGTTTGTCAGCCCGGCACACTCGTCGGCAGACTCACCCCCGAGGTTGAAGCGAGAGTAGGCGGCAATCTCGACGTTGTTCTCTGCGCGACACACGATACCGGCTCTGCTGTTGAGGCGATCGAGATGCAGACCGACGCGCCCTATATCTCCAGCGGAACATGGTCGCTCCTCGGCGTGAAGACTCCGAGAGCTCTTACAGATGCAAAGAGCCGCGAGAGCGGATATTCCAACGAGGGCGGAGTAGGGTACAACCGCTACCAGAAGAACATTACCGGAATGTGGATCATTCAGAGTCTGCGCAAGGAGATGTGTCCCGATACCTCCTACGGTGACATCGCTGCCATGGCTGCAAAGAGTAATTATGCCGAGATCTTTGACGTAAACGATGACGTCTTCATGGCTCCGGAGTCGATGAAGGACGCGATAAGAGATTACCTCACCTCGCATGGCAAGCCTGCTCCCGAGACTATGGCGGACTATTTCAACGCCTCCTACGTCAGCCTTGCGTACGGCTATAAGGAAGCGATCTGCGACTTGGAAAATAACACGGGTAGGGCCTATTCCGAGCTTTACATAGTCGGAGGCGGCGCAAAGAACGGTTATCTTAACGATCTCACAGAGAAGTATACAGGCAAGAAGGTAGTGGCCCTCCCCATAGAGGCGACCGCTATCGGTAATATGATGATTCAAATTAAAAGGAGTAAATAATTATGGCAAACTACGAATACGCAAAATCAGTATACGCTAAGTACGGCGTAGACACCGACAAGGCTATCGAAACTCTTAAGAGCGTTCCCGTTGCTGTTCACTGCTGGCAGGGTGATGACGTTGTGGGCTTTGACAGCAAAGAGGCTCTCTCCGGCGGTATCCAGACTACCGGTAACTACCCCGGAAAGGCTACCACTCCCGCAGAGCTTATGGCCGACTTTGAAAAGGCTATGTCGCTCGTTCCCGGAGCAAAAAAGCTCAACCTTCACGCTTCTTACGCTATCTTCGAGGACGGTAATATCGTTGGAAGAGATGCAATAGAGCCCAAGCACTTTGCTAAATGGGTAGAGTTTGCTAAGGCGCACGGCATGGGCCTTGACTTCAACCCCACCTTCTTCGCTCATCCTATGGTAAAGGATAACCTCACTCTCTCCTCTCCGGATGAAGAAACTCGCGCTTATTGGGTAAGACACGGCCAGGCGTGTGTAAAGATTGCAGAGTACTTCGCTACCGAGACCGGTATGCCTTGTGTTATGAACATTTGGATCCCCGACGGATACAAGGATATCCCCACCGACAGACTCGCTCCCAGAGCCAGATTCAAAAAGTCGCTTGACGAGATCCTCGCGGTTCCTTACGATAAGTCCAAGGTATACATCACCCTCGAGTCCAAGGTATTCGGCATCGGCCTTGAGTCCTACACCGTAGGCTCCGCAGAGTTCTGCCTCTCCTATTCCGACTACAAGGGCATCACTCCCCTTATGGACAACGGTCATTACCACCCCACCGAGGTTGTTTCCGACAAGATCTCCTCTCTCCTCCTCTTCAATGAGAAGATCGCTCTCCACGTTACCCGTGCGGTACGCTGGGACTCCGACCACGTCGTTATCCTTGACGACGAGACCAAGGAGATCGCAAAGGAGATCGTGAGAAATGATGCTCTTGACAGAGTGTTCATCGCTCTTGACTACTTCGACGCTTCCATCAACCGTGTTGCGGCTTGGGTAATAGGCGCCAGAAATATGCAGAAGGCTCTCCTCAACGCACTCCTCCTTCCCAACGATCTTCTCAAGAAGTACCAGGATGAGGCTAACTACACCAAGATGCTCGCCATTCAGGAGGAGTTCAAGACTTTGCCCTTCGGTGAGGTTTGGGACGAGTACTGTAAGGCTTCGGGAGCTCCTGTGGGTATGGAGTGGATTGAGGTGGTTGACGCCTACGAATCCTCCGTCCTCTCCAAGAGATAATTTTTCGGATATTTCCCCTGTATTCTACCAAACTCGGTGTGTTCGTATACACCTTCGGGTAGAAGTACGTGAGAACTATCTTGAAAATTACAGAACCGTTTTAAGACTAATTCAATGATAGGTAAATAATTATTAACAAAAAAGCGGATCAGCTACGGCGGATCCGCTTTTATTTTGAATGATTGGGTAGGGAAGGGGTGTGCGAAAGGCGTGAATTTTTCCTTGGGAGGAAAAATGTCCAAAGTATTAAAAAAATGAAAACTTATTTATTACGCGCTCAAACTATTGACATTAACTTTGGCAAATGGTATAATTTTTACAAAAGAAAATATTTAAGGAGGAATACTATGAAGAATATGAAGAATACCCTTCGCATATTGGTTTGCTTCACTCTTGTTGCTATGCTGGCCTTTGTCTTTGCCTCCTGCGACAAGATCGAAGGAATTTTCAACAAGCACGAGCATTCTTACACCCACACCGTGACTCTGCCTACCTGCGAGTCGCAGGGTTATACTACACATACCTGTGAGTGCGGTGATTCTTACGTAGATGCATACGTGCCCGAGAGTCACGAGCTCGTTGTTCGTGATGCAAAGGAGCCCACCTGCACAGAGCCCGGCAATCTCGAGTACTTCACCTGTCGCAAGTGCGACTACACTACCTATGAGGCTATTCCCGCGACAGGACATAGCTTTGAGGAGAAAATAACCAGATTCCCCACCACTCAGCACACCGGCATCAAGTCGCGTATTTGCAGTGAGTGCGGCGAGACTCACGATGAGGAGCTTAAGGCGGTCAGCGTAACGCTTCCTCGCGTAGCAGAGCTTATCCATTCTTTTGTTGGAATGAATCAGGTATCTATCAACGCGGATAACACCGAGATCGTCTTTATCGACCGTATTGAGGACGAAAACGGCCTGACCGACAGATATATTGCTGTAGATCTTACTCGCTTTGAGCTTGACGGCACGGGTGATGAGCTCGTCGCTCACATCACCTTTGAGCTTGGTATAGCAACCCTCGATCCCTCTGTTGAGGGAGCAGAGCCCGAGTTCACCACCGAGATGCTTATCGATATATTTGCAAACGGTGACGAGGTATCCGCCGCGGTAACCGAGGGCACAGACACAGAGAATACCGACGTAAATCTTACCGAGGAGTTCTACGGATACATCGCTGAAAAGCTCGGTATGACCTATGACGAGCTTATGGAAACCTATTATCTCGTCGAAAAGCTTGCAGGTTATCTTCCCGTTATTGAAGGCATTCTTGAGTGGGCAGGCAGCATTGAGCTTCCCGACGGCACCGGAGCGGGCGAATCTATTCTTGCTCTCCTTGCGGAAAAGATGATCAAGGTTGACGAGGACGGATATTACTATATCGACGTCGAGGGACTTATCGAGATCATCGAGGATTCAAGAGGAAAGACCGTTGGCGCTCTTATCGACGAATATTTCGGCAAGGGAACTATGGCAGGACTTGAGACCTTCCTCGTTGCACTCCCTATGACCAAGGTAAGGACTCTTGCCAAGTCCGCTGAGCTCTTTGCAGAAACCTACGATATTCCTCTTGACGACGTATACGCGCTTATCAACTACGTGGTATACTCGGCTACGGGCGAGGACTTCAACGTTGAGCACGAGATCAAGGTGCGTTACAATAAGACGGTTGCAGAGGTTATCATCGAGCTTGCAAACCAGGGCGAGGAGATAACCGAGGCGGATATAAACACCATGGCTCTCGCTATGGTAACCGAGATCAAGAATCTTGTGGATCTCATAAAGAAGAACAACGTAGATCAGCTTTACAATATCTACTACTACGATGATGCGAACTTCAACTATTCACTGACTGCCGAGATCATCACCCGCCTTGAAGAGTTTGATGCGAACTTTGATGCTATATGGCACTATGACGAGGACGGAATGATCGATCACCTTTGCATAGATCTTGCGGGAATGTTTGGATTCAACTACGGGGTCATTGACGGAAACGAGATCACATCCGTTACGTTATACGTCTCAGAGGAGGCTACTATCAACCTTACTCTCTACGCTACGGAAACGAAGGCTTCTCTTGAGATCTCATCTGATGATAATAAGATAGTCTCTCTTGTCATCAATATCAAGGACGGAGAGCTCACCGATGCCGAGCTTAAGATCAACGCGGTATATATCGGAAAGATTGAGGGCTTTGACGGTGAGGAAAATCTTATAAACATCATTACCGCAACCTACCTCAAAGGAGAGAACGGAGCGTTTGTGACTACCTTCGTGCTCAACGCCGTCTCCGAAAAGGATGGTGAGACTGACGAGGATACCGTATCGGTGCTTGAGAAGGCGCTTGATGTTAACAGCACGTTCGATGGCGTTGACACGCTTGTCACAATAGCTAACGGAAAGGTTATTACCGTTAAGATGTCCGAGGACGGAAACGGAGTTGACATCACGGTCAAGGAGGGTGAGACCCTACTTGCAGAGCTTACCGTAGCTCTCGACGTTACCCTTGACGATAACGGCTTCGTTACCGAGGCTCACGGCACACTCGTCGGCGTTATCGAGCAGGTAGCTGTTGACGTAAAGATCGACTATGCAGATAGCGTCTTAACCGCCCTTTGCAAGCTCGACGGCAAGGAGGCTGTAGACGTTACCGTAACCGTTTCCGAAGACGGTAGCATTGACTTTGATTGCGACCTTAACGGTGTGAGCATTACCACCGAGATTCTTGATTACATCGGTGCTCTTATTGATGTTCTCAATGGTGTGGGCGGACTTATCGAGCCGCTTCCCGAGGTCGCTGCATAACCAATTAATATTAGAATAAATTAACACGGTGAGGGGCTAAATGGCTCCTCACCGTACTTTTTTATTAAAAACTACCTGATAATAAAGCTTACCTCACACCTGTCGGATCTTATACTCAGGTGTATTCTGTAGAGGACGTCTGTTCCAAAGGAATACATAGTGTTCATTCCCTCGGGATCGAAGCTTTCAATTCGCGCTTCAAGGCGATCGTCATAGCAGAGCTCCATCCCCTCTGCAAGGAGAATGCTTCCGCCGGTCGATATTATTGGCTCGCGATGTGTGACGAAGATAAAGTCTATGAGGCTCTCCTTGTTGAGCTTTACGGATTCCTCGACGGTTACCGTGCCGTCCTTAAGCGTTCCCGAGCGCACATAGGAGATGACTCCGCATTCCTCCGGGTAGGTATCACTAAGCTCAAGAGTCAGTCGCCTTTCACCCTCATCGTATATCTCGTTCTTTGAGGCATATTTCTTACCGTTTCTTTGTCCTATTCCGTCAAAGGACGGGAGATTGTGATACAGTGACTGCATTGACCATATGGTATATCTTTCGGGTGAGAACGTCTTCTTTGTATATTCGCCTACTCCGGCGTCGATAAGCACCGGCTTGCCGTTTTTGTACACGATGAAGGAGCCGACGTCGTTGTGGTTGTGGCTCTCGTCGTTGTGGCCGCCCTTCATAGCGAGAAAAACGCCATTCTCGGGGTCCTCGGAGTCGCGCAGCAGCATAACCTTGAGGTCGGCAAAGTAGGTATCCGTAGCTGCGGTGAGTTTCTTATCGTTTGTATCTACGGTGGGGGACGTGTAGTTTCTTAGGGTGCGATAGGGCAGAGCGACGTCCATGGGGGCATCATTGTGTTTTAGCATAGAGTAGCTGTACGACTTCAGTATTTCTGAGCCGCACTTTTCACCGAAGCGGCGGAGCATATCTCCGTCCTGACTCGCCCTGGCGTGAGAGTCGGCAAAGTTGACGAAGTACACCCCTGTGATATTCATACGCGCTATGTACTCGCCCATCGCCTTGATAAGAGGCTCGGAGTAAATGTTTACCTTACCCGCCGTGAGGTATTCGAGGAGCTCAAGAGAGTCAAAAAGACACGCCGCGGCCGCGTTCCAGTAGGTCGGCCCCTCCTCACAGCCACCGTCGGGCTTGTAACAGTTTATGAAATTATCGAGGAAGGTCATTGACCTATTGACGACGTCTTCTCTTACTGATGTGTCATCCTCTATCACCGCGGTGGTAAAGAGGACGTTTGATACGATCCACGGGCACCAGTTGTTGACCTTGTTTCCATCTACACCCTCCCATCGGAAATAGTAGTTGCAAAAAGGCTCTATCGTTCTTTTTTTCAGCGTGTAGACTATCCTTTCGCCGATAAAAGGTGATATCTTGTCAAACTCGTCCCCAAGGAGGTGGTAGATGAGGGCGATCAGCGCCGAGCGGTAGGCCGAGCCGAGCTCAAGACCGTGGGAATATCTTTCACCCGCGACTCTTGGTACCCTCATACCTACGGTTGCTTCTTCGGGCATATGCACGGTGTGCTCCGGGAGCATCCAGGTCGATTCATCCAGCATGGCCCATATTACGTCTGCGAGCTTGTCTACGTATTTTCCTTCGCCGGTATATATTTCCGCAAAGCAAAGACGTATTGCCATGTTCATTCGCTCGCGATAGGGCGACCCGTATGCGGAGGTCGAGCCGACGGTGTGATAGGCGCGGTACTGAGACAGAGTGAGCAAGGGGATATCCTTGCATAGATCCTCGTTTGCTTTTTCTATAACCTTTACGAGCTTATCCTTATTAAACTTTTCTTTTCTCATAAAGGGCAGGCGGCAAAACTCATTTTTTGATATTACGTTGCCACTTACTGCAAAATTATATTTTTCAAAAATTTTCATAATGTCACTTGATTGTAAATATTACGTTGCATTTATCGGTTGTAATTGTGAAATGTAATCTATATAGTTTTTCTGTACCCCAGGTGTTGACCGTTTCCATTCCGACGGGGTCAAACTCCTCTGCCGAGGCCTTGAGCGATTTATCATAGGTGAGTGTTCGCCCCTCGGACAGGGATATTTCCCCCTCACGGATGACGGTGGGCATCTTTGGTAACATAAGGTGAAAGTCGATCTGCTTTGCATCTTTCAGCAGGATGCTTTCCTTGACCGTCACGGTGCCTCCCTTGAGATATACTTGCCTTACGTAGCTCTCTATGCCGGCGTGCTCGGGGTAGGCTCCCTTCAGCTCGCATTTTATCGAGCGCTCTTTTTCTGAGAACTCCTTGTCGGTAGCGGAATATCTTCCTCCATCCATCTGATCCACACCGCCAAAGGACGGAAGATTGTGATATCCCGACTGCATAAACCAGAGCTTGTATCTGTCGGGAGAGAAGGTCTGTTTTGTGTATCTGCCGACACCCGTGTCAATTATAACGGGATTACCGTTATAGTATACCATAAAGTTTCCGCAGTCGTTGTGATTGTGCATCTCTCCGTTATTTCCGGCCTTTGCCGCGAGGAACATACCCTTTGCCGAGTCCTCGAACTCTCTTGCGGTTATGACGCCGAGGTCGGGGAGCACCGACCATAGAGGCATGGGGCACGCCTCCTCTTTAACCGTGGGGGTGTTTATCCATTTTAAGGAGCGGTACATGTGCGACTGGGTGAAGAAGTAGTCACCGTATGCCGCCTGCTTTTTACCGAAGGAGACGAGGAAGGGGGAATTTGTCTTTTTCCCAAATCTTATCAGCATACCCGGGTTAGGGCTTGTCTTCGGAGCGCAGTCGGCAAAGTTGACGTATCTTGAGCCGGTGATATTCACCTTATAGATGTAGTCGCCGATGTTTTTTACGAGCTCGGAGTCATACACTGATATTTTGCCTCCCGACATATCCTCGATAAGCTCGAGACAGTCAAATAGCGAGGCGCCTGCCGCTCCCCAATATGCAGGGCCCTCGTCACAGCCACCGTCCGCCTCGTAGCAGTTTAAAAAGTTGTCGAGGTAGCCTATGGATTTTGTCACGACCTTTTCTCTTACGTATGTGTCCTTCTCCATTATTGCCGCTGTGAGAAGAATGTTGGAGACTATCCACGGGCACCAGTTGTTTATTCTGTTGCCCATTGCGCCGCCCCACCATAGCTCGAGCTGCAAGAAGTTTTTGATGGCTCTTTCGTGGAGAGTATACTCTATCTTTTGGCAGATTATCGGGTCTATAGCGTCGAGCTTGTCCTTGCAAAGAAGATATACCGCAGAGAGCGTTCCTGCGGTTGCCGCGGCGAAAAGGTCGATACCGTGTAGAGATCTTTCGCCTAAAACAGGCCCGAGAGTCGAGTCACCGTACAGGGGAGCGCAGTATATGTGAGCGGGGATGAGCCAGGTCGACTCCTCCATTATGGCCCATACCACGTCCATCAGCTTTTCGGTAAAGCGGCCCTCGTCTTCATACGCTTCCGCTACTGCAAATGCGACTGCCATATCTCTTCTTAAAAAATAGATGTCTTCGTAGTTTGAGCGGTTGCCGTTTGTCACGTATTGGCGGTAGACCGAGGCAGGCAGAAGCGGAATGTCCTTATCCAGCATCGATTCCGCGCTCTCGACTATCCTCTTACACTTCTCGTCGTTGAAGGTGGGGGAGGCAAGGTCTGAGAAGAGCCTAAACTGCTCGTAGGGAAGAAGCGATCCCTTGGCGCTGTGTATTCCTTTTTTACTGAAGGGCCTCATATATTATCTCCTTTTTTGATCGACATAAATATGGATCGTCATTCACCTCAATTTTATACGCGTGGTGGAGAAAAGTCAATCTTAAATCCGGCTAAGTAGCAAGGTGCACAACAAGTTTTGTAGGCTTGAATAATTCGCGCTTTAAGATAGTAAAAAACTTTTTTTAAAAAATAGAAAAAAGGTATTGCTTTTTTGTTGACAATGTGGTAGAATAACTGTATGAATTGTAGGTATGCCCTTATTTTGGGCATCGTATGATAAGCAGTATTTTGAAAGGAAATATAAAATGGAATACGTTCTTTTGGCAATTTTGCTTCTTTCCGCTGTATTTATTATCGTTGCGGTTATCTTCCAGAAGTCTGCGGACGAGGGCCTTTCCGGTACTATCGCCGGCGGTAACGAGACCTTCTACGGTAAGGAGAAGACTCACACTACCGATAAGCTTTGGTTCAGACTTACTCTTATCGTAAGCATCGTGTTCGTTGTAGCCGTTCTTCTGGCTTACATTATCCAGCCTGATTACGATAGCGCATCTGCACTTGATAACTGGAAGCAGTGGTCTGAATTCTCGGATCTGCTTAAGTGATTTAGATAAAGACGGGGTGAAGTAATACCTCGTCTTTTTCTATTCCGTTTATTTTCCTTGACACGAAGAAAAATATTAATATGAAACGAACGAAAAAGGATTTTACCAAATTTACAAAAAGAAATACTCATAAGCGGCGGGATAAGGATGCTGCCAAGCGTGAGCTCCTAAGAGCGGTCGCCAAGACCGAGGTGGCCTACTCCGGCATTGTCTTGAAGGATAGTATCGACTATGGCAGAAGGGGCAGGACGTCTGCCAAGAGGCGCTCCGATGAGACAAAGGCGCGCGGTATATTCTCGGGCTCTAAAGGAGGCTATGGATTTGTCACTCTCGAGTCAGGGTATGATAAGGATATCTTCATCCCCGAGGACAAGACGCACGGAGCTCTCGACGGAGATTTTGTTGAGATCATATACCACGTGTTCACCTCCCGTGAGGGGATAGAAAAGACCGAGGGCAGAGTCACGAAGATCGTCGAGTACGGACGTGATTTCATCGTGGGTACTCTGGTCATCGAACGTCGCGTGGTAGTAGGCAAAAAAAGTGCCAAGGGTGGGGGCGTGTATGCTTTTTTAGAGCCCGATGACACCAAAATAGCTATGAGACCGTGCATTACGGATACTGCCGGTGCGCATAACGGAGATAAGGTAATAGTCAAGATCAAGCGCGACGGCGCAGGCGGTTATACGCCCGAGGGTTACGTTACGAGTGTGCTTGGCAGGACCGAGTCTAAGGAGGCAAATTACGCCGCTATTCTTGCCGAATGTGAGATTCCCACGGCATTTACTCCCGAGGAGATCTCCCTGGCGGAGGAAAGGGCAAAAATACCGCTTACCGACGAGGGGCGCGAGCGATTTGACAACACGGTGATCTTCACAATAGACGGCGCAGGAGCGAAGGATCTTGACGACGCGGTATCCCTAAAGAGGATCAAGGGCGGATGGCAGCTCGGCGTTCATATTGCCGATGTCTCTCATTACGTACCCGAGAAGACGGCTCTTGACCGTCTTGTGATGAGCAGAGGCACGAGCGTATACTTCACGGACAAGGTCGTGCCCATGCTCCCGGAGTGTCTCTCAAACGGCGCATGCTCATTAAACCCCGATGAGGAAAAGTACACTCTCTCCGCTATTATAAACCTTGATAACGGCGGAAAAATTGTTAAGACAAAAATAGTTCCATCGATTATAAAGAGCCGTCTGCGCGGCGTCTACTCCGAGGTCAACGATCTGCTCTCGGGTAATGCGTCGAGCAAAATAAAGGCTAAATATAAGGCCGTAGAGCCTACTCTTAAAAAGATGGAGGAGCTCTATCTGATACTTGCCGAAAAATCCTCCGAGCGCGGATATCTTGATATGAGCATAGACGAGGCGGTGATCCTGCTTGACGAGAGCGGAGCGCCGTGTGATATAGTCAGAGCCGAGCGCGGAGTCGGTGAGAGGATGATAGAACAGTTTATGCTCACCGCAAACGAGGCGGTAGCCACCCTTCTTTCCGAGCGCGGTATACCCTGCGTTTACCGTGTGCATGATGCACCTTCGCCGGATAAGCTCGAGACCTTCGTTAGTTATCTTAAGCACGTTGGAGTACGGTATACCGCTCTTCTCTCGGAGGACGCGACAGGCAAGGATTATGCTGCGGTGCTTGGGGAGGCGGAGGAAAAGGGAATAGGCACGGCCGTATCCCGAACAATGCTCAGATCAATGATGAAGGCGAAATACTCAGAGGTGAGAACGCCGCACTTCGGTCTCGGCATCGACTATTACTGCCACTTTACCTCGCCGATAAGAAGACTTTCGGATCTTGCGACACACAGGATCATACACAAGGTGCTCATTGAGGGCAGGAGGCCCGAGTCCTATCAGTCTTATGCCAAGCGCGCGGCAAGAGCAGCGAGCGAAACCGAGCTTCGCGCCCTGAATGCCGAGAGAAGGATAGAGAACCTCTATAAGGTCATCTATATGACTGACAGGATAGGCGAGAGCTTCGACGCTACTGTGAGCTCTGTCACAGCTTTCGGTATGTTTTGCGAGCTTGATAACACCTGTGAGGGACTTGTGCCCATATCCGAGATGCCGGGACTCTTTATTTTTAACGAGGGTGATCTCTCGCTCCGCCACGGCAGCCTGATTTACAGGATAGGCGACACGGTGAGAGTCAGACTTGAGGAGGCGGATATCATTCGCGGCAAGCTCAGGTTCTCTGTGATACTGTGACCGAAATGATCGGTTTTTTGGGGTATGAAACGGACAGGAGCTCATAAGAGCGCCCGAAAAATCCCAAAACACCGATAATAATAGTAAAAAACAAAGATTTGCACATCATTGTCCCTATGTAAAATATAACTTTTCAAATCTAAAAGAGTGAAAAAGAAAGGAGAAAATATGACTGAAGCGATAAAGCTCGTTACGTTTATAGATATATTTTTCGTGATATTGCTCGTGCTTTCGAGCTCGTTTTCGGGCGTATTTTCGGAGATCATATACTTTTTGGCCTTCCTTATACCATTCGCTATGGGATTTTATTATTCCAAAAAGCTTAAACAAAAGAGGGAAGAGATTAAGGGCGTGGCCGAGCCGGAGGAAGCGATACTTTATCTTGATCTAAAGAGGGTAAAGAGCCTTTTGCCTCTCATTCCTTCCTCCGTGGCTATCGTTTTTCTTGCCTCGCTCGTTTCCTCGCTTCTTCTTTCAATGCTTGGAATAACGGCGCCGCCCGTTGAGGATGAAGGTATAGTCCTTATGCTCATATATCACGCGCTCATTCCTGCAGTCTTAGAGGAGGCGCTCTTCAGATATATACCTATGAAGGTTATTCTCCCTTACTCGAGGCGCGGATGCATTATCTATTCGGCGTTTGCATTCGCCCTTATCCACTGCAACTTCTATCAGATGCCCTACGCTTTTATAGCCGGAGCCATCTTTATGCTTATCGACGTAGCGCTTGACAGCGTATGGCCATCGGTCATTCTTCACTTTATCAACAACGCGGCGTCGATCATCTGGATCAAGTATTGCTCGGAGGAGCTCCCATCGGTCATATTCGTATCCGCTCTTCTTGTCCTTGCGACTCTTTCGCTTACCTACGTTCTCCTTAACAGAGAGAAGTACAGGCAGATATTCACCGGAGCCTTTGCGAAAGGGGAGTCCGGCTCGATCGGATATCCGCCATTCATACTTTTGATCATTACCTGCTATATCGCTGCTGCAAGTCTTTTTATGTGAGGTAGATATGTCCTTAGATAACAGCAAAGAAAATATTCTTCAGCCACTCTCGGATATTGACGTAGCCTTTATGAGGGAGGCTATGTCGCTCGCGGCGCTTGCCGAGCAGATTGACGAGGTACCCGTTGGCGCTCTCATTGTGCGAGACGGCGAGGTCATCTCCCGAGCCTACAACACCCGCGAGCACTCAAAGTGCGCGACGCATCACGCTGAGATCCTCGCTATAGAGGAGGCCTGCCGTGTCCTTGGCGGATGGCGTCTTCCCGGATGCACTCTGTACGTTACGATGGAACCTTGTGCCATGTGCGCAGGGGCTATTATCAATTCAAGAATCCCTCGTGTCGTTTATGGCGCTCCTGATCTTCGCTTCGGAGCTTTCGGCTCTCTTATCAATCTTGCAGAGCTTCCATTAAACCACAAGCCCGAGATAATCGGCGGAGTGCTCGGAGAGGAAAATGTCGAGATACTCCGCGCCTACTTCAAAAAGAAAAGATAAGGCGATGAATATAATAAACTCAATATATGACAACTAATATTGTCAAAAAATAGAATTAATGCCATATAAAGCCGCGAGATCAACCGCGGCTTTTTTATATTCTCGCGCAAGGCTTATGCGCATCATTAACGTATATAGAGAAGCAAATGCTCAGCGCGTTCTATGGGCTCATATCCTCACAGCTTGTATTTTTGCATTGTTTATCCCGTGCTCCGGCTGTGTGTAAACAGCAAAAGCCTTTTTGTTCATTTCGCACAAAATATGAACAAAATAATTTCTTTTGTGGTTGAAAAATAAATAGGAAAATCAAAAAAATTAAGGTAGTGATAATTTTGAGTCAAAAATTTTAAGGTATGGGCAAGGTGAATTCTATATAATGAAGGCACAAGAATGTAAATGGCTTTGCGCAAAAAAGCACTTCTTCCTTTATTATATTTACAGCGTGAGGCCGTATCCACGCGTCAAAAAAATGAAATGGATCAAAAATGGACAATCGAATAACCTTCAAGCAGTATCGAAATGTTGATTTGATCATCTTCTCGGTCATAGCCGCTGTTTTTGAGGTCGTGGCAACGCTCGCTACTTCAAAATGGTTCCCGGGACAGCCGATGTCGATATCGATAACGCTTGCTATGATACTTATTGCAATGCATAGGTGGAACGCTTACTCCGCGGTAGTCGCGGTCTCGGGCGGTCTTGCCCTGTGTATAGCTTCGAGCGCCTCTATAGAGCAGTATCTTGTGTACTGTGTTGGTAACGTCTTTGCGCTCGTGTCGCTGTTTTTATTTAAGCTTTTCACCAAGGAAAGAGTCAGAAACGGCCCATTCCTAACTATATTGCTCTCGGTGACCTCCTACGTCGCTATGTCTTTTGGACGTTGGCTCTTGTCCTTACCCTTTGGGGCAGGGATCGACGAGCTTGTCGGCTTCCTCGTCTTGGATATTCTTTCGCTCCTCTTTGCGATCGTGATACTCTGGATATTCAGGGGAGTTGACGGACTTATCGAGGATCAGAAGGCCTATCTCTTCAGGCTGGAAAGAGAGAGAAAAGAAGAGAATGCCCCGGAGGGCGAATGATAAAAATAACTGTTCTAAGAACGGAGGATCTTATATGAAACTCAATGCGGCCGATTACTTGGTTAAAGACCCTAAGACCGGCAAATACAAAGAGGATGCGGAGCAGTTGGTCCGCGACGACGTTGAAAAGCACCATTGGTTGAACGTTGGGCGTACCATTCTCAAGGACTGGCGACTGTATTTAATGCTGGTTCCCATGCTTTTGGTGTTCCTCTTCTGGCGTTATTTCCCGATGTACGAGCTCCTCGGAGCCTTCAAATTCAATGAGGAGGCACTTAGAGTTGCCGATCAGAATTACACCGGCTTCTACTACTTTAAGATGCTTTTCTTACATCAGAGCTATGCGCCCGAGTTCTGGAGAGCCTTCAGAAACACCTTCCTCCTCTCCTTCTACGGACTTCTCTTCGGCTTCCCTATGCCGATAATAATCGCTCTGTTCTTCAACGAGATCAAGAGCAATATCGTAAGAAGCGTTTATCAGGTAATTACTTATCTTCCAAAGTTCATTTCCACAGTTGTTATGACCTCTCTTATCACCATGCTCGTCCGTCAGCCCTCTTCGGTTATGGGTATCGAGATGGGTGTCATTTCGCAGATGCTCGTTAAGATAGGGGCAATATCGGCAGAGACGGGAGGACTCGGACTGCTGAACAATCCGGATTATTTCCGAGCCATCTATCAGATCAGCGGTATCTGGGAGACTGCGGGCTATGACTCGATAGTTTTCTTCGCCGCCATCATCGCGATCTCGCCCACCAGCTACGAGGCCGCGCAGATAGACGGAGCGGGCAAGATGGCTCAGATGAGATACGTCGTACTGCCCAGCATTCTTTCCACTATTGTAATTATGCTTATCACGAGGATCGGTTCACTCCTCAATATAGGCTACGAGAAGGTACTTCTTCTCTATAACGACAAGACCTACATGACCGCGGACGTTGTTTCCACCTTCGCGCAGAGATACGGTATAGGCGACGGTATGACAGGCCTCGCTTCCGCCGCGGAGATGCTCAACAACGTTGTCGGTATGCTCCTGGTTATAAGTGCGAATACGATAGCCCGCAAGGCTTCTGACGTATCGCTGTATTAAAGGAGGCAAAGCATGAAAAGAAGACTTGAAATTTCCGAGCTTGTATTTAAGGCTCTCAGCTACATATTCCTCACTGCCTTTGCAGTATGCTGTCTTTACCCCTTCATTTACGCTATCTCGGCTGCTATAAGCGGCAGGGAAGCGGTAGAGTACGGACAGATCATCCTCTTCCCGAAGGATATACAGTTTGATGCATTCAAGAGAATGTTCAACAACAACCTCTTCTGGAACGCTTATGCAAACACACTCTTCATCACCTTCTACGGTACCCTCTGGGCAATGGGCGTTGCTATCCTCGGCGCGTACGCTCTCTCTAAAAAGAGATTGATGTTCCGCAAGGGCTTTAACTTCTTCCTCGTGTTCACGATGTGGTTTTCCGCAGGTATAGTACCTCAGTACCTTAACTACCTCGCTACCGGTAAGGTGTTCGAATCGGTCGGTATAATGGACGACAAGTGGCTCGTCGTTATCACGATGGGTATGGCTGCAATGAACATTATACTTCTCCGTAACGCCTTTGAGGGCGTACCCTCAGAGATCGAGGAGGCCGCGATAGTGGACGGCGCTACCGAGATGCAGGTGCTTGGCAGAGTTTATCTGCCGATGAGCAAGTCGACTATAGCGACAGTTGCACTCTTCTTCGCTATCTCCCGTTGGAACGGTTACTTCTGGGCTCGCCAGATGATCACCAACTCCTACGAGCAGCCCCTTCAGGTATACATCAGGCGTCAGCTTGAGGAGTTCACCGATCCCGAGTTTATGGCAGGCTGGAACGAGCCGTACGCCTCCGACTCCGTTATCTATGCTCTTATCGTCTGCTCGATAATTCCGGTTCTTATCATTTATCCCTTTATTCAGAAATACTTTGCAAAGGGTGTTAACATGGGCGGCGTTAAGGAATAAGCCCCAAAACGCCAACCGCACTTTACTTATTTAGGTTATTTTGCGTATAAGCGCACAATAATAAATTTTAAACTAATTTTTCGGAGGAACCCCCAAATGAAAAAGGCAAGAATCCTTTCTCTTGTGTTGGCTCTTATCATGCTTATGAGCTTTGCTCTTACAGCTTGTATCAAGCCCACACCCGACACCGGTGATGATGAAAACAATCCCGGTGGCAAGCCTGCAGTATTTGACCTTCCCTATGCAGAAGGCACCGTACTCCGCATGGCAACCGGTTACAACTCTACCAAGACCGGTCTTTCCTTCCACGCAGACATCTTCCCCGAGGGTCAGTCTTCTATCACCCTCTCCAACGGCAAGACCTACAACGTAGGCGATCTCAAGCCCACTTGGGTTGAGGTTGAGAACGTTCTCAAGGTTGACTTCGAGGACAAGTACACAGGCACAAGCGCTTCTGACCAGTTCAAGTTCTGGCAGGACAGACTTGGCGAGGTTGACATGGTTTCCGGTACTGCTTCTCAGCTTACCGAGAACGGTGTTGCAGGCAAGCTTGTTGATATCTCCAAGTACCTTGACCATATGCCCAACTTCAAGGCTTACCTTGAGGCTAACCCCATCGTTCGTCTTTCTATCACCGGTGACACCGAGACCGGCGCTATCTACTTCTCGCCCTACTTCGACGGTGTTAACGACATTGAGCGTATGCCTCTTATGAGAACCGACTGGGTTGAAAAGCTCCTTAACGGTAAGGGCGAATTCACCGCTGATGCTTCCAAGAACCTTGCAGACGCTTCCTACACTCCTTATATGCCCACTACCGGTACCTTTGAGATCGACGTTGTTAAGGCTGACGGCTCCGGCGTAGAAAAGGTAACCAAGAACTACACCGCAGCAGGCAACATCATCGCTAAGATGAACGAAGAGCTTGCAAAGGGCGCAGTTACCGGCGTTCAGGCAGTTAATATGCTTCGTACCTACATCGATACCGCATACAACGGCTATTACGGTGAGAACCGTGCTGACCTCTTCATCGGTCAGAACGCAGCTTGGGATGCAGACGAGCTCGTAGCTCTTCTTCGTTGCGTAGTTGCTAACCCCCAGACTCTCAACGGTACTGATACCGTTCAGGGCCTCTTCTCCCGTGAGGACAACAACAACCAGAGAAAGGTTGATATGTTCCGTTTCGCAGGTACTCTCTTTGGTGTAAGAGGTCTTGAGTCCAGACAGGATTACCTCTACATCGGTCACGACGGTCTTCTTCACGACGCTCGTCAGGAAGAGGCAACCTACGTTGCTATCGAGAGAATGAACGCTATGGCTAAGGAAGGCCTTATCTCCACCGCTTACGTTAAGAACGAGGCAGGTAAGACCGATAGCTACCTCCAGAACGACAACGGCTTCATGCACTACGACTACAACCAGACTCAGACCGTTTACAACGAGACCAAGCTTCAGGCCGGCGAGAAGTACATGGCAGTTCTCGTTCCCGTTGCACGTTGGAACGATGGCACCGGTGAGACCTTCATGAGATTCACCGAGTCCTGGAGATCTGTTAAGACCGACGGTTGGGGTATCTCCGCCGCAGGCGTAGCAGGCGACAACGACAAGCTTCACGCAGCTCTCGCTATCATCGATTATGCATATTCCGAGAAGGGTATGATCCTTATGTCCTACGGTCCCGATGAGTTCATCAAGACCAAGGCAGACGGTTCTTACGTAACCTTCAACTTCAACGGACAGCAGATGCCCGTTATCGCAGACTCCACTTATGAGGAGCTCTGGAGCCTTGCTTCCGGTAACTATACCAACTACGCGCGTATGTACCTCGGTTCCACTCTTTCCTTCGCTAAGAGCCAGGCATTCGAGTATCAGTGCACTCACGCAGTAGGTAAGGAAGGTGCAGGTAAGATTTCCACCGCTATCGGCCTTGGCGTTATCAAGCACCCCGAGCTTGCTATCACCGAGAATCCCTGGTGGACTTCTGTTCCCACCGTTCTTCCCAACACTGCTGATGAGAACGCAAAGATCAACGAGCTTGCTGATCTTACCTCCAGCGGTAAGTTCTCCCAGTCCAAGGGTAAGAGCAACATCCTTATTGACTTCATCTGTGCAGGTTACGAAGGTTCTACCGTTGGTTCGTCCGCTGCTGAGGTAGCTGCTAAGGTAGCTGCTAAGGTATCCGACGGCGGTATGGGCGGCGAGACCTACCTTGCATACAAGAACGATGCATGGGATAGACTCGTTGAATACTACGAGGATCTTAATAAGTAATTTCAGACATTAACAAGTCTTACTGACTTCGGGGCACAGTCCCGTAGGGCGGGGGAGCAATTTTGCTCCCCTTGCCCTGATAAATTAACACGCTATACCACTAAAAACGCATTTTCCCTAAAAACTGTTACATTACGGAGACAGATATGTATAAAAAGCAAATGACTCTCCAGCGCATAGTATGCTATGCCTTACTTATTGCCGCAGCGTTAGTTTTTGTTTACTCGCTCGGTTTGGTCACCGACCTTTACGACTCGCTTTTCAACTATGCTGATGCAACGAAGAAAAAGTATGTCGAAGGCGCGGAGATATATTACAATATACAGCCCTTCAACAAGCAGCTTACCGGCGCGGGTATCGCCCTCATTTTATCGGCTGTATCTATTTTCCTGTTCAATACCCATAAGAGAAGAAAATATTACGTAGGAAATTACGTTACCGTTGCTCTTAACGCGGTGCTTAATGTAGGTGTGTCCGTATGGGCGCTTATCAACGTTATGTCCTATAGAGCACAGTACCTTTTGATAGATTTTGAAAAGCTTGCAGAGCTCGCTGACAGATACGACACAAAATATATTGAGTCGACATTCTGGTTTGACCTTGCGATCCCTGTTTTCGCTGTTCTTTTGATAGTAACTCTGCTTTCACTTGGCAATCTTGTATTCAAGGTTATGCTTATGAAGAGTGAGAGACGACTTATCGAGGAGGGAAGAGAGGAATGAATAGAGATTTGAAGCTTATTAAAAAGGATAGACTCCGCTACACTAAGAATAAGCTCTCGTCCACTCTTGCCATACTCGCGATCGTGTTCGACTGCCTTTATTTTGTAAGTATCTATTCCTCAGACGTCGGCAATTACTTTTACAACTATATCATCGGTGCATCCGTTGTATATAACCTTCTGTTCCTGCTTTGTACCTTCCTCTCCTCCGAGGGAGTCAAGAGCTACAAGCTTAATTATGCCACCCTCCTTATAGGCGTCGGTGTAATGCAGATCGTCAGAATATTCTACATACCCTTAAAGGCTCACTCCGAGCTTGTTAAGGTTGGAACCGAAAACATCCCCGCTATGGCAAACGGTCAGTTTACCTACGTTGTTATCTGCCTTTGCCTCTCCGCAGCCGCTTGTATAGCGTCCGGTGCCATCGGTATCTACAAGAGCGTGACTCTTAAGAGATATCAGGAGTCGCTCAAGGCGTGATCCAACAAAAGAAAAATGCCAAAAAGGCAGCACCCGTGTTGCTTTTTAGGCGAAAAAGAGGCCACACAAGGTGTGAACTCAAAGTACATAGAAAGGCGTATTAAATTATGGCTTCCTTAAGTCTAAGTAATTTAAACAAGATATACGACAATAACGTTCAGGCGGTATTTGACTTCAACCTCGACGTTAAGGACGGTGAGCTGATAGTTCTTGTCGGTCCCTCCGGATGCGGCAAATCCACGACGCTCCGTATGGTGGCAGGTCTTGAGGATATCACCTCCGGACAGCTTATTATCGACGGCAAGGACGTGACACAGATGCCCGCTAAGGACAGGGATATCGCGATGGTGTTCCAGAACTATGCGCTCTACGCTCATATGACGGTCTATGAAAATATGGCGTTCTCTCTTACGCTTCGTAAGGAGGATCCAAACGTAATACATGAGAAGGTTCTTGCCGCCGCGGAGATCCTCGGACTTACCGACCAGCTCAACAAGAAGCCAAGACAGCTCTCCGGCGGACAGCGTCAGAGAGTAGCGATGGGCAGAGCGATAGTGAGAAAGCCCAAGGTGTTCCTCTTTGACGAGCCTCTCTCCAACCTCGATGCCAAGCTCAGAGGTGCGACGAGACGAGAGATACTCCTCCTTCACAAAAGGCTCGGAGCGACTATGCTCTACGTTACTCACGACCAGACCGAGGCACTCACCCTCGCCGACAGAATCGTATGTATGTCCATGGGTTACGTTCAGCAGATCGGAACTCCTCTCGAGCTCTATGATACCCCGGCTAACGTATTCGTAGCATCCTTTATCGGTCTTCCTCCCATGAATATGTTCGACGGAGTGGTAGAGGGCGGACAGATCACCTGTCAGGGCTTCGCTTATCCTCTCTCTGAGTCTGAGAGAGAGCTTCTTCGTGAGCATGAGGGCAAGGCTGTGATACTCGGCGTTCGTCCTGAGAACGTAGTTCCGGATGACGAGGGATATCTCGAGATGGACGTTACACTTAACGAGAACCTCGGACAGAATACTCTTGTTCACGGTAACGTCGGAGGACACAGAACGACCGCTAAGGTGCGTGACTGGTGCTCATACAGGAAGGGCGACAGGGTTCGCTTCTCCTTCAACCGCGTTCACTTCTTCGATAAAGAGACGACAAACGCGATAAGATAATTCTCCCTACATAAATACTAACTGAGAGCAGGGTAGTACCCGCTCCCTTTTAAGGAACGGTAAGATGGAAAAGAAAAACGTTTTCACTAAAATATGGGCCTCCGTAAAGGAGGGCGCGCGTAAGTTTATGGTTACGCTTAAACGCAACCCGCATTATATTCCTCTCGTCATGCTTCTCATCTCTTTTGTGGTGCTTTCCTTCAACCTTACGAAGATATCCAACACCACCGCGACGATGAACAAGCTCGGTATGGGACTTTGCTCCTTCATATCCATGCTGTTCTCCATACTCTCCATGGTTTGTATGCTCAACGCGTTCCCAAAGAGAAAGAAGCCCAACCTCCCCGTTATCATTTTAATGATGGTAATTTTTGCGATCATAATCACAGTAGACGTTATCTACTGCATCAAGGTCATAAACGGTGTTACCACTGATGCCGATGCTATCAAGATCACAGAGAAAAACTACTTTATCGTCGAGGCGCAGAATGCGATGATCGTGCATATCGTCACCGTAGCGCTCACTATGATCTCGGTCGCTTTAGAGCCCGTGTTTGCAAAGCTCTTAAAGAAGGTAAACACCTCTATCAACGTAGAGGATAACGGCGAGATCGCAGAGATCGATATTTCCGAAGAGGAATGATTCTAAATGTCGAAAAATAACAAAAAAGCACACAATAATAGTCAAAACGAGCACTATAATCTTAAAAAAGATGCTGTCGACAGACTCGTAAACGCGCATAACAGTCCCGAGTCTCTCGAGCCGCTCGGACTTGATCCCGGAAAGAAGTATCGCTCAGGAGGCTTCCTTGATAAGATACCGTCGTGGCTCAAGGCTGTCTTTATAAAGTTCTGGTTTAACGGAGCGGTATGCTACTTTATCCTTTGGGGACTCGGACTCTTTATCGCCAATTTTGAGAATATGATAATCATTCTCGCCTTGGTTCTCGGTATGGTGACCGACATCCTCGTCAACAACGCCTTTCGCTTCTTTGCCGCTGTGGACGGCGCCAACGACAAGTGGATGATGTTCCCGAAGAAAAAGCTCGTCAATCTATTCTTTAACGTCATATACGCGTTCGCTATCCTCTTGATGGTGGTTTGGCTCTATAACACGGTCAACGGCGTCATCAATGTGATAAAGGAGACGGAGGGAATTGTTTACCTCGGAGTTGAGCCCATCTTCTTCGGACTCTTCTACGTTCTCTTTGACTTATGCTTTATAGGTATGAAGAACCTTGTCGGTTCTATCGTCAGGGACGCGAAAAAGAAAAACGGAGTATAAAAATGCTTAATTTGCTGTTTACTTCATCTTGCTCGGCGGCATTCGAGTGGCAGAATGATCACCCGTATTACACCGAGGGAGAGTACACGGTATATCTTAACGGTGAGCAGGTACGTAAGGGCAACACCAACGTGTTCTCCCTATTTGGTCTCTCGCCCGATACACAGTACACCGTAACCTCGGACAGACTTGACGGTGAGCTCGTGTTTTCCACTGGGTCTGAGCCCTGCGCCCTTTCGGTACGTGACTTCGGTGCTGTCGGCGACGGTGTCACCGAGGATACGGTAGCTATCCAGACCGCCATTAACTGTCTGCCGCGCGGCGCAAGACTCGTTTTTGAGAAGGGCACGTATCTTACAGCGCCACTCTGTCTTAAGAGCCATATCACTCTTGAGCTTCGTGAGGGAGCCGTGCTTCTCGGCAGTACGGATAAAACAAAATATCCGAAGATACCCGGTGAGCTCCCCGACCTTAATGGGGTACAGACCGTTCATTTTGGCACCTGGGAGGGCAATGCGGTGATGATGCACCAGGCTCTCGTTTTTGCAGAGTATGCCGAGGATATCACCATAGTAGGCCCGGGCCGTGTTGACGGAAACGCGCAGAATGCCGGCTGGTGGATAGACGTTAAGAGCTATCCGATAGGCAGACCGAGGCTCCTGTTCTTTAATCGCTGCGATGGTATCAGAGTTCACGGTATCACAGCCGAGAACTCGGCGTCCTGGCAGCTTCACCCCTACTTCTCAAGAAACGTCGATTTCATCGATCTCGATATACGCGCTCCCAAAGACAGCCCGAATACCGATGCTATTGACCCAGAGGCGTGTGATATCGTTAATATCATCGGTTGCCGCTTCTCGGTCGGAGACGACTGTATAGCGATCAAGTCGGGTAAGATCGACATTGGCAGAAGATTCAGGACACCCGCAAACCGCCATACGATCAGAAACTGTCTTATGCAGTTCGGTCACGGCGCTGTCACCCTCGGTAGCGAGATGGCAGGCGGAGTAACAAACCTTACCGTAAACCGATGTGTGTTCAGACAGACCGACAGAGGTCTGCGTATCAAGACTCGCAGAGGCAGAGGCAAGGATGCCGTTATCGACGGCGTAGTATTTGAAAACCTCAAGATGGAGGGTGTCATCACCCCTATCGTTATCAATATGTGGTATAACTGCTGTGATCCCGACCGCAATAGCGAGTACGTGTGGTCAAGAGAGTGTCTGCCCGTAGACGAGCGCACACCCTATCTTGGCAGCTTTACCTTTAAGAACATGGTCTGTGAGGACTGTGAGGCGGCGGCCTGCTATATCGACGGTCTGCCCGAGCGTCCCATCGACAGCGTCACGGTTGAGAACGTGAGCTTCACCTACTCTGAAAATGCAAGACCCGCAAAACCCGCTATGCGCGAGTTTATGGAAGAGTTCTTACGTGTCGGAATGTACTTCGATAACGTGAGAGCGCTTACTGTCCGCGGTGTTCGTGTTGAGGGCGCTTCCGGGGACTCTCTTATAGCCAAGAACGTAGGCTCCGTTGTCGAGGAAAAGAACGAATTTAACTGATACACCCGAGGCCTTCCACCGATCCTTTTTTGATCGACGTTTTTGCGAAAGCGGAGTCGAAGGCCATACCCGTGTGGAGGATTTTCGCAAATGTATAAGAAAATTGACGCCTATATTGATAGGCTTATAGAGGATTCATCACCCGATGCTCCGGTATGGAACATCGAGAGCATCAGACAGGGTAAAAAGCCTCATTGGAACTACATAGACGGTTGCATGATAACCGCGCTTATCGAGATCGCCGCCATCAAGGGTGACGACAAATATTTTAGTTTTGCCGAGCGCTTTATTGACTATTACGTAGAAGACGACGGCTCCATACTCGGCTACGATAAGGAAAAGTACAATCTCGACGACGTCAACGAGGGCAGAGTTCTCTTTGAACTTTACGAGAGGACAGGCAAGGAAAAATATCGCCTGGCTATTGAAAAACAGAGAGAACAGCTTTTGTCTCAGCCGAGAACGGTTACCGGCAACTTTTGGCACAAGCTCATATACCCTAATCAGATATGGCTTGACGGCGTATATATGGCTCAGGTCTTTTCCGCAAAGTATGCAAAGTATTTTGGCGGCGGTGATTACTCCGATGTCGTAATGCAGATAAAGAACGTCCGCAAGTATATGTTTGACGAAAAAGCGAAACTTTATTACCACGGCCTCGACTGCTCGCGCTCTGTCTTCTGGGCGGATAAAGAAACCGGACTGTCACGTAACTTCTGGCTCCGCGCCATAGGCTGGTTTACCGTTGCGATGATCGACGTTATTGAGATCACAGACGGCGAGGCGAGAGAAGAGATAGCCTTCATTTTCCGCGAACTCATGGAGGGCGTGTTAAGTTATCGCGATCCGGAGAGTAAGATGTACTACCAGGTCGTCAATATGCAGGGACGAGAGGGCAATTACCTCGAGACCAGTGGCTCAAGCATGATAGCTTACGCTATGATGAAGGGCGCAAGACTCGGTGTTCTGCCGAGTGAGTTTGGTACCTACGGCCGTGAGACCTTCGACGGTATTTGCAAAAGATACCTCGACTTTGACTCTGAGGGCAAGCTTTCCCTCGGCGGTATATGTCTGGTCGCAGGACTCGGTCCCGAGAATAATACAAGACGTGACGGCTCATACGAGTATTACATTTCCGAGCCCGTCGTAGAGAATGACGCTAAGGGCGTCGCACCCTTCGTGCTCTCCTATACAGAGGTACTCGGAGGGGGAAAATGAAGCTGATGATACGTGCCCACGACCTTGCGGTCAAGGGCGAGGATAATATTGTAAGGAAGCTTGATGAGTACGGTCTTGACGGTATACAGCTCGTCGCCTATAAATGTATCGACGGAGTTGGCTATACCGAGGGCTCGCTCACAAGTGAGAGGGCAAAAAATATAGCCGAAACGCTGAGAGACGCGGGTAAGCAGATCGCTCTTTTAGGCGCCTACTTTAACCCGGTACACCCCACCCGTGAGAAATCTATGCACGGTGAGTCGATGTTTCGAGAGTATCTTTCACTATCCCGAGAGCTCGGCTGTCCGATCGTTGGATCCGAGACGGGCTCGTATATGGGAGATCCTTGGGGCTACCATCCGGATAACCGTACCGAGGAGGCGAGGGACAGAGTGGTAGCTACCTTCACCGCACTATCCGATTACGCCTCGGAGGTCGGCGCGTCCGTAGCGATCGAGGGGGCGTTTAACCACGTGTGTTATTCACCCGACGTGCTATATAACGTCGTAAAGAGGATAGGACGCGATAACGTAAGAGTTATTTTTGATCTTTATAACTATCTTGATATTTCAAACTACACAAATGCTTATTCAATTCTTAACCGCGGACACGAGCTTTACGGCTCGGATATACTGCTCTATCACTTGAAGGATTTTACTGTTGATGGCGATAGGCTTAAGCAATGCCCGGTCGGGCAGGGCATACTCGACTACAGGACTGTCCTCGGTGAGATATACGCTCACAATCCGAATGCAGTACTCGTTCTTGAGGGTACGGTCGGCGAGGATATTCCGGGCGCTGTCTCGTATTTACGCGGAATAATGGATAACATCACAAGCAAATAAACTTTTTTAGGTAAGGAGTCATTCTATGGCATACCTCTCTTTTAAGGATATCAACAAAATATATCCCAACGGCTTCCACGCCGTGCATGATTTCAATCTCGAGATCGAGCAGGGAGAATTTATAGTCTTCGTAGGACCGTCCGGATGCGGAAAGTCTACGACTCTGCGTATGATCGCAGGCCTTGAGAATATCAGTAAGGGCGATTTCTATATCAATGGCAAAAGAGCCAATGACATAGGCCCGCGTGAGAGAGAGGTTGCGATGGTATTCCAGAGTTATGCTCTTTATCCTCATATGTCTGTTTACGATAATCTCGCCTTCGGACTTTCACTTCAGGGCGTTGACGAGGACATTATAGAGGAGCGAGTGCTTAATATCGCAAAGATCCTCGGTCTTACCGACTACCTTGACAGAAAGCCCAGGGCTCTGTCCGGCGGTCAGAGACAGAGAGTTGCGGTAGGTAGAGCAATAATCCGTAAGGTAGGTATCTTCCTTATGGACGAGCCGCTCTCCAACCTTGATGCAAAGCAGAGGGTAACTATGCGTTCTGAAATTACCGACATCCACCGCAAGGTCGGCGCTACCACCATATACGTTACTCACGATCAGACAGAGGCTATGACCATGGCTGACAGGATCGTCGTTATGAAGGACGGCTACGTTCAGCAGATAGGTACTCCTTATGACCTCTACTTCAATCCCACGAACGTCTTTGTTGCAGGATTTATAGGAGAGCCTCCCATGAACCTTATCAGGACGAGTGTTAAGGATGGCGCGGTCAATGTTGGCGGCGTAAGCCTTCCTCTTGACAAGGTGCTCTCGCCCGAGGCACTCGCATCCGTAGAAGGAAAAGACGTCGTATTCGGATTCCGTCCTGAAGCCGTTTCTCCCGGACGTAGCGACGACGCATTCGTAATGAAGGGACAGGTAGAGCTCACCGAGCTTCTCGGTGACAACACCAACGTTTATGTGGATATGGCAGAGGATAAGGCTATACTTAAGGTTGATCCTCGCGAAGCCCCCGAAATGGACCTCGAGTTTGAATTCTCCGTCCCCTACAAGAGCGTGTATATCTTTGATGCGGAGACCGAGCTTGCAATTGGCAGATAAACGACAACAAAACTTAGCAAATACAATAGAAAAAGAGCAAACGGATTTTCGTTCCGTTTGCTCTTTTTTTATTACTAAACGTGTTCAAAGCTTAGAAATTAAAGTAGTTCTTGGAGTTGTAGTATGCGATGCCGGAGGCGATCTCGACGAGCTTTTCCATGTCCATCGGATACTCTCCGTCTTCCGCCCAGGTGCCGAGGAGATTACACATAATACGTCTGAAGTACTCGTGTCTGGGGTAGGAAACGAAGCTGCGGCTATCGGTAAGCATACCTACAAAACGGGAGATCATACCGAGGTTAGCGAGCGAGGTCATCTGCGCTACCATACCGTCGCGCTGATCGTTGAACCACCAGCCGGAGCCAAACTGTATCTTACCGGGGATGGGCGCCTTCTGGAAGTTGCCGAGCATGGTGCCGAGCACGTAGTTGTCTTTCGGGTTGAGGGTATAGAGTATGGTCTTGGGCAGACAGTCGTCGTACTCGAGATTGTCCATAAATGCGGAGAGGCACTCTGCGATATTGAGGTCGTTGATCGAGTCGAAGCCTACGTCAGCGCCGAGTCTTTCATACATTCTTCTGTTGTTATTTCTGAGCGCTCCGATGTGAAGCTGCATAGTCCAGCCGAGGCGCGTGTACTCCTTGGCGCAGACCTTGAGCACCTCTGTCTTGAAGGAGTCGATCTCCTCCTTGGTGAGGGGTTCCCCTGCCATTCTCTTATCAAACGCGGCCTTAGCGTCACCGATAGCGAAGGGAACGTACTCGAGCGCGTGGTCGGACAGGCGGCAGCCGTGGTCGTTGAAATAGCCTATTCTCGCTACGATCCATTCCACGAGCTCCTCGTAGGTCTTAACGCCTACCTGCTCGATATAGGGGATGAAGGTCTCCTTGCCGATCTCTACTGCCTTATCGGGGCGGAAGGTGGGGAGTATCTTGGTGGGGAAGCTCTTGAGAGCCTCGTGATACTCGAGGGTATCTATCGGGTCGTCTGTGGTACAGATGATCTCTACGTTGGATCTGAGGATAAGGTTCTTTGCGCTAAACTCGGGCTTTGCGAGGCACTCGTTACACTTGTCCCAGATAGCCTTTGCGGTCTTCTCGGAGAGAATATCGTCAATGTTGAAGTATCTCTTGAGCTCGAGGTGGGTCCAATGATAAAGGGGGTTGCCGATAAGGTAGGGCATAGTACGTGCGAAGGCGAGGAACTTCTCGTATTCGTCGGCGTCACCGGTGATATACTTCTCATCTATGCCGTTGGTTCTCATCTGACGCCACTTGTAGTGGTCTCCGCCGAGGAAGAGGTCAAATGCGTTTCTGAACTGATAGTCCTCAGCGATCATCTTGGGGCTGAGGTGACAGTGATAGTCAATAATGGGAAGGTCCTTGATTGCCGCGTACAGCTTTCTTGCCGTCTTGGTCTTAAGCATGAATTTATCGTTGATAAAGCTCATAGGGTTACTCCGTCCTTAAATATTGATATTTCCTTATAGCCGTGGAGCTCGTTCTTTGTCTTTTCTCCTTCGGCTACTTTGATTATATAATCAAAAAGCTCATTTGTCAAGGGGCTGCCGGAAAGTGTGGGGCTCGCGTCAAAGTCTATCCAGCCGGATTTTCTCTCGGCCAATGAGGCGTTCGTTGCGATCTTCACGGTAGGTACCGCGCTTCCCACGGGTGTTCCTCTGCCGGTGGTGAAGAGTATGATATGCACTCCCGCCGCCATAAGGTTAGTTATTGCGACTATATCGTTCCCCGGACCGTTAAGCACGGAGAGACCGGGCTTTCTGAGTCTGTCTCCGTAGTCGAGCACGTCAACCACGGGAGAGAGTCCTCCCTTTTGCACACAGCCGAGTGATTTTTCCTCGAGCGTGGTTATTCCGCCCTTCTTGTTTCCGGGGGAGGGGTTCTCGTATATGACCTGATTGTGCCTTGTGTAGTAGTCCTTGAAGTTGTTGATCAGGGCGACCATGTTTTTGAAGGTCTCTGCGTTTTCGCATCTCTGCATAAGCAGGTGCTCCGCACCGAACATCTCCGGCACCTCGGTCAGGACACAGGATCCACCCATGGCTATGAGCTTATCCGAAAGTCTGCCTACGAGGGGGTTGGCGGTGATACCGCTGTAGCCGTCGCTTCCGCCGCATTTCAGACCTATTCTGAGCTTGGATACGGGCACCGGCTGACGCTTGAAGGTGCTCGCATATTCCTTGAGCTCCTCGACAAGACGTATGCCTTCGGCTACCTCGTCGTCATGCTCTTGAGCGATGAGAAATCTTACACGCCTCTCGTCTATTTCGCCCAGTACCTTGCGGAACACCTCCATATTGTTGTTCTCACAGCCAAGGCCGAGGACGAGCACGCCTGCGGCATTGGGGTGGTTGACCATACCGCGGAGAATGAGCTGGGTTACCGTTTGGTCGTCACCGAGCTGAGAGCAGCCGAAGGGGTGAGGGAAGTGGTAGGCTCCCGTCGCGTTGGCAATTCTCTCTGCCACCTTGTTTACACAGCCAACCGTGTTGACGATCCATATCTCGTTCCTGATTCCTACCTCGCCGTTCTCACGCACGTAACCCATAAAGGTGCGGCCCTGCTCCTCGGTTGGGAGCTCGTATTTCACGGGCTCGTATGTGTACTCGAGGTTACCCGAAAGGTTAGTCTTTACGTTGTGCGTGTGGACGTGCGCTCCCGCGGGTATATCCTCGGTAGCGTGGCCTATCGGATTGCCGTATTTGATTATATTCTCGCCCTTCTTAATGTCGCGGAGGGCGTACTTATGACCGTCATTAAGATTGACGTCAACGTTGTCAAGACGGTTTATTTGCATTTTTCAACCTCCTCGGTGAGGAAGGATATATCCTGTCCGAAGAACTCCTCGTTTGCGAGAATTTCACGGATGGAGTGGCTTCTTATGTACTCGATGATCTCGGGCGCATCATTCGGCTGTCCCACCTTGTAGAACTCGATCAGCTTTGCCAGGGAGAAGACGAGGGTGGGGGGCGTGTGGCCGTATCTTGCCTTGTATTCGAGAATTGAGGGGAGAACTCTGACCTTAAACTTGCTTACCGAGTTAAGGGCGATCGAGCTTAAATAATGCTTGATATAGGGGTTTCCAAAGCGGTCAAGCACGCTCTTTGCGTAGCTCTCGAGCTCATCCTTAGGCAGGTCGAGGGTTGGGATGATCTCGTCGAAGACGCACTTTCTGATATGCTCCTTCATTACATCGTCGTCGATGCAGCTCTTCACGGTGTCAAATCCCGAGAGCAGAGCGTAGGGAACTAGAGAGGTGTGCGCGCCGTTGAGGATACGTACCTTTCTTGTGCGGTACATTTCGAGCTTGTCACGGGTGACTATTACGTTAAGGCCTGCGCTCGAGAAGGGAAGCTCACTTTCAATGTCGTAGTCCGATTCGATTACCCACAGGTGGAAGAACTCCGAGGTGTTGACCATCTTGTCCTCGTAGCCGAGACTTAGATCCTCGCCCTTCGGATAACCCGTATTGATCCTGTCTACGAGAGTGTTGGTGAAAACGTTCTCGTTCTCGATCCAGTTCTTGAAGCCCTCGCCGAGATTCCAGAGCTTGGCATACTCGAGTATGCATCTCTTGAGATTGTCGCCGTTCCTGTCGATAAGCTCGCAGGGAAGGAAGATGAAGCCTCCGAGACCGAGCTCATATCTTCTCTTGAGGAGGAGAGTGAGCTTAGCGGGGAAGGATTTCGGGGGAGCGTCGGTGATCTTATCCTCGCTCGAGAATACTATACCCGACTCGGTGGTATTTGATACGATGAAGCGGAAGTCGGGATTCTCTGCCAAAGCGAGATATCCGTCAAAGTCATCATAGGGCTTGACGCATCTTGAGATAACGTCGATGATATCGGTTTCTACACCCTCAACGCCTCTGATGAGGTGGGTATATACACAATTTTGTGCGGTGAGCATATCCGCGAGGCCTGCCTCGATGGGCTGAACAACGACAACGCTGCCGTTGAAGTCGCTGCTCTTGTTGATCTTGTGGAGCATCCAGTCTACAAAGCCGCGTAAAAATCCGCCTTCTCCAAACTGAATTACTCTCTCAGGGCGAAGTGTTTTCTTGAAATCCATAACAGTCCTCCGTATATATGATGTGTTTTTTAGATTTTTTACTTTGCTCGTGCATTTGCGCGCTGTATCGTGACGTGCGGTGAAGCAGATCACCCTCGTGTGCTCGCAGGCGCGCTGCGTAGGAGCTTATTTTTTTGGGCGTGCACGTGCCCGAAAATGTTCTATATTTATATTTTACTCTAAAGCACAGGGTGATTGCCTTGAAAATATTAACGATTTATAACTAAAATTTTCGTTTTTCTTGATTTTTTTGATATTGTGTGGTAGAATATACACAAAACAGTAGATCTACTTCTTTCGGAGGGAAAAATATGAGACCCGGTCTTGCAGCAGACAACGGAAACTATTATTTTAATAAAAAAGAAAACATAATCGGCAGCGTCGCGACTCAGCACTACCATAATATGTTTGAGCTTTACTACATGAAGGACGGAAAGTGCAACTACTTCATACACGACAGATCCTACGACGTGGTGGCCGGTGACGTTATCCTGATCCCAAAGGGAACGATTCACCGTACCAACTACGGCACGAGGCCTCACAGCCGCCTTTTGATCAACTTTCCCGAGGAATTCATAAATCACGAGATATTTGAGGAGGCTCTTGCCCTCGGCTCTCTTTACCGCAATAAGGAGCTCTCACCCTACATTGAGGCTCTCTTTGCCAAGATAGAGGAGGAGTACACTCGTAACGATCACCTCACCCCCTACGCGCTCAAAATATACACCGAGCAGCTCCTTCTTCTGATGATCCGCAGCGGAAATATGAAGAAGAAAGAGAAGGACGGCAACGCCATCGTAGAGCACACTATGAGGTATATTCAGGAGAACTATATGACCGATATACGCCTCTCCACCGTGGCCAAGCTTATGAACGTCAGCGCGGAGCACCTCTCCAGGCTCTTCAAGAAGGAGACCTCCTTCGGCTTCAGCGAGTACATAACCCTCTACAGGCTCCAGCGGGCGGAGCACATCCTTATGAATGAGCCGGGGCTCTCCATCTGCGAGATAGCCTATGCCTGCGGCTTCAACGACAGTAATTATTTCTCCTACAAGTTCAAGGAGCAGTACGGTATTTCACCCTCCAAGGCGAGAGGAGGCGTAAGCGCTCCCGACTATGTTGTAGAGTGATTAAACGAGAATATTGTAAATACTTGTTATTAAAAATGGAGTTTATATGGTAGATTTACTATTTGCAATAAATGCCACTGCGCCCATAGTTCTCACGGTCGCGGTCGGCTATTTGCTTAAGCGTATAGGACTTATCAACGCGGAGCTCGCCAAGGCTATGAACAAGCTTGTCTTCAAGGTATTCCTCCCGGCGATGCTCTTTCTCAACATGTATAAGATCGAGAGCTTTGCCGATATCGACTTTAACTTTGTGTGGTACACTCTCGGCTCGACGGTGATCCTTTTCCTTATAGCCATACCGCTCGTTTCCTTTATGACTAAGGATAAGCCCCGCCGGGGCGCGCTGCTTCAGTCGGCCTTCAGGGCAAATTACGCCCTGGTCGGTATCCCGCTTGCTACCTCGCTGTTCGGTGAGGAGGGCGGAATTATGGCGACCGTGCTATCGGCCTTTATCATTCCCGTATTTAACACTCTCGCGGTTATAGGCCTTTCCATTTTCTCCTCCGACAAGAAGCCGAGCATCAAAAAGGTCCTTATCGGAGTAGCCAAGAATCCTCTTATCCAGAGTATAGCTCTGGGCTTTGTAGTTCTCGGCGTCAGGGCGATCTTCGTCAGCGCGGATATCTCCTTCAGACTGACCGATGTTCAACCGGTTTACAAGACCTTGTCTTATCTTTCGCAGGTAGCTACACCTCTTTCGCTCGTAGTTCTCGGCGCTCAGTTTGAGCTTTCGGCGATTCCCGAGCTTAAAAAGTACATTACCTTCGGTGTTGTTACGAGAAATCTTGCAGTTCCGCTTATCGGTCTTGGAGTTGCCTACCTCCTCGGTTGCTTTACAGGCGCGCAGTTTGCTACCTTTGTTGCCGTTTTCTGCACTCCGGTAGCGGTTTCCAGCGTCCCTATGGCGCAGGAGATGGATGCCGACGTATCCTTGGCAGGTCAGCTCGTGGTCTGGACGACCGTGTTCTCTGCGGCCAGTATATTCCTTGCCTCCTATCTTCTTAAGCTGGTTGGAGTATTTTAAAATATCTTCATTAAGGAAAGCGTACGCTTGTGTGCGCTTTCCTTTTTCTTTTGTTAAAAGTGTATAAATTGTGTCTAACTTTTTTTATCTTCGGTGTCGGAAAATACTTAAAAAATCAAAAAAATCAAGACCTCATTATTAAGCAATCAAAAAAATCAAGGCTCAAAGCACGCCTTTAGGGTAGAATTAGCACACACAAGGGGACATGTTTTTTCTTGTGGAAAATTGTTTTAATCGCAAAACAAAATATATTTTGGATTCATCTATCCAAGCTTTTAAGGAGGAAAACAGATGAAAAACAGCAACATCCGTAAGATTATTGCTACGGTAATGGTTATGGTTCTTATGATAACCACTATTGTTGCAACGGTCGTTCCCGGCAGCGCTGCCGAGTCGACCAAGACTTACACGATGACCGCGGATGAGATCACTGCTTTTGCAGCAGGCGTAAAGGCTGACGGTGACTCAGAGGCGATCGGAACAGAAGGCTACTTCAATGTGTTCTACAGCGCGAAAACCAAGGTTGACGGCAGTGCCAAGACCTTTGATGATGGCGTTTCTGTAGCTAACCGCATTTCTTGGGGTGGCTCCACAAAGATTGAGGAGACGATACTGAATGCAATTCAGATCAAGACCGAAAACGCAGCGACAGTTAAGATCTGGTTTGTTTGCGGCGGTGACGGTCGTTCTATCGGCATTTACAATGCATCAGGCAGTACCGTTGTTTCTTCCTCTTCCGAGACCACCAAGAACTCGCTTTACATTGAGACTCTCTCTCTTTCCGAGGCGGGTACATATTACATAGGCAACGTAGGTGGCAGTAACAACTATTATAAAATCGAGGTTACCGAACAGGTAGCCGAGGAATCCGCTCCCACCGAGTCCGTTTACGTTCTCGATGCTACCGCGGACCTTGAAGCTATGGCTCAGGGCGCTAAGGCAGACGGCGACGCAGAGAAGAAGGGTACTGAGGAATTCTTCACTATTCACTACAGTGCAAAGACCAAGATCGACGGAAGCGAAAAGGCCTTCGAAGACGGTTACAGCGCAACCCAAAGAATCAATATGGGCGGCAAGACCGAGATCAAGGACGTAATAAAGAACGCTATTGAGTTCACTACCGATAACTCTTCCGTAGTTAAGGTATGGTGGGTATCCGGCGGCGACGGCCGTGCTCTTGAGCTTTTCGGAGCAGACGGTGCGGTTATTCAGTCCTCCGAGACCACTTGCTTAAAGAATTCTCTTTACATCTCCACCTTTGAGGTAGCTGACGCAGGCAAGTACTACATCGGCTCCTCTGTAGGCAGCAACTACTACTTCAAGGTAGAAGTTACAGTTACCAAGGCGGCAGAACCCGTTATTAAGGATTACGTTCTCGACGCTACCGCGGACCTTGAAGCTATGGCTCAGGGCGCTAAGGCAGACGGCGACGCAGAGAAGAAGGGTACAGAGGACTTCTTCACTATTCACTACAGTGCAAAGACCAAGATCGACGGAAGCGAAAAGGCTTTCGATGACGGTTACAGCGCAACCCAGAGAATCAATATGGGTGGCAAGACCGAGATCAAGGACGTAATAAAGAACGCTATCGAATTCACTACCGACGGCTCTTCCGTAGTCAAGGTATGGTGGGTATCCGGTGGCGACGGCCGTGCTCTTGAGCTTTTCGGAGCAGACGGTACTCCTCTTCAGTCCTCCGAGACCACTTGCTTAAAGAATTCTCTTTACATCTCCACCTTTGAGGTAGCTGACGCAGGTAAGTACTACATCGGCTCCTCCGTAGGCAGCAACTACTACTTCAAGATTCAGGTTACCGTAAGCTCCGGCGGCGCGGCTGAAGAGCCCGAGAGAGCGGCATGGTCCTCCGTAGCGGCTCCCGTTATCACCGGCGTTGTTGACGACGGTGAGGGCAGCATGGAGGTTACCGTTAAGGCTCTCGTAGGCTTCGACGGCGCAGACGAGCTTCACGTTGTAATGTACGACGCTGAGGGCAACGAGCTCGGTAGCAAGCGCTCCATCGCAGAGAAGGATGAGCACAAGCTCGTATTCGATCCTATAGCATCCGGCGAATACACCTTCAAGGCATATATCACAAGAGAAAATGAGGAAAACAAGAACGCTGAGCTTGCTCAGGTTGCAGCCTTCAAGTATCCTCTTGCAGCTCCCATTATCATAAGCGCAACCTCCAAGGGCAACGGTAAGCTCGAGGTTGTCTTCACCTCCGTTAAGGAGGCTACCGGCTACGAGGTTCTCGTAAACGGCGAGGTTAAGGCTACCGTTAACACCGCAGGCACCGTTATGATCGAAGGCCTCACCGTTGGCGAGAGCGCAACCGTAAGCGTTAACGCAGTTCGCGGCACCGAGAAGAAGGCGTCCGACAAGAACGTTACTACCAAGATCACCGAGGATGCGAAGCAGACCTGGGGCTTCACCGCCTACGGTCCCTCCACCAGCCTTTCCTCTAACGGATACGTTGGCTCTGTAAACGAGGACGGACAGGTTACCGTATACTCCGAGGGCGGCAAGGGTAAGATCCAGCCCACCTCCCAGGACGGTATTGCATTCTACTATACCGCAATTCCTACCGAGTATAACTTCACTCTTCGCGCAACAGTAACGATCGATTCCTGGACCATCTCCAACGGACAGGAGGGCTTCGGCCTTATGGCTACCGACCGTCTTGGCGTTTCCGGTGACGGTTCTGACTTCTGGAACAACTCTTATCTTGTAGGTTCCACAAAGTTTGAGTACCGCTATGAGTCCAACGAGGATGGCGAGGGTATCATCTACAACAACCACACCGCTCTTGAATACGCAAGCTTCCCGAAGTATACAATGAAGCTTGGTCTCGGTGTTATCGAGCGTACAGGTATTAACAAGGATAACCTTGACCTCTTCCAGAAAAATGATACAACCACTATCCAGACACAGTTCAAGTCCGACAGCAGAACCTTCGAGTCTGTTTGCGGAGAATACGGTTTGGAGAAGGGAACATACAACATCGTAGGCAATTATAAAGGATCTGTTGAGGGTACTCTTGAGGATAGATTCCTTATGACCACCTTCATTCTTGAGATTCAGAAGAATAATACCGGTTACTTCGCTACCTATTATGACACAGAGGGCAACATCGTTGCTCAGGAGAAGTTCTACGATCCCAACGCTCTTTCTATGCTTGATTCCGAGAACGTTTACGTCGGATTCTTCGCGTCCCGTAATGCACGCGCAACCTTCTCCGACATCACTCTTGACACCGTTCTTGCAAGTGAGGATAAGCCTGCTGAGGAAAGACCTATCACTCTTGTAAAGCCCACTGTTTCTCTCGCATCTCCCACCGTTACCACCGACCTCGACTACTCTGTTGAGATCGATACCAACGTTAACGGTACACTTAAGATAACCCTTAACAACGTTGTTATTGCAGACGGTATTCCTGTTGAGGGACTTGTACGCTACAAGCTTCCCACTACACTTAAGTACGGCGAGAACGAGCTTGCAGTAGTATTTACACCCGATCCCGAACAGGATCTTGGTGAGTACACCGAGCTTGAAACTACTCAGAACCAGTCCTTCTCCACTACGATCATCGCAAACAAGGGCTTCTACCACAACAAGGTAGTATACGTTTCCACTACCGGTACTCCTAACGGTAACGGTACCAAGGAATATCCCCTTGACATCTACACCGCAGTAGATAACGCTATCCCCGGTCAGACCATAGTTATTATGGAAGGCACCTACTCTCTTAAGACCACCATCAAGATCCAGCGCGGAATGGACGGTACCGCCGAGAATCCTATCAAGATGATCGCGGATCCTGAGGCTAAGACCAGACCCGTGTTTGATTTTAACGGCGAATGCGCAGGTATAGTTCACGGCGGTAACTACTGGTACTTCTACGGCTTCGACGTAACCCGTTCCGCAGATATGCAGAAGGGCTTCCAGGTATCCGGTAACTACAACACCCTCGACAACATCCACACCTATTACAACGGTAATACCGGTATTCAGATCAGCCGTTACACCGGCACGGATCTCTATCCCGATTGGCCCGCTTATAACCTTATTCTTAACTGTACCTCTTACTGCAACTATGACGCAGGCTTTGAGGACGCAGACGGCTTCGCAGCAAAGCTCACCATCGGTGAGGGCAACGTATTCGACGGTTGTATAGCATACAACAACGCAGATGACGGTTGGGATCTTTACGCTAAGGTAGAGACCGGCGCTATCGGCTCCGTAACGATCAAGAACTGCGTAGCTTATGCTAACGGCTTCGTACCCGGCATAGATGGCAAGACCGGTAACGGTAACGGCTTCAAGCTCGGCGGCTCCAGCCTCTCAGGCAAGCACGTGCTCATCAACTGCTACGCATTCTACAACCTTGCAAAGGGTATTGACTCCAACAGCTGCCCCGACATTATAGTTGAGAACTGCATCAGCTACAACAACGGTTCATATAACTGCGCGTTCTACACTAACGTAGGCGATCAGACCGAATTCAAGGCAAGCGGCATCATTTCCTTCAAGGACTCCGATCTTGTTAACCACGTTCCCTCGGGTGATCCTGCTAAGGGCGAGCAGCTTAAGGGTAAGGGCACTCAGGCATCCGGTAAGGAGACAGAGATCGATTACATCAACGCTACTACTTATTACTGGGATGGCACAGCTTGTAAGAGCGCTGCCGGTCAGACTCTCACAGCAGATATCTTCAAGAGCCTTGTATTCAACGGCATCTCGAGAAACGAGGACGGCACCATCAATATGAACGGCTTCCTTGAGCTCAACGAGACCGCTCCCGAGAACGCAGGCGCAAGACCTGACGGTACGCCCTCCTCCGATAACTCCACTCTTCCCGAGGGTGACGGACACGAGTTCAGCGACGAGTGGACCACTCTTGACAACCAGTATCACTGGCACGAGTGTGAGTGCGGCTTCAGAACCGACCTTGGCGAGCACGAGTACGAGTACGTTATCGACCAGCAGCCTACTCCTACCTCCTCCGGCTGGAAGCACAGAGAGTGTAAGGTCTGCGGTAAGCAGGGCCCGAAGATTGAAATGTACTACGACGAGATCGCTCCCGAAACTCCTCCCGTAGATGACGGCGGCGACGAAGTTATTCCTCCCATAGATGACACCGAGGAGATGAACTTCTTTGAGAGAATCATCGCAGCTATCGTTGAGTTCTTCAACAACATCGTAGAGAAGATCAAGAATATCTTCGCGTAACCCTATAGCTTTTAGTCCCTTTTCGGGATAACAAAAGGGCAGGGCTCACTTGTGGGCTCTGCCCGATTTGTTGATAAAGCTCGTTTTTGCGCAAGTATTAACTAATAGATAATTTCGGGATCACACCGCAATATGTAGATCAATATTTACAAATAATAACGCTATGCATAACTGCAGCGATAAGGAGAACGAATATATGATTCGCGGAAACGTAATGGTAGGACAGTCGGGAGGCCCGACCTCTGTTATCAACGCCAGCCTGGTCGGCGTCTTCAAGACTGCTAAGGACGAGGGATGTAAGACCGTATACGGTATGCGTAACGGAATTGAAGGACTTCTTGAGGAAAGATATATTGATATATCCGATTATATCAAGAATGACCTTGATATCGAGCTGTTAAAGCGCACCCCCTCATCCTTCCTCGGCACCTGTAGATATAAGCTCCCCGCTGCCGCCAAGGCACCGGAGCTTTACGGCAGAATATTTGAAATATTAAAAAAGCTTGACGTCGAGTATTTCTTCTATATCGGCGGCAACGACTCTATGGACACCATAATGCAGCTGTCCGAATTCGGAAGGAGCATAGGCTCTGATATCCGCTTTATGGGTGTACCAAAAACAATAGACAACGACCTTGACAAGACCGACCATACACCCGGATACGGCTCTGCGTCCAAGTATATAGCCACGGCTATGAAGGAGATCATCCGTGACGCCAAAACATATCCCAACGACTCGGTCACAGTTGTCGAGGTAATGGGCAGAAATGCGGGCTGGCTCACAGCCTCCTCCTCGCTCTCACGCTCCGAGGACTGTATGGGTCCCGACCTTATCTATCTTCCGGAGGTCACCTTCGACCACAATAAATTTGTTGAACAGATAAGAGAGGCTAAAAGGCGCGAGAAGGCGGTCATAGTCGCAGTCTCGGAGGGTATCAAGACAAGAGACGGAAAATATGTCTGTGAGGCGAATAAAAAGAGCAATATTACTGATGCATTCGGCCACAAGCTGCTCGGCGGTACCGCGCTTTATCTCTCTGACTTCCTTACCGATAATCTTGGCGTTAAGTCGCGCGGTATCGTGCTTTCTACTCTTCAGCGCTGTGCCTCGCACCTTGTATCCAGGCGTGATATAACCGAGGCGTTTATGGCCGGGGCGGACGCTGTAAGGGCGGCTCTTGCAGGCGAGAGCGGAAAGATGATAGTGTTCAAGCGTATCTCCAACGCGCCGTATTCCATAGTTACGGATATTATGGATATTCGCGAGGTCGCAAACAAGGAAAAATGCGTTCCCAAGGAGTGGATAGTCAACGACGGCACCTACGTGTCCGAGGAGTTTGACGTCTACGCCCGCCCCCTCATTATCGGTGAGCTCTCACCATTCATGGTCGACGGATTGCCAAGGCATCTATTCATCGATAAGTAATAGCAAAAGGCCGCCTCGGTATAGCGTGATGCTCCAAGTGGAGTATCACGCAGTCAAATCCGTCTTCGACGGGTGAAATCCACCTGTGGTGGATGAAATCTCGCTTCCGCGATGAAATCCTGCTTCGCAGGGTTATAACAGACGGATTTGATTTCATCCAAGGCAACGCCTTGGATTTCATCTGAGTAAAGCGAAGATTTCATCGTGGCGCAGCCACGATTTCATTCAACCAACAGAAAAAGAGGGGACATTTCGGCTACTGACCGATTTGTTCTCTCTTTCTGCTTGTTATATGGGTTTGGGCTTAGCCCATATTTGCGTTTGACCGGTCAAATGCGATGCTTGCACTTTTGGTAAATTGTAAATTCTCCGATAAGGATATCACCCTATTTGAGCCGGCCTTTTGAATATTATTATTGACATTTTTGCGCGAATAGATGTTTTTTCTTGACATATCATCATTTGTGTGTTATCATAGACACGAACAGAAAACGATATCTTTGGAGGATAGGATATGAAAGAGATTACGAGCTTTTTACGCGTTGGCACAATGCCTCACAGGAGCTATTACATTCCATTTGACGAAAAGGATACTGTGAGGGATAAATACGGTATTGTCGATCGCGAGTCGAGCTCGCGCTTTATCTCTCTTGACGGCGTCTGGGAGATAAAGGGGCTTGAGCGCCCCGAGGACTTTGACGTATACGAGACGTTAGATAGAGAGATTCCTGTGCCATCCTCTGTCCAGATGCACGGTTTTGACTCGATACAGTATCTTAATACCCGATATCCCTTCGCGGTAATTCCTCCTCACGTTCCCCACGACAATCCCTCTTGGCATTATCGCAGGAGCATCAAGCTGGACAAAGTTAGGGGCGAGAGGTACTACCTCAATTTTGAGGGCGTGGACTCTGCTTTTTATCTCTATATCAACGGTGTGAGGATCGGCTATTCTCAGATATCTCACGCTACGTCCGAGTTCGACATTACCGATCAGCTCATATCCGGAGAGAATATCATCGACGTTCACGTGCTTAAGTGGTGCGCCTCGACCTACCTCGAGTGCCAGGACAAATTTCGCTTTTCGGGTATCTTCCGCAGTGTATATATACTCAGACGTCCCGAGGGGCATATCACCGACTATAAGATAGAAACGAGACTGTCCGGATGCGACGGAATACTCACCGTTTTCAACGAGAGCCAGACCGACCTAAGGTGTCTTTTTGACGGTGACGAAAAGACCGTCAGGGCAGGGGCGTGTATAGAATTTACGGTAAAGAACGTTAAAAAATGGTCGCCCGAGAGCCCGAGTCTGTACGTTCTGCGTTTTTATGCCTTGGGTGAGATGATAGAGGAGAGAATAGGCTTCCGAGAGGTCACGGTCGACGGATGTGTCTTTAAGGTTAACGGCGAGGCTGTCAAGCTCAAGGGAGTAAACCGTCACGAGTTTAGTCCGGATACAGCCGCAGCGATCACTCTTTCCGACATGGTCCGCGATCTTGAGATAATGAAGGAGCTTAACGTAAATGCCGTCAGAACCTCCCATTATCCTAACGCTCCGGAGTTTTATCTCCTTACCGATAGATACGGCATCTACGTTATGGATGAGGCCGATCTCGAAATGCACGGTGCTTGTGTACGTGAGGGAAGCTATGAGTTTTCTCTCTGGTCGGATTATGCCGAGGATATGCTCTTTGCTCCCGGAATAACAGACAGACATACCGCCCTCGTCGAGAGAGATAAGAATCGTCCAAGCGTGATCATTTGGTCGCTTGGCAACGAGAGCTCGTTTGGCCGGGCATTCTTTGACGGCGTAGATCATATCCGCAGGAGAGATAATACCCGTCCGGTACACTATGAGAGCTTACAGCAGGCCGATAGCAAATACTACTACACCGACAGAGTTGATCTTGTCAGTATGATGTACCCCTCTATCGCGAGGATACGTGAGAGGGTGCTCGATAATCCCGATGAGACGCGTCCCTTTGTCCTTTGTGAGTACACGCACGCGATGGGCAATTCCTCGGGTGATATTTCCGATTATTGGAGACTCATCTACGAGAACGAGCAGATGATGGGCGCCTTTGTCTGGGAGTGGGCCGACCACGCCATAAGGACTGAGCAGGGCTTACTCTACGGCGGAGATTTCGGTGAGAGCGAGCACGACGGCAACTTTTGCGTTGACGGACTTCTCACCCCGGACCGTAGGCTCAAGTCGGGCGCCGTTGAGATGAAGGCGGTCTACGGCGGTAAGCTCGAGTCCCGTGTAAAGGACGTAGAGATTCCTAAGGCACAGCCTCACGCGGACTCGGTGGAGATAGAGGTGGATGAGCATACCGGCCTTCTCACTTCGATAAAAGCCGACGGCAATGAGATTCTTAAATCACCTATGAGATTTAATATAATGCGATACACCGACAACGACAGGGACCTGATGCGCCATTGGTCAGATCGCTGCAAGCTCCCCGAGGCCAAGCCCCACGTTCTCTTATTCGAGAGGAGAGACAGGGGATATTACGTCGAGGGTGTCATAGCCGCAAATACGCTTTCACCCGCCCTTGAGTTTAAGCTTGAGTACGCGGTTGACGGTAATGAGCTTACCGTGGATCTTGAGTATAGATTGGCAGACTACGTTAAGCATTTCCCCCGCTTCGGTATAGAGCTCGCGCTTGATAGTAGTTATGACCGTTTTTCATACGTTGGATACGGCCCGACCGAGACCTACGTCGATAAGCACATCGCTGCCGACTACGGCTACTACGAGAGCACGGCCAAGGACAACTATTGTCTTGATTATCTTAAGCCTCAGGAGTCGGGCAGTCACTATTATTCGACCTATCTTTCACTTGACGGATTATTTACCGTTACGGCCGAGAGCCCGTTCTCCTTCTCCTATAACCCGTATTCCACCGAGCAGCTTATAGCCAAGGCGCACTCCTTCGAGCTTATCGAGGACGGCTGTTTTTATCTCTCACTTGACCTCGCTATGAGGGGTGTCGGATCCCATTCCTGCGGCCCCGAGCTTGACGAAAGGTACGAGATACCGAGAGAGGGCAGAAACAGATTCAAGCTGATATTCTGATCATTGTACTAAAAAAGCAGACGTGATTGTAAACCTCGTCTGCTTTTTCTATTTGCTGTTTTTACTAACTATATTTTACATAAAGTCTGATTTAACCCTTGATTTTCACCTTTATGTATATATCGTCGGCGGATAAATCGCAGCGCTTTTTCTCGGCGCTGATCGACAACCTATCATCCCCATCCCACGGCAGATCACCGCCTCCGCAAAAGATCTGTCTGAGCGCCTCGTGCACCCTTGCATCACCGGTTATCGTTACCTCCGACTTTCCATTTGATATGGCTGTGTCTATCCTGCATAGCGTAGGTAAAAGCTCGGCGTATTTCCTCGCGATCACTCTGTAGTGGGGGTGATACAGTTCTCTGAACGTGTTGGAGTGGTGTATCGCAGGATATCCCATATTCCGCCACTCATCGGCAAGACTGTCAAACTCGGCGGCAGAGAGGGGAAGCGTGCCCTCGCGTACCATTTCTCTTGCCACCCTTAGCTTTTCTTCAAGCCTTTTTATTCCCTCAGGCTCCTTTTTTGCCGACAGATAGAATATCCTGGCAAGAGTCTGTATCCTTAGTCCGAGCCCAAGACAGCCAAGGTGTAATCTTACGTATTCACCGTCGAGCTCCTCGGTAGCGTCTCTACCGCTCTCCGTTACCTCGTTTGCCTCCCGACCGAGATACTCGGTCACTCTTTCAAGAGAGGAGATGAGATGCTCACAGCCGAACGTACTGTGGAATAGGTATTTGAAGAGGTCCTGCACTTCAAGAGCGGGATATTTCTCGTAGTGCAGAAGGAGCTTTTTTCGCGTGTTTTCCGTGCTCATTTTTGCGTTATCTCCTCTTTTTTAATTTTCTCATCCCTATTATAACATACAAAACGCAAAAAATCCATCCGAAAGCGGAAAAATCTCCTACCGGATACAGCGAAATAAAATTATTAAAACAAATTTCATATATTATATATATTTACGTTGCTAATATGCACAATATGTCACACCCCCCTTTGTGCAAAGTGTGAAAACTTTCCTTAGATGCCTTTCTTTTGCTTGACTTACCCTCCCGTTTGTGCTATCATATGGATGGTAAAGTGTAGTGATTATCTATTTTATACACGCGTATGGGTGAATGTGTGTATTAAATAGGCAGAAAACCCTTGCTTTAGCTTGCTGAGAGTAGTTCTTGCTCTCTTCGGGGAGCTATAGCTTGACTTTCGGGAGCTTTAGCGACTCTGCAAATAATCATAGGGTACACTCGCTTTAACACTTGATCTCCTGCCAAGGGGTCAGGTGAAAAAATTGGCGAAAATCAAAAAAGGAGAAAAACATGAAAAACAGAATTATTGCTCTTCTGCTTGCAATGGTACTTCTGGTTCTGTGTCTGGCTTCCTGCGGCGACAAGAATAAGGTTGACGGTCCCGGCGGAGAAGGTGGCGGCGGTGTCATCCCCGAGCCCGAGGAAACCTCCGAGTATCCTTGGAAAAAGACCAACCTTATCTTCCAGATGACCGAGAACTCCAACTATCAGGAGCTTCCCTCTACCTGTAGAAGATATCTTGCAGGCGACGTTGAGGGTGTTGAGGACATCAGTACCATCGACTCTTGGGTTTCTGACAGAAACGAAGAGGCTCTTAAGAAGACTAACGTAACCGTTTCTTACGAGTATCTTCCCGATACCCCCGCATACGCTTGGGCTCAGAACATCAACCTTATCACCGAGGAAGTTAAGGCTAAGGAAGCAGGACGTCCTGACATCTACTGTAACTTCGTTTACGATATGGTTGCAGCATCTCTTCAGAGCGCATTTGCTAACCTTCTTTCCACCACCATGTATAAGGATGGTCACGAGCTCGCAGGCGCAGATCACAACTACTTCGAGTTCACCGATCCTACCTTCGTTGATGACGGAACAGGCTACATGATCGAGTATATGAGATCCCTTACTCTTTCCAAGTTCAAGATGTACTGCCTCTCCTCCGACTATTTCACCGACATGGTTCGTGCATTCCTCGTTGTTCCCGTAAATATCTACCTTCTCGAGACTCTTACCGCTACCTCCGAGCCCGGCCTCTACAACTCTGACAGAGTTGAGACCCTCGACACAGAAGGTAACGTAGAGACCAACTACACCATCGAGGACTTCTATCAGCTCGTTAATGACATGGAGTGGAACTACAACACTCTTGCAGCATTCTCTGAAGCTATTACCCTTGACGGTGAGGGCGGTGACGACGGCATCGATCTTAACGATACCATCGGCTTCGCACTCGGTTCGGGCTCCGGTCTTTCCGCAGCAGGTATGCTTTACACCACCTCCATCACCATTATCGATAGAGTATACGACGCTGACAAGGGCGACTACACATACTCCTATCCTTACATGCAGATGCACACCACCGGTGGCACCGTAAGCTTCGAGAGAGACCCCAACGGTACTCACGACGAGCTTATCGCGTTCTGCGCTAACCTTACCGACCTCTTCAACACCAAGGGCGTTATCTCCGTTCCCGCAGGTAGTGCAGGTGAGGACCTTCAGTCCATTCGTGACAGATTCGCTACAAATAACGTTCTCTTCGGCGGCGTTATCTGTCTTGGATCTCTCGAGTACGACCAGTATAAGGATATGAACGGCGCAGGTGGTACCGGCTACGGTATCGTTCCCGTTCCTCTTTACAGAGCAAACTACGTTGATGCAGCTACCGGCGAAGTTAAGGTTGACAAGTATCTCACCCAGATACATAACCTTGGTAGAATCGGTGCCATCTCTTACACCACTGAGAAGTTCTCTCAGTGTACCGCATACCTCAACTACCAGTCTACCAACTCCACCGACATCCTTAACGAGTACTATGACTACAAGCTTCAGTACGACGTTGTAGGTACCGAGGTCAAGGGTAACGTTGAGATGCTTAAGTACATCCGTAAGAACGTCCGTTCTTCCTTCGATAAGGCGTTCGAGGATGCTCTTGGCAGATTCTACGATGCTACCGATGACAAGTCTATGGCGGAGCAGTGGCACACCATGATCAAGTCCGCAAGCTTCAAGCTTTCCGGACCTGATATGACTGCACAGTACGACGAGGTTACTCCTAAGAAGGCATGGCGTCTTTACAACCTTGAGATGTCCATCTATCCCGGCCTTCCCGAATAATTGATATTCGATCAACCGAACAGAGCGGCTTTTTCGCCGCTCTGTTTTTTATTGTTGCCGTGCTTTTTCATCCTCTCCGCTATTGACTTCGGAAGTAAAATATATTACAATAGTATAGGATAAAAAAGTGCGGGTCAGTCTTTTGGATCGGCCCGACGCAGGAAGGACAGACGTATATGCCACGTGTGATCTTAGCTTCCGGATCGCCTCGCCGCCGCGAGCTCCTCGGCAAGCTTTATGATAGCTTTGAAATAATCACTTCGGAGGTCGACGAGACTCTCGATGCCGATATACCCCCGAGAGAGGGAGTTGAAATTCTCTCGGTGAGAAAGGGCAGAGCGGTCGCTCTATCCCTGCCCGAGGAGTGTATCGTTATCTCCTCCGACACGCTCGTTGAGATCGGCGGAGTCCCTCTTGGCAAGCCCACCTCGCGTGAGGATGCCTACCGTATGCTCAGACTCCTCTCGGGCAATTATCACAACGTGCACACCGGCGTTGCGGTTCACCACGGAGGCAGAGTAGTATCGGGCATAGACTCCGCCCGTGTGAAGTTTAAGCCGCTTACAGATGACGAAATATACGCCTATATCGACGGCGGAGAGCCGATGGATAAGGCGGGCGCCTACGCTATCCAGGGCGAGGGCGGAAGATTTATTGAAGGCTATGAAGGTGGCTTTGATACCATTATGGGACTGTCTGTCTCTTTGACTAAGAGCCTTATCGAGAGGATATGTGAGGATGACTAAAAAGGAAAAGAAGGAGCGCTTATCTAATATAGTCGAGCGCTTCAAAAAGATATATCCGGAGGCTGTCTGCGCGCTTGAGTACGGAGGGGATCCGTGGCGGCTTTTGGTTATGGGCAGGCTCTCCGCGCAGTGCACCGACGCAAGGGTGAATATCGTTTCGCGCGAGCTGTTTTCGGTCTTTCCCGACGCTAAATCAATGGCTGACGGAGATCTCGCGGAGATCGAGAGGATAGTCAAGCCCTGCGGTCTGTACCGCATGAAGGCATCGAGTATAAAGGAAGCGTCGAGGATACTCGCCTATGAGCTCGACGGCATTCTTCCCAGAGATATGGACGGCTTATTAAAGCTCCCCGGTGTCGGACGTAAAATAGCTAACCTTCTTCTTGGTGACGTATACGGCCTGCCGTCTGTCGTCTGTGACACGCATTGTATGAGAATATGCGCAAGATTCGGTATGTATCGCGAGGATCTGCGCGACCCCGAAAAGATTGAGAAGATACTTCTTGAGCTTTTACCCTACGGCGAGGGCTCGGACTTCTGCCACCGTATCGTCAACTTCGGCAGAGAGGTGTGCTCCGCAAGATCTCCGAAATGCTCAGAGTGCCCCGTGAGTGATCTGTGCGAGCATTATTTAAGGAGTGTAAGGAATGGCTGACAGGATCAGGATATCTCTACCGATAGTCGTGGAGGGCAAGTATGACAAAAGTACTGTTTTATCCATATTTGATACCGCGGTTATTACTCTTGGCGGCTTCGGAGTTTTTAATTCAAAGGAGAAACAGTCGCTTTTACGCAAGGTTGCAAAGGATGGGATAATCATACTTACAGATCCGGACGGAGCGGGAAAACAGATACGCTCGTTTCTCAACGGTATTATTCCGAAGGATAAAATATACAACCTCTACGTGCCTAAGGTAAGGGGCAAGGAAAAGCGTAAGACAAAGCCCTCAAAGGAGGGGCTGCTCGGCGTTGAGGGCATGGGCAGGGAAGAGCTCATACGCGTGCTATCTCCGTTTGTATGTGAAAACGTAAAGGATATAAAGAAACGCGCTAACACCTCGGAAATGATAACTAAAGTTGACTTTTATTCCGATAAACTTACAGGATTTAATAACTCGTCTTTGCGGCGCGATGAGCTTGCCGCGTACTTTGAGCTCCCAAGTGGAATGAGCGCGAACGCTCTAATTGAGGCTCTGAACATCATTACGGACAAGGCGGGTTACAGGGAGGCTGTGAGCGCTCTTTTTGTCGGGGCAGAATAAAACTGCAGCTAAGGTAAATAATAATTCAGGCGCTCACCCTCTCGCGGTGCGCGCCTTTTTACCTGATTTTTCCTTGTTTATTTTTTAACATTTATTTTTAAAATGTTCTTTACTTTTAAGTTTTTATGTGTTATAATATAAAATTGAGGTACGAGGGCGTGCCCGCGCACCCATTTAAATAGGTACTATTAATTTTTTATATGGAGGATAAGCCCATGATAGTTAGAAAGAAAATTTCTATGGATGGTAACACCGCTGCTGCTCACGTTTCTTACGCGTTCACAGAGGTTGCTGCTATCTACCCTATCACCCCTTCCAGCCCTATGGCTGAAGTAACAGACACTTGGTCCGCTTCTGACAAGAACATCTTCGGCGAGCCCGCAAAGAACATCTTTGGCGAGAACGTTAAGGTCGTTGAGATGCAGTCTGAGGCAGGTGCAGCAGGTGCTGTTCACGGTTCTCTCGGAGCAGGTGCTCTTACCACAACTTACACCGCATCGCAGGGTCTTCTTCTTATGATCCCCAACATGTACAAGATCGCCGGCGAGCTTCTTCCTTGCGTTATTCACGTATCCGCAAGATGTGTTGCTTCCCACGCTCTTAACATCTTCGGCGACCACTCTGACGTGTACGCTTGCCGTCAGACCGGCTTTGCTATGCTTGCTGAGACCAACGCGCAGGAGATCATGGACCTCGGTGCAGTAGCTCACCTTGCTACCATCAAGTCCAGAGTTCCTTTCCTTAACTTCTTTGACGGCTTCAGAACCTCTCACGAGATCCAGAAGGTTGCCGCTTGGGATTACAAGGATCTTGCCGACATGGTTGACTGGGATGCAGTTCAGGCATTCCGTGACAGAGCTCTCAACCCCGAGCATCCCGTACTTCGCGGCTCGGCTGAGAACGGCGACATCTTCTTCCAGCACAGAGAGTCCTGCAACCCCTACTACGATGCACTTCCCGCAATCGTTGAGGAGTATATGGACAAGGTTAACGAGAAGCTCGGCACCAACTACAAGCCCTTCAACTACTACGGCGCTCCCGACGCAGACCGCGTTATCATCGCTATGGGCTCTGTTTGTGACGTTGCAGAGGAAGTTATCGATTACCTCCTTGCCAAGGGTGAGAAGGTTGGTCTTGTTAAGGTAAGACTTTACAGACCCTTCGTTGCAGAGAAGCTTGCTGAGGCTATTCCCGCAAGTGTAAAGGTTGTTTCCGTACTCGACAGAACCAAGGAGCCCGGCTCTCTTGGCGAGCCCCTTTACCTCGACGTTATCGCCGCTCTTAACGAGGTTGGCAGAAGCGTTAAGGTTCTTGGCGGTAGATACGGTCTCGGCTCCAAGGATACTACTCCCGCTTCCATCTTCGCAGTATACGCTAACATGGCAGGCGAGAAGAAGAACCACTTTACTATCGGCATCGTAGACGACCTCACCGGTCACTCTCTCGACGAGCAGCCCGCTCCCGACACCGCTCCCACTGATATGATTCAGTGCAAGTTCTGGGGTCTTGGCGGCGACGGTACCGTTGGTGC
>JAFTIN010000006.1 GCA_017456895.1 Clostridia bacterium
CACATCTTTGACCATCTACGGCTTCGGACTACGTGGAAACAGTGCGAACGAGAGCATCGGAAAGCATCGTTTTCGGACTAAAAAGCACCAAAAAGTCAACTAAAGTAGTCAAAAAACGATGGCGTATTTGTTCGGGAACTGGAGACCGTGGGTTCGAGTCCCGCCGCTTCGACCAAATAAAAAAGAGCACACCGTGCGGTGTGTTCTTTTGCTTCACCGAGCAATGGACTCGAAGTGTAAACGATAGAGAGCGGACTTCCGGCGGACGTCTATAACCATGGCAGACCGAGCGCGCAGTTCGTGCGAGAGTTGAGTCCCGCCGCTTCTACCAATAGTCGTATCTGCTGATACGGCTATTTTTATCAAGTCACAGACTCGGTATATCACTACCGCACGAGGTGCTGTGGACACCATTAGCCATTTTGGCTGCCTAAAAAAACACTTATTGGAGGCAAAAATGAAAAAGTACGATATAGCTGCTTTTGTCTGGCCATCATACACAGGTGACGAGCTACGTTCGAGAATGTTTTGGCCAAACGGAGAAGGAGAATGGCAAACCGTCCGGACAGCTGAGGCGAAGTACCCGGGACATACCTGGCCAAGAAAACCCCTGTGGGGATACGTGAATGAAGCCGACCCAAAGGTGATGGAGATGGAAATACAGGAGGCGACACGCCACGGTGTTAACGTCTTTATCTACGACTGGTACTGGTTTGACCGACGTCCTTTTCTTGAGAACTGTCTCAACGACGGATTCCTTAAAGCGCCGAATTGTAACGACATGAAGTTCTACATTATGTGGGCAAATCATGACGCCAACCATCTGTGGAATAAGGAGCTCTCGGATACCGAGTGCGGCGAGACCGTCATCTGGAAGGGCGGAATAGATCGCGAGGGCTTTGAGGAAATGGCAAAGCGTCTTGTAGACAAATATTTTGGGCTTGAGAATTACTACCGTATCGATGGTTGTCCTGTCTTTATGATCTATGAGCTCTCGACTCTTGTCGACGGCCTGGGAGGTCTCGATAAAACCGTAGATGCTCTTACGTGGTTCCGTAAAATGGTAAAGTCAAAGGGCTACCCTGACGTGCACTTACAGATAACGGGCAGATCAGGCGAGACACTCAACATGTCAGGCATCGATTCCTCGCTCGTAATAGACTCAAGTGAAGTGATGAAAAAGCTCTCGATCGACAGCTTTACACACTATCAGTTCGTACACTTTACCGACATTGACCGTGACTACAACGAAATAATGGAGGACGTGAAGCGCGTGTGGGAGAGCGCCGAGGACACTTACGGTATTCCCTATTACCCTCACGTATCCTGCGGTTGGGACAACAATCCTCGCTTCAAAAAATTCCGTCCCGGAGTTGTGAAAAACAATACCCCCGAAAACTTTGAGAAGGCTATGCGTGCGGCAAAGGAATACATCGATCGACACCAAAGAAGGCCTGCCCTCATAACTGTCAACTCATGGAACGAGTGGACCGAGACTTCATATCTCGAGCCGGACGATTTTTACGGATACGGCTATCTCGAAGCGATAAAAAAGATATTTGTTGACGGTGAATAGGTCTTGCAGGTATAACCTTAAAAATACGAATAACGGAAAATATTTAACGCCTATGCGCTTTTATATCGCATAGGCGTTTTTCTATAATGTTATATTTTGAACTCTAATTCAAATCGGTATTTTCTCACGTACATCTACCAAAAGCTGTACGTGAATCAGGCCGGTTCTTAAAATACACAGGAGAAATATCCGAGAATTAACCCAAAATTGCCCTGTCGTTTGAGAACTCGTTGCCGCTCGCCTTGGTAAAGAGTCCAAGGAGGATCTCAACGGTGAGCTTTTTCTTCTCTTCACCGGAAACGTCGACTATGATCTTACCCTCGTGCATCATTATAAGACGGTTGCCGTATCTGATAGCGTCGCGCATATTATGAGTGATCATTACGGTTGTGAGATTGTTCTCCTTAACTATACGCTCGGTGATGTCAAGAACCTTTTGCGCAGTCTTAGGGTCAAGAGCAGCGGTGTGCTCATCAAGAAGGAGAAGCTTAGGCTGCTTAATGGTCGCCATAAGAAGAGTAACTGCCTGACGCTGTCCGCCGGAAAGCAGACCTACTTTGGAAGAAAGTCGGTTTTCAAGTCCGAGGTCGAGGTCGGCGAGGAGCTTCTTATAACTCTCTCTTTCCTTCCTCGGGAGTCCCCAAACAAAACGACGTCTGGTGCCGCGCCTTGCGGCTATAGAGAGATTCTCCGCTATCTCCATATCCGCCGCTGTGCCCTTCATAGGATCCTGGAAGACTCGGCCGAGATATGCGGCTCTCTTGTACTCAGGGATCTTGGTAACGTCGACACCGTCGATCTCTATCTTGCCAAAATCGGGCGGAAATACGCCGGCTATGGCGTTGAGCATCGTAGATTTACCCGCTCCGTTACCGCCTATTACTGTAACAAAGTCACCCTCATTAAGCTCAAGATTGAGACCGTCGAGAGCCTTCTTGGCGTTTACTGTACCCGGGTTAAAGGTCATGTGGAGGTTTGTTATCTTAAGCATTCTCATCTACCTCCTCTGTCTTAGCGTTTGCGTCCTCGAAGATACGCTGCTTGGTGAAATACTTCTTCTTAAGGTAAGGAACTGCAAGGAAGATGGCAACTACTATCGCCGAGAGCATCTTGAGAAGATCGGTATCAAGTCCCAAGAAGATGACGAAGGTATACACAAGATAGTATGCGATACCGCCCGAAACAACGCCGATAAGAGATACGACGAAGTTTGGCATGATCTTCATAGAAACCGAAAGACCTATGATGATCGCAGCGAGACCGATGACTATTGCGCCTCTGCCCATGTTGATATCCGCAAAGCCCTGATACTGAGCAAGGAGAGCTCCCGAAAGAGCGATTATTCCGTTTGATATAGCGAGACCGAGAACCTTGTTGAAGTTAACGTTCACACCCTGGGCGCGGCTCATATGCTCATTGTCACCCGTTGACTTGATGGAAAAGCCGACCTCTGTATAGAAGAAGAGATACAGTCCAACTATGACGAGTATACAGAATATCATGGAAACGACGATCGCCTTCCAGTTATCCATAGAAGAAAGAAGGACGGGATATTTTCTCGAGCTTATGGCAAGATTAGCCTTGCCGAGTATCTTAAGGTTCAAGGACCAGAGGATGAGCTGAGTGAGAATACCCGAGAGAATGGGCGGAATACCCATAGCCGTGTGGAATAATCCGGTCACAGCTCCCGCGATAGCGCCTGCCACAAAGGCGGCGATAAGGCAGAGATAAATATTTACTCCCTTGGTGAGGAGAACGGCAAGAACGCACGCTCCGGTACATATCGAGCCGTCGACCGTGAGGTCGGCGATATCAAGTATTTTATAGGAGATATAAAGACCTATCGCAAAAAGTCCCCATATCAATCCCTGCGCGACTGCGCCGGGTAAAGCGTTTAAGAATCCCATTATTTACTCCGAAAACGTATTATTTGTCAGTACCCTCGATCATAGTGTAGCCCGCTGCTTCAAGCGCTGCTATGTCGATACCGAGATTTTCACATGCTGCCTTGCTATACTTCTTAACGGGGTTAGAGTCATATCTGATAGCCATTTCATCAATGTCAGAGGTACCAAGAAGGATCTCTGCCGCCATCTCACCGGTAACCTGGCCGATGTTGTAGTAGCTGATAGCAAGAGTAGCGTAGCCACAGCCCTTGCAAGTATCCTGCTCACCTGCAAAGATGGGCATCTTAAGCGGTTCACAGATATTGTTGATGATCTCGGTATTAGATGCTACGGTGTTATCGGTGGGAACGTAGATCGCATCAGACTCGGAAGCCGCCTTCTGGGTAATAGTACCAAGGTCGTTGGAGTCGGAGAACTTGTAGTGAGTACATATCATGCCCTTGGATGTAAGATACTCATCAACAACGTCTACCTGATACTGCGAGTTAGGCTCAGAGGAGCAGTAAAGCAGACCGATCTTAGAGCCGGACTTAAGGCTGAGTGTGTCGATCATCATCTGTGCCTGTTCAGTCAGAGGGGCAAGGTCGGAGGTACCGGAAACGTTGCCGCCAACAGTACCGGTGAAGTTATCAAGGCCAAGCGCAACACCATACTCGGTGATAGATGTGCCGAGGATCGGAATAGTGGACGTTGCATTGTAAGCCGACGCAAGCGCAGCAGTTGCGTTTGCCATAATGAGATCAACATTCAAGGAAACAAAGCTGTTTACTATAGTGTTACAGGTGTTGGAGTCGCCCTGCGCGTTTTCATATTTGAACTCAACTGTCTTACCCTCCGCCGCAAGCTTAGCGGTGAGAGCATCCTTGAAGCCCTGGGTAGCAGAGTCGAGCGCCGGATGGGGAGCAAGCTGAATAATGCCTACTACGAAGTGGTCCTTCGCATCCTTCTTGCAGGAAGCGAAGCTCATGCACATACCAAGAGTGAGTGCGAGGACAAGAACTAAAGATAATACTTTTTTCATTTTTTGTTTTCCTTTCGGGTTTAGGTTTTATATAACTCGCATAACGGCAAAAAATGTTAATCGTAATTAGCATTTCCCTACGCTACGTAAATTAACATGAAGTGTTATTTATTCTTTCGTTACGTTGGCAGACCATCTTATAAGTCAATCTAAATAAAGAAAAAAGCCCTATGCTATAAAAAGCACAGGACGTCCAAAAACGTGATACCACACTGTTTCACCCATACCTCACGGCATGAGCCTCATCGGGTGCCAACACACCCTTGGCGATGTAACGGTCGCACCCGGAAAAGCCTACTCGCAAAAAGCTTTAAGCCCACAGCTCACGAAATGAATTCACCGAACACGATACTTCTGTCTCGCACCAAACGACAGCTCTCTGCAAGTCCGACGGACGGCTACTAATTTTCGCTCAAACGCTTTTGGAAAAATAAAAGATACATCAATTGTAGCACTTTGAAAATGTTTTGTCAAGGGGGAAATGTGAAAAAAGTGGAAAATTGGAAAAGAAGGAGTGGAAAGTTGGATCTGAAAGGCAAACGAAAGCCCGAAATTCAATGAAAAAACGCCCCGAGACGGGGCGTTTCTCTATCATTAATTATATTACTGCATTGGCAATTTTACTTTGCCTCTTCGGCTGCCTTAACCTCCGACTCGAGACGCTTTTTCTCTGCGTGCTCGTCACGGCGGCTGATTCTGCCCTCGGGCTTAATGTCACCGGACTTGGTAAGAGCCATTTTTGTGAGGAAGGGACCGATGATCTCATAAATAAGAACTGCGAAGAGAGTTATGGACTGAACCATCTTACCTGTATCCGAACCGAAGCTGAGAGCCTGGCTCGCCATACCGAGAGCCACGCCTGCTTGAGGAAGTAAGGTTATGCCAAGGTACTTTGAGGTCTTTCCGTCGCAGTTCGTCATACGTGCACTAATGCCTGCACCAAAATACTTTCCGACCGAGCGGAAGAAAATGTAGATAAGTCCGATAAGGACGAATGTGAGGTTAGCAAACACTCCAAGATCAAGCTCTGCACCACTAATAACGAAGAAGAGCACGAGAAGGGGCGCCGTCCACTTCTCCGCCCTGTTCATAAGATCCTCGGAGAAGTCACAGATATTGCAGAACAGAGTGCCGAGCATCATACATGAGAGGAGCGATGAGAATGCGATATGTACCGATCCGATCGAGAGCTTAATACCGGAGATGGCTACGGTAGCCATAACGAAGGCAACCGAGATCGCAATACGCTTAGAGTTAGAGTGGAAGTACCTCTCGCAGAAGGTGAAAAGACCGCCCATAGCCGCGCCGAGCACTATTGAAAGAACGACCTCAAGTAAAGGATTTACCACCATAGAGATAATGTCAACGACGCCTGTTTCGATCGATTTGGCAACGCCGAAGGAGATTGCGAATACGACAAGACCTACCGCATCATCAAGTGCAACAATGGGTAGAAGAAGGTCGGTCAATTGGCCCTTTGCCTTATACTGTCTGACAACCATCAGGGTAGCTGCGGGAGCAGTCGCGGTAGCAACTGCACCAAGGATAATGGCGGCGGACATCGGGAATACATCGTTACCTACGATAAGAGAAAATGATATAAGGGCTACATCAACCACAATGCCGGTAAAGAGCGCCTGAAATACGCCGATTATGGTAGCTTGTCTTCCAATCTTTTTAAGCTGGGAGAGCCTGAATTCGTTACCGATAGCAAAGGCTATGAAGCCAAGTGCCAGATCACAAAGTATCTTATAATGCTCAGGCGAATTGTCCGTCGGATTGAAACCGATGCCAATACGTCCCAGCAAAAACGGACCGATAAGAACACCCGCAACCAGGTAAGCAGTAACAGCGGGAAGTCCGACAAGTTTTGCCAATCTCGAGAGCATAAGGCCCGCGAGCAAAGCTATAGATAAAGTCAAAAGTACTGTCGTAGTCAAGATTGTTCGCCTTCTTTCAAAAAATAAAAAATGATATTAACGCCGATTTATGAAAACCGCAATTTACAAATTAAGCCTTTTTCATCAGACACGCAGAGCAAATACCTCCGCAGCTATTATGAAGTAAATAAGCAGTGAGGCCGCATCAACAAGAGTAGTGATAAAGGGAGATGCCATTACCGCAGGGTCAAATCCAAGCTTCTTGGCAAGGATGGGAAGGGCTGCTCCGATAAGCTTTGCAAAGATTATCGTGAGTGCCAGCGAGACCGCAACGGCAAGAGCGACCATAATGGAAACGTCGGGGTTGCCGAGCAAGAAACGGTCAATAAGGACTACTTTAATAAAGGTTGCGGCGCCTACCGATAGACCTGCCATAAGGCCGACTACAAGCTCCTTATACATAACCTTCAGTATATCCTTGAACTCTATCTCGCCGAGCGAAAGGCTACGGATAACAGTAACCGATGACTGTCCTCCGGAGTTACCGCCGGTGCCCATTATCATTGGAACAAAGAGGACAAGCGCCGCAGAGAGCGCGTCTTCAAATATTGTGAGTATAGCAGAGGATATCGTGGCAGAGAACATAAGAAGCAAGAGCCAAGGCAACCTCGCCTTAAGGAAATCAAATGGAGAGGTCTTCAGATACGTGGTCTCTGTGGGTGACATACCTGCCATCTTTGCGAAGTCCTCCTCCGTCTCTTCTCTGATGACATCCATAGCGTCGTCGACGGTAACAATACCAACAAGACGGCACTCACTGTCAACGACGGGAAGAGCCAAAAAACCGTACCTGTCAAAGAGGAGCGCAACCTCCTCCTTATCATCCGAGGTGCGCGCAAAGACAACGTTCTCCTCCATGATCTCGTCGAGAGTCACATTTCTCTCGCTTAAGAGAAGATCCTTAGCGGTAACAATACCGAGAAGGTGTCTTTTCTTATCCGTGACGTAGCAGGTGTAGATGGTCTCCTTGTCTATAGCAACCTTTCTGATGTGATGGAGTGCTTCTCTAACGGTCATCTCCGGGATGAGTCTGACATACTCGGTGGTCATGATCGCACCGGCGGAGTCCTTATCGAAGAGGAGGAGGCGATTGATCATCTCCCTTTCTTCCTTACTTGAAAACTTGATAATTCTCTTGACGACCGCTGCGGGCATTTCTTCAATTATATCGACTGTATCGTCGAGGTACATTTCCTCAAGTATTGCTTGGAGCTCATGGTCGGTGAAGCTCTCGATAAGAGCCATCTGAGTGTCGGTGTCCAGCTCAATGAAAACGTCTGCAGCCGTCTCCTTAGAAAGAAGACGCAGGAGTATGGCGTGATACTTCGACTCAACCTCGGAGAACAACTCGGCAATATCGACCGGGGGTGTCTCCTCGAGCAGAGCCTTGAGCTGCGCGTATTTCTTGGACTCGATAAGAGCTGTGATGGCCTTGGGCTCCTCTACGTTTTCGTCAGCGGATATGAGGGGCTCAGGCTCCTCATCTTCCTCCTCCGATACATCCGTTCCGATCTCCAGCTCGTCGATCTCGTCCTCAACAAGGAGGCCCTCACCGACCTCATCGAGAATCTCCTCGCCATCAGCATCTGCTACCAGCTCAACGGTATCTTCAAGCTCGTCAGTCTCTTTTTCAAGCTTATCTACCTGATTCTCTAAAAGTTCATTCTCATTTTCAAAGATTTCCTTCATTTTTCCGCCTTTCCGCTCCTTTTAAGAAGCATTTTTAGTTAGCGGAGATCGCGATAAGAATATAGCAAGCCATCGCGACTCCCTCGTAATTATTTACCTGATAACTTCGCGAGTCATCCACGATCGCTCACTTCCTTTCTTTCTTGAAAATCTTGTGGGTAGCTTTGACCAAGTCTTGTACATCCACGTTGTTTTAAAAATAATAGCTTGGCCCCTTTTTCTTTAGCCAAGCTATTATACTCCCTTTTTCCGAAAATTACAACCCTTTTTGGAAAAATTTATAAAATATTTATTTCGCTTTCTCCGATAACGCGAATCCCCTCTTTGGTAAGCAGCTCGGCAGTCACTCCGTCACGGGCAGTAAGCACACCGGAGAAGCTACCGTCATATATTTCACCCTTGCCGCAGGAGGGGCTTCGCTCCTTGAGAATAGCTATCTTTATATTGTGAAGTCTACAAAGACGAAGGGCCTCTTGGGCACCACATCGATAGTTATCCGTAACGTCACGTCCGTCCCTCATCATCACCTTATCACCGATCCTCTCCGAGGGTACTCTCGGGGTTGGAAGGCCGCCCGCTACCTCAGGACATACGGGTATGAGATTGTAGCTTTCCGAAAGAGCAAGAACATCGGGATTGGCCTTACTCTTGCCGTCGTAACGGCAGGGTGTTCCGAGCAAGCACGCGCTGACGAGTATAGATTCCATTTTATTCTCCTTTTACTATTGTATCTTTCTAAAGTCCTCAACCACACGGGACATATCTCCGGCACCGAGCAAGGCAATTGCCCCGCAGGGGTACGTTAGAGCTGTCCTGCAAGCATCCATATCCTTTGAATAGTGGGCATTTTTAATCATTTTTGCAAGATTTTCCGAGGTCACCCCCTCGATAGGACTTTCGCGAGCAGGATATATATCTAATATAATTGTAAAGTCTGATTTACTTAATTCGACAATAAATTCCTTCCATAGGCTCATCGTCCTCGTGTAAGTGTGTGGTTTAAATATAACACTTACCGTGCCATATCGTTCCTTCAAAGCACTGATGAAAGCACCAATTTCAGTTGGATGATGGGCATAATCATAAAATACCGGAACGCCGTCTATAAGAGCTATACGAGTGGCTCTGCGATCGATTCCCATAAATGAGCATACCGCCGCTACAATCATATCACAGGGTACCAAAAGCAGGTCACATAAGACCACTGCTGCAGTGATGTTATATAGGTTATACTCGCCAATAAGCGAGGTGGAGAGGTCAAAGACATGGCGCCCCGACTCAATTCTGAAATAGGTTGTTCCACACGACGAAGAGACGCATGACAGGCGGTAATCTGCATCATCCGCCTTTCCGTATGTGATCACCTTTCCCGTGTAAGTCGCAGACGAGCCTTCGAGCTCATCAGCTATGCTGCGAGCAACCTTATCGTCAGCGTTTATTATCGCCACTCGAGAGCGCTGTGCCGCAGCAAGAAAGGAGAGCCTAATGTGTTCGATCGAGGTAAAATAGTCGGTGTGGTCAAGCTCCACAGAAGTTATGATCTGATGTGTCGGGCACAAAGATAAAAAGGAGTCCTTATACTCACATGCCTCGGCAACAATTATGTCAGTATTGCCTATGGCATACGAGTTACCCGAAGTAAGCGTCGCACCCGAAACCGCAGTCGGTGATGATCCGCATTCACGTAAGATATGCTCTATAAGAGCAGTCGTTGTGCTCTTTCCGTGCGAGCCACTTACAGATATACGGCGATTAAAGCCCGACATTACCGCCCCAAGGAGTTCTGCCCTGGAAACAAGAGGTACTCCGTGAGCTATAGCAGAAGTTATTTCCGCATCCTCTGAGTCCATCGCAAGCGAGTAGACTGCAAGCTTGACCTCCTGCCATCTCATGGCGTAGCACGGCGCAAGCGTTACACCTTCTATTTGTTTCACTGTTCCCTGCTCAAGGAGTCTGTCCCAACCGGAAACACTCTGGCCAAGGCGAACAAGAAGCTCAGCCAATGGGCGCATTCCGGAGCCTAAAATTCCGATGAAGCGTACCGAACCGTGAACGTCCTTTAAAATCGAGGACACAGCCTCGATACCAAGCTTAGAATTAAAAATCGACAATAGCCTCCGTTTTTCTTTGCGTGTTCAAAGTTTATTAACCAAATATTTACAACTATACTCCTTTTTGTTCAAAAAGCCTCTGTATTTTTTTAACAAACTTGTTGTATACTATATGCAGGAATAAAAACGAATGTTAATAGTCATTGCCTCCCAGCATAAAAGACGTTATAGATTTTTTCTCTATCAGAAACCGGCCGGACCTTGTATAGACTATGCATTTAGACGAAAGGAAAAACAAATGCAAATCACAGACATCAAAATCAGAAAATTCTTTGACGAAGGTCCTATGAAGGCTGTAGCTTCCGTTACCTTCGACGACTGCCTCGCAGTACACGACATCAAGGTTATCTACGCAAGAGAGCGCTACTTCATCGTTATGCCCTCAAGAAAGAATCCCGACGGAACATACCGTGATATTGTTCATCCAATCAACTCCGAGTTCAGAGCAGCTCTTGAAGAGGCGGTTATTGACGCATATCACGTGCAGCTTGTTGCTGCTGAGCACGACGAGAAGGAAGCGGACGAGCCGTACGTTCTCTGAGTTAAGCATAGCAAATTAGGCGAGAAATTTAACACGCATACCGACTAAATATATTATACATTGATCGCTCTCGATTGTCAATATCGGGAGCGATTGTTTTATCTTTAGAACTATTGTGACAATATTGCGACAAAAAATGCGGCTCGCTATGAGCCGCATTTTCTTTATGTAGTTTCTAATTCAAGACTTGAATTACTCGGAAACCTTCTCAGCGGGAGCTTCTTCTACAGGAGCTTCCTCTGCAGGAGCCTCTTCTACAGGAGCCTCCTCAACGGGAGTTTCCTCTACAGGAGCCTCTTCAACAGGGGTCTCCTCAGCGGGAGCTTCCTCTGCAGGAGCCTCTTCTACGGGAGTCTCCTCAACAGGAGTCTCCTCGACGGGAGCTTCTTCTACTACGGGAGCTTCCTCTACTACGGGAGCTTCCTCTACTACGGGAGCTTCCTCTACAGGGGTCTCCTCAGCCTTCTTAGACTTTCTGGAACGAGCGGGCTTAACCTCTGCATTAGCTTCCTTGTAATCCTTGATTGCCTGTCTCTGGTTAGCAAGAGCTGCCTTCTGGAGCTCGGTGAACTCAGCCTGCTTCTCAAGGAGAACCTTACCTGCCTCCTGAGCCTTAGCGTTGCCCTGAGCAATTCTGTTCTGAGTATGAAGGATTTCCTTCTGTGCCTGCATAACTGCCTTCATAGCGTCGTTGAGACCGCTCTGAGTAGCAATTACTGCGCTCTGAGTCTCGATCATGCCGTTCTGAGCATCTGCGAGTGCCTGCTGCTGCTCAACAACGAGCTTCTGGCTCTCAACAACTGCTGCCTGCTGAGCATTAACCTCAGCCTGATCCTGGTTAACCACTCTAAGGCTGACCCGAATACCCTGCTGGTCACGCATGATACGACGGAGAGTATCATTGGTCTGCTTCTGCATTGCGTTGAGGTTCTTCTGTCTGTCGGAGGTAAGATTCTGAGACTCGGTGAGAGTATCAAGTGCCTCGAGCATAGAAGCGATCTCTTCGCCCATAGCCTTAAGCTTATTATAGATCTCCTGCTCCTTAGCAAGAAGCTCGCCCTGAAGCTGAACGTTAGCCTCAGCAGCCTCGGAGTTAACAACAACGGTAGTAGCGGGTGCGGGAGCAGCAACCTCCTTAACAACCTCAACCTCTCTTACAACGGTAGCGGGAGCTGCGCCTGCGGGAGGCTCGGGAAGAACAAGCTCGTCGAAGTAGTCGCGGAGCTTCTTATCCATGTAAAGGGTGAACTTAGCCATAGTGTTATCAACAGCGTTCTGAACGATGGAGGAAACGTCGAGGATAACAGGGTTGATGCTAACGGGGGATACGGTGATAGGTGTCGGAGCGGGTGCGGGTGCGGGTGCAGGTGCGGGAGCGGGCTCTTCCTCAACAACGGGCTCTTCCTCAACTTCCTCTTCCTGCTCTTCCTCTACGATATCGACAACGCGCTCGCTGAGGATAGCAAGCTTCTTCTCAAGCCACTCTCTGTATCTCTCAAACTCAAGAGCAACCTTCTCACTCTTGCGGTGGGATCCGCGCATATCAAGAAGATCACAGATCTCGCCGTAATCCTGCTCAATGGAAGTGAAGTAAGAGTTGATGAGCTTGTAGACTTCCTTGTAGTCTTCATGTGCTCTGTAGAACTTGTCAAGAGAGAGGTCAAGCTTTCTCTCCTGCTTAGCCTTAGGCTTCTTGTCATAAGCAGCCTTAGCTTTCTTGTACTCGTCAGTAGCCTTAACATAAGCCTTAGCTGCCTTACGGAACGAGCGGAACTCAGCCTTAATACCGTTCTTGGAACCGGTAATGTGGGTACGAAGCTCCTTTACCTGTCTTGCGATTTCACTCTTAGAAAGTGTAGGACTCATAATTTTTCTCCTCACATTGTAAATTTAAGCTGATAAAGCCGCAAAAAATTACGCCCTTATCTTTTTATACGCCTATATTATACTAAATAAAAACGCGTATGTCAATACTAATTGCAAAATTTTTTAAGTTTTTTTAAATTTTTCTTAATCCGACTTTGACAAATTGTAAACAGTAGTTTAGTTTTTTGCCGTTTTTGCATTTTTCATAAGAGAAGGAAAAAATAGCCAACTTGTCCGATCGGTGTTTTTATGCCCCCGGGTAACGTCCTTCTCCGCTAATCAAAACGGTAAATAAGGTTGCAAAAAACCGACGTTCCAAGAACGAATTATTAAGAATATTTCATTTTACCGTGTACAGCGCAAAGTTTTCTCGCTCGCAGGGGGGCGGAAGTAAAAACGTTGCTGTCAGAGATGGCAAAAGATCGGTCGCGGCGTCATCTCCGGCTCTGTGCCTTCGTAAAAAATGTGAACAAAATATTCACTCATCGAGAGATATACTGATACAAATTCTCCGTCAATGTGCGCTTTAATGATCATAAAATGCTATGTGCCAAAAATGTAAACCAAGGCATTTTTGAAAGCAAAACATCCATTAATGATTATTTTGTAAATAGTTGTTATAGTTTTGTGGCAATTATCACCCGCTTGGCGGTTTTTACAAAACGCATTCTTAAAAGTTGGGCTTCTAACGTTTGGTCACCCTGGTTGCCGGACCTATACAAATTCTGCAAAAGCTATTCTCTCTAAGTCACCATATACGCGCGCGGCAAGACCGAGCCATGTTAAATCTCACGCCCTTACTAAGCCTTGCAAATAAAAAAGGGGTGAGACTAAGCTCACCCCAATAATTATTATTCTCAATATATCAAGAAGCTTTAGATTAGTGACAAATGCACTTCTCGGAATCCTTATCAAAGATATGGATTCTCGACGCGTCGATAGCAACCTTGATCTTGTCACCGGAACGAGCAGTGGAACGAGAGGAAACTCTGGCAATAATGTTCTTGCCGTTGGTAGCATCCTCCATACCCTCGAAGCCGAGATAGAGATAGATCTCAGCACCCATAAGCTCGGTAACGTCAACGTCGACGTCAAGTGTAGTATCAGCCATGGTGTTAAGGTACATAGGTTCGTCGTGAATAGCCTCAGGACGGATACCGAAGATAACCTCCTGACCGATGTACTCCTTAAGATCAGGGTTGTTAGCCTTCTCTGCAGGAAGAACGATCTCGGTGTTACCAATGGTAGCGTAGAGGTCATTGCCCTTCTTAACGAGCTTACCGGTGATGAAGTTCATCTGAGGAGTGCCTATGAAGCCCGCAACGAAGAGGTTGCAGGGAGAGTCATAAAGGTTCTGAGGAGTGTCAACCTGCTGGATAACACCGTCTCTCATAACAACGATACGGGAAGCCATGGTCATAGCCTCTACCTGGTCGTGCGTTACGTAGATGAAGGTGGTCTCAACCTTCTTATGAAGCTTGGTAAGCTCGGTTCTCATGCTGGCACGGAGCTTTGCGTCGAGGTTGGAAAGCGGCTCGTCGAGAAGGAATACCTTGGGGTTACGAACGATCGCACGACCGAGCGCAACTCTCTGCTTCTGACCACCGGAAAGAGCCTTAGGACGTCTCTCAAGAAGGTGCTGAATATCAAGAATTCTTGCAGCCTCCTCAACACGTCTCTTGATCTCCTCCTTGGGAACCTTACGGAGCTTAAGACCAAACGCCATGTTATCAAAAACAGTCATGTGAGGATAAAGAGCGTAGTTCTGGAACACCATCGCTATATCTCTGTCCTTAGGTGCAACGTCATTTACGTATCTGTCACCTATGTAGAGCTCGCCCTCGGTGATCTCCTCAAGACCCGCGATCATACGAAGAGTGGTGGACTTACCGCAACCGGAGGGACCAACGAAGATAAGGAATTCCTTATCCTTGATCTCAAGGTTGAAGTCGGAAACGGCAACAACGCCGCCGGGATACTTCTTGTAAATATGTCTGAGTGAAAGACCTGCCATTTTTAATATCTCCTTAAAAATTTTTTAACACATACATTTTAACAGATCGATTGTCAAATTCCAATAGACATCTTAACGGTTTTTCGCAGTCTTTTTTGTGTGTTTTTTTGCATATACAGTCACTTTAGGTCACTTATTTTGCTTAGAAATCCTAACAATTCTAATTTATTAGAAAAAATGGCCTATATATAATATATAAGGAAGAAAAAAGACGCGAGAGGTTGTTTTTCAGCGGCTTTTAGCGCTTTTTCTCGCATCTTTTATGTTTTTTATTTCATTTTTGACGTTTTCTCTATGACTGCGGTGTATTTACGAACGGAAATTGCAGCAAAAACAATCGCCAAGACGAGCATTAAGCACCATGAAAACGCGGTGCTCGACCATCCAAAGCGGTCAGAAATAAGGCCAATTCCGTACGTGGATATCGCAGCTCCGATATATATACAGCTGTTACATATTCCACCTACGGTCGCTGCCCTGCCGGTATGGGCAAATCTGCCGGGCAGACAAGAGATGAGAAGAAAATTCACTCCATGCATAGAGGCACAGATCAAGGAAGCAAGAAGCAGAGATATTATACCGGATGCTCTCCCCTCAGTGCCGACAAAAAGAGCAAGGAGAAAAGCGCACAAAAGTGAGAGTGAGAACAATATCACAGTTCCCCTTGCTTCATTATTAAACAATCCCCTTCGATGAAGGACGGTAACGATAGATATACTGATTATCGAGAAGATCGGTAAGATAACCGACAAAAGCGTGGACTCGGATGCCCCGGCGCCAAAGCATTCGGAATAAAGCGTCGGCAGCCAGGACTCTATGCCGTCGCGCAAGAATCCGCAAACGATAATGCAAATAAAGATCGTGAACACACCCGAGTTCTTGAGAACCGAGAGTATTTTGCCTTCAGAATTTGTAGAGGAGAAGGAAGCTCTTATATCCATACAATCAGCAACACATACATCATCCGGGAGTATAAGCTTTAACGCGATAACAAAGACCAAAATTGACAAGAAGGCCAAAACAGATGCAGTAAAGAATACGGTTTCCCAACTCATAAACTCAAGGCAAATGGGAACAAAAGTATACAAAATTACGGTAGAAACATGGGCAGCGGCTGTAACGACAAGATTGGCCGTCACGTAAGATTTGTGGTCAAGATAGGTCGACAGAATCTTAACTATAGGCGGCCAAAGCATGGCTTGAGCCAACCCATTTACACCCCATATGACTACCATCATCCATTCGGTAGCAAATGGCATGAGCGCATTACAGACCGTAGTTGTAGATAGGCCAAGCAGGATAACGCGCTTTGGCTTAACTCTATCGCCGAGATATCCGCTAACGATCTGACCAACTCCGTAAAAGGCAAAAAGCATAGTGCCGACAAGCCCCGCATTAGTTCGTCCAATGGCGCCATTCTCTATCATTCCTGCCATAACGGCGGCAAAATCCTTGCGAGAGAAATAGCTGACAAAGTATACAAACGAACAAAGAGCAATTATTCCTTTTTTTGAGTAAGCCTTTTTCTTCTTGTAAAGCATTTCAGTCACCTCAAAAACACGTTTTAACTCATTCTACCACTTTACTTAAGCAAATGCAATAGGAACGCTCATTTTATATATAAATAATCAAGTTGCAAATAAAAGATCTTAATTCACCGCCTTAATCCACCGCAACGCATAATGAGTCTATAAAGCGCGAAAATGAGCGGCTCGCATTTGTTGCACAATACGCAAAAGTACCTCTTACATATACGTTAATCAATAAATATGTTGATTATTGTTTACATATTCAATAAATAACAAAAGATGGTGTCGCACGATGCGACACCATCCGTTTTTGTTATAGCGTACATTCTTACGCATTAGCAGCCTTTACTATAGCCGTGAACTTATCAGTCTTGAGGGATGCACCGCCGATAAGGCCGCCGTCAACGTTAGCCTTGGCGAGGAGTTCAGCAGCGTTGCCGTCATTCATAGATCCGCCATACTGGACGATGATCTCTTCTGCAGCCTCTGAGCCATAGAGCTCAGCGATGCACTCACGAATAACTCCGCAGGTCTCGTCAGCCTGATCGGGTGTAGCAGTAAGGCCTGTGCCGATAGCCCATACAGGCTCGTAAGCAATAATAACATTTTTGAGCTCGTCAGCAGTAATATCTGCGAGGTCGAGCTTGGTCTGCATTCTAACGACCTCGTTGGTGATACCGGAGAGTCTCTCCTCCTTCACTTCGCCGAGGCAAAGGATAACCTTGAGGCCTGCCTTGAGAGCCGCCTTAGTACGAAGGTTTACAGTCTGGTCAGTCTCGCCGAAGTACTGTCTGCGCTCGGAGTGGCCGATTACAACATACTCGGTGCCAATCTCCTTGAGCATAGCCGCGCTGATCTCACCAGTATATGCACCGCTCTCTGCGAAATGAACGTTCTCTGCGCCAACGTGAATGTTGGTTCCCTTTGCCGCCTCAACAGCAGTGGCGATGTCTACGTAGGGAACGCAAAGCACGATATCGCACTTGTCAAGTCCCGCTACCATAGGAGCGAGCTCGGTGATAAATGCCTTAGTCTGACTGGGAGTCATATTCATCTTCCAGTTACCGGCAATTACGTATTTTCTCATATTTTTATAGTCCTTTAATGTACTTTTTCTTTGTTTTGTCATATTTTTTTGGATAACACAAGGGAAAATCCAAAATTTTAATTTTCGAGATAGTTGCCACGTACTTCTACCCGAAGCAATATTTACATATTGCGAGCTTGGTAGAATACGGGGGAAATATCCGAAAATGTAATTGTCGAGATAGTTGCCACGTACTTCTGCCCGAAGCAATAGCTACCTATTGCGAGTTTGGCAGAATACGGGGAAATATCCGAAAATTATTTATCGAGCAAACAGCTTACGCCGGGAAGATCCTTACCCTCAAGGAATTCAAGGGATGCACCGCCACCGGTGGAGATGTGAGTGATCTTGGAAGCGAAGCCAAGCTGCTCACATGCCGCTGCGGAATCACCGCCGCCTACGATAGTGATTGCGGAGCTGTCAGCAAGAGCCTGAGCTACAGCAACGGTACCCTTTGCAAGGATGGGGTTCTCAAATACGCCCATAGGTCCGTTCCAAACAACGGTCTTTGCAGAGAGAACAGCATCAGCGAAGAGCTTAGCGGTCTTGGGGCCGATGTCAAGGCCTTCCTTATCAGCGGGAATGCTGTCTATGTCAACGTAGTCGATCTCAATGGGAGCGTCGATGGGGTTGGGGAAGGAAGAAGCAACCGCACAGTCGATGGGGAGAAGGAGCTTAACGCCGTTAGCCTCTGCCTTAGCCATCATCTCGCGGCAGTAATCAAGCTTGGTTTCATCAAGGAGAGAGTTACCAACGCCAAGGCCTCTCGCAGCTGCGAAGGTGTAAGCCATACCGCCGCCGATGATGAGAGTATCAACCTTGGTAAGAAGGTTGTCGATAACGTTGAGCTTGTCAGCAACCTTTGCGCCACCAAGAATAGCAACGAAGGGTCTCTCGGGGTTCTGAAGAGCCTTACCCATTACGGAAATTTCCTTCTGGATGAGGTAACCGCAAACTGCGGGAATGTAATCAGCAACGCCTGCGGTGGAAGCGTGAGCTCTGTGAGCTGCGCCGAATGCGTCGTTAACGAAGAGGTCAGCGTAATCAGCAAGAGCTTTTGCAAGATCAGCGCCGTTCTTGGTCTCGCGAGCGTCAAATCTGGTGTTCTCAAGGAGAACAGCGTGTCCGGGCTCGAGAGCAGCAACCTTTGCCTTTGCATCCTCGCCAATGATGTCCTCAGCGAAGGTTACGAGCTCAGCGCCGAGGAGCTCGTTAAGACGAGCGCAAACGGGCTTAAGAGTAAGCTTCTTCTTATCGGAAACAAGCGCCTTTGCAAGGTAGTCAGCGGTAGCCTGTGCCTGCTCCTCTGCGGGGAGAGCCTCAACCGCCTTCTTCTCCTTCTTGGTAAGTCCGAAGCCCTCGGTAAGAATGCTGTGGGGCTTACCCATATGAGAGCAAAGGATAACCTTTGCGCCATGCTCGAGAAGGTACTGGATAGTGGGGAGAGCGCCAACGATTCTCTTATCGGAGGTGATAACGCCATCCTTCATAGGTACGTTAAAGTCGCAGCGGACAAGGACTGTCTTGCCGGATACTTCAACGTCTTCAATTGTCTTCTTGTTGTAAGTTGCCATTTTAGATAACTCCTTTATATTTTTTAATTATTAACCTGTTCTTGACGAGTGACCCAACCCTCGCCAAATAACATATTATCACAAATTAATCAATAAGTCAATATGATTGTTAAAAAATAAACAAAAATATTCGCACACGCGTAAAAGATTGACTTTACTAAAGACTTGTGGTATAATGGTATCATCCAATACAACACGGAGGCAAATATGAAAAAGACTCTCAAATTATTATCACTTATTCTTGCGCTCTCTCTTGCATTCACACTTTCTTCGTGTGAGATACTTGAGTCCTTCCTTGCAGGAGACAATACAGGTACAAACGAATCCGGCGGTGAAGCGGGTGACTCCACCGGCAACGACTCCGAAAACGGAAAGCCTACGACCCCATCCGATAAAAACGAAAACGACGGTGTCAACGATGAGGATCCCAAGGAGGATAGCAACGAAGACCTCCCCGGCGGCGGAAATGATAACGTGCCCGGCGGAAGCAATGATAACGTGCCCGGCGGAAGCAATGATAACGTGCCCGGCGGCGGAAACGACAATGTGCCCGGGGGCGACAATGATGACGATAGCAGCGACGACGATCCTACAGATTGCGCGCATCTCTATGCAAATAACATCTGCATATATTGCAGTAAATCCTACGTAAGCGATGAAAATGCAAACAATTGCACTCATAATTGGTCGGATAAATACTGCACAAGCTGTGGTGCAAGATGCGATCATAAATTCGATACAACCACGTGCGAATACTGCGGATACGTCTCGGGTGGTATAGACAACCCGATAAACATCCACTTCGAAGGTGCCGAGATACCCGTACCTTATTCCGCAACCTTCTTTGACGTTGTCGCACTTTATATGACGTTTGACACAGACGTTGAGATGAGCTTTATTAACAATGAGTGGGCGATAGACATCGACGGTGAGAGAAGAACCGTTGGTATGTACGAGACTCCCGCAGACTTTGGAAGAGACGTGTGGCTCGTATACTTAGGCAACAGCAATCCCGGCGGTGACGGTTATCCCGGCGGTGACACAGGCAGTAACCCCGCCATCGTCTACATCATCAGCGTGATCGACGATCCTGCATACGTGCCCTTCACCATCGAGAGTGACACTCCCCTCTCGGGTGAGGATATCATACAGAGAGCAGGAATCACCAATCCCGAATGCTTCTATATCTACGTCAACACCTCGGAATTATATGAGCTCGACAGCTTCAGACTGATGATCTTTGGCGAGTCGGTCAATATAGAATTCCATCTCGCGGGCTGAGCAGCCGCAATATATCAAAAAAAAGCCGATGACATCATCGGCTTTTTCATTTATACCAAAAAAGCTATCACCAGATATTCTCTCCGCGCTCAAGCTTATCAACAAGGTACAGCATACGCGGAAGGTGGAAGGGCCCCTTGGAGTAGTTACCCTTAAGAGTGTTTGCTCGAGTACCGTCGTAGTGCATATATCCGTACCATTCACCGAACTCGGGATCCGGGTATCTGTCAAAGCACCAATCTCTAAGCGCCTCAAAGCTCTGTAGATACTTCTCTTCACCGAACACGTTATAGCACAGGCGGTTGGCTATCATAGCCTCGCACTGTGGCCACCATATCTTCATATCCCACTCAAGGTGATCGGGCGGATTGCCGTCACAATCACAGAAGGCTATAATGCCTCCCTCGCGGTATCCGTGCTTCATAGAAATATCTATAATTTCCTTTGCCTTATTCTTGTAGAGCCCGTTATCCCGATAGACGCCCTCGGACATAAGGAACCAAGCGGCCTCAAGAGAGTGGCCGGGGTTGATCTCGCGGCCGACGGGCGTATCCAGAAAGCATCCGTCGAGGGTGACGTTCTCAAGAAGGCCCTTATCCTCAAAGAAGTGTGTGAGTATCTCATCGGCACACTCAACGGCTATGCGGTCGTATTTGTCATGATTAACCTTGCGGAGCACTTGGGCGGTCGCGAGCATGATCATAGACGGTCCGAGCGCCTTTGTCTCGGTTTTGGAGACATCGGGGGACGGTACCCTCGCCAGATCCTCCCTGTATAGCCTATAGGCGATATCAAAATACTGCTCCGCCTTATTCCACACATCGACCTTACCGGTAGCAATATAGTATTCCGCGCAGCCAATAGCGGCGAAGGTCTCGCTGTAGTAAGTGGAATCCGCAACGATCGCCCTTCCCTCACGTGAGGCTATGAACGGGAGTCTGCCGCTTTCATCAAGCTCACACTTAGGAAGAAAGCTATACATATTCTCGGCAACATCAAGATAAGCCGGATTTTTGTCAAGCTTGTTATAAGCAAGGGAATAGGTATACATTGTTCTTCCGGCAAACCAAACGTTTTTATCACTGCCGTACACCCTGCCCTCACGGTCGATAAAGTTGAAAAGGCCTCCCGATTCATGATCGATAGCGTGCTCGATCCAGAACGGGAGAACGTTGTTAAGAAGAAAATCTCTCATAATAATCTCCTTTCTTTCTCACACAGATTATAGCATATAAATAAAAATATTGCAATAAGTTCAACAAATTATCTTGACTTGCTTTCAAGGTCGGGATAAAATATATTCAGAAGAAAAAGGAGGTGTAAGCATGCTTATCCGCGTTCCAGAGTATTTCACCGGCTTCACGTGTATTGCGGACAAATGTACCGACAGCTGTTGTGTTGGCTGGGAGATAGATATAGACGAAGATACAAGTGCAAAATACCGCTTGCTAAATGCACCGATCGGAGCGGAAATACGCGAAAAAACCTCACACGGGTACTTCCCTCTTCAGAAAAACGGACGGTGCGCTTTCCTCGATGACGTGGGACTGTGCCGCATCATTTCCTCGGTTGGCAAGGAGTATTTATGCGATATATGTCGAGAGCATCCAAGGTACTACGGTGTCGGCGCCTTCGGTATAGAAGGCGGACTCGGGCTCGGATGTGAGGAAGCAGCAAGGATAATTTTAGGCCTCAGGAAAAAGCCGAGGCTCATTGTTATCGACCGCGACGTACGCTATTTTGACGAGGACGAATTTGCCGAGGGAAGCGAATACTTCCGCGATAGGCTGACCGACCTGATATTCGAAACCGGAATAACAAAGCTTTGCGGGGCGTATATGAATGCCGCGAGAGTAGCAAACGACGATGCCTACGATATACTGACGCACAAGATCGGACGTATACACCCGGACGTTGCACCGCGCGAGGCAGATACGGAGGACTTAGGTAGACTACTTGAAGCTTCCATGCGATTGCTCGATGAGTGCGAGGCACTAAATGACGATTGGCACGAAATAATAGATATGGCGAGCAGAGTGAAATTGAGCTATATCTTGAGTCGCGAGGACGAGCTTAGAGCGCTCATCTACTACTTTACACACAGGTACGTAAGAGAGGGTATCGAGGATATGTCTATCGGCGGAAGGATACTGTTTGCATTAATCAGCGCCCTATCCATTATCGCAATATCCGCAGTGCCGGGCTGTGGCGGTAGTGACGTAAAAGCTGCAGTAATGTACTCAAAGAATATAGAGTACTCAACGGATAACGTCGATTATATTATAGATAATCTTGATATTTTGTAACTTTTGATTTACATATTTATACAAAAACTGTACAGAGCGCCTTGCGATGCTCTGTACAGTTTTTCTTTTATATAAATACTACCCCCTATCAGCTTTGACACGAGATGGCAGCCTGCGTGGGCGAGCATGGAGTATCTTGATAGCACCGAGTAGGACACCCTACGTAGCACCCTGAATAACGGTGACTACGCGGAGGGCCACCCTCATCACTCCTTGATCGATCATCTGTAGACGGATCTCTTCTGATAGCTTTCAAGCAAAAACAGTCCCGTGAAAAAGCCGCCTACAAGCCCTGAAGAAGCGAAGAAAAGAAGCGTACCAAGGTGTTCCTTTAAGATTTTTTCAGCTTGCCTATCATTTTACTTTCGCGTATATCTCATCGAAGAGAGATTTAGTAAGCTCGGGAGTCTCATCTGCGATAACGAGTATCTCATCACCGGTATGAATGACGATAACCGGACCGCCTCCCGTATAGGTGTAGCGAACGTAGTGTCCGATATCCTCAGAATCGAAGAGGCCAAATAGGATCTTCGCGGAGGCGTAACCGTTAAGTCTGACTCCATCTATGCCGTCCTCGTCATATTCAACACTGTCAATGTCGGCATAGTCAAGAGTGAGTGCGCCGCCGTAAGTTGTATCAATGCTAAGTGAGGTATCGGTAAGGGTGTAGTCAATCTTGCCTACGAACATCATTATCGTAATAAGCACGATAAGAACAGAGAAAATGATGACGGCAGCAATAGAGGACTTTTTATCCTTGCCTGCAGAAGCATAATTCCTGTATTCCTCCTCGGTTGCGGTGCCCTCTCTGATCTGACGCTTGTAGAAAAGATAGGAATAAACAATGGGAGGAATGACCGCGGCAACAGGCAACAGTAACGGCGATCACTAAGAATATGGATATCTTAAACGGAACGAAGCAAAGAGGGATCAACGCAAGGCCGCAGATTACCCAGAGCTTGGCGCTGAAGCGGTGTGTAGCCGCCCAGTTATCGTCGTTGGCAAGAGCCCACTTCACCTTTATACCAAAAGTGCGGTTTCTCGTTGCCTTGGGCATAAAATTGCCCATAATGATAAAGGTAAGAGAAATAAATAGAGGTACGATCATTTTAAGTGTGAAGGTGATGAGGCCGAGCGCGATCATCATAAAGATACTACTGACAAATATCGATATCGCGGGTATTATCCAGAAGCAAAGATTTAGTATCTTTGAGCTCTGCTCTCTCGAGGCGTTGTCCCTGAGAGTAAGGAATATGCAGAAGAAATGAATCAGCAGCATGAGAACCGGCATTATCCAAGTGAAATACCAGGCGCCGAGAAGAGCCTTTTTAACCATATCCTTGAGGATAAGAGCTGCAATAGAAGGAACAATAATCAATAAGGAAGAAATAAGGATCTTCCATTTGTTTTTACGAATCATGTTTATCTCCTTTCAGATTCTTGACAAAGAGTAAAATATCCTCAAGCACAGAGGTATTCAACTCATAGTAGATGAACTTTCCCTCACGCTTATCGCGTATGAGGTCGGCGTCCTTTAAAACCGAAAGATGACGCGAGATGGATGCACCCGTTACCTCGAAATGCGAGACTATGTCTCCGGCGGACATTCTGCCGCCCTTAAGCATATCGAGGATCTCTCGCCTTATCGGATCGGAGAGCGCCTTAAGTGTTGACTGTAAGCTCATTTGTTTTTCCTTTCCATATAATTAGGAAAACGTTCAATATCCTCTGTTCCCCGATATCCGGTTTGTGGGATGAAGATATTTAACATTTAACCTAATTGTTAAATATATTATATCAAACGAAAAAGAAATTGTCAAGAGGATAGTCAGAAAAAAGTTTTTTCAAAAAGACCGACGGGCAAAACATAATAGTATATAATTGATGCAACAGAATAATAAAAGCGGATCTGCAGTAGCAAATCCGCTTAAATGATAATTATTATTTACAAAAACAGGATTTATTTTCCTGCTATGCTCATACCCGGAACGAGAACATCGGGAGAGCAGAATCCGGTAAAGCCGGTAGTAACGCCGCGTTCAAGCTTGTTGCCGAGGGAGGAAATACTCTTCATAAGCTCGAAGAAGTTGCCCGCTACCGTGAAGCCCTTAACAGCCTCAGCCTTCTTGCCATCCTTGATAAGGAAGCCCGCCGACTGGAGCGAGAAGTCGCCGCTAACGGGGTTTGCGCCTGCATGTAGGCCGTTGATCTCGGTAATATAAATTCCGTCGCCGGCCATAGCGAAGAGCTCGTCTTGACTCTTGTCGCCGGGCTCAATAGCAAAGGAATACGGTCTTATGCCGATGGGGGAGGAGTATCCCGCCTTGGAAGCGTTTGCAGTAGTCTCCTTGCCCATAGCAAGAGCCGTCTCTCTGTTATGGAGGAAGGTCTTGAGAACGCCCGCCTCAACTACCGCTTTACGGTGAGTTGCAACACCCTCAGCATCAAACGTGGTTCCAACCGCGTTTCCCTCTCTTTGAGGATCGTCGGTGATGGTAACTATCTCGGACGCGATCTTCTCGCCCTCCTTGCCCTTGAGCCTCGACATACCGTCTATGACCGCCTTAGCGGAGAAAGCAGAAGAGAATACGGATAGGAGTGAGCGCATCTGGTTACCGCTTATAACTACGTTATATTTTCCGGAATCAACCGATCCTGCGCCAATCCTCGCAAGAGCCTCGCTAACAGCCTCATCTACCACCTCGGTGACCGTTTCATCACCTGTAAGGATCTTGAAGGAGTAGTCCTGCTGGTTCTCATCTCCAACACCAACTACAGCCTCTCCTATAAGAGCGTTTATGCCACAGTCAAGCGAGAGATCAACACCGTGAGAGTTCACGAGTCTTACGGTTGTTCCGGCACAGATAGCCTGAGAGGAGGTTCCCTCCTTAACAGCGGGATCTTTGGCAAAGAGAGCCTCGCCCGTCTTTATTGCATAGTCTTTAAGATCTGCCGCAGAGAGAAGCTCAACCTTCTTGATCTTAAGCTCCTCGTAGCTGTCCGAGCCCGCATAGATTCCTACGGTATCGGGCTTTTCGGTAGCCTCGGCGTTTGACTTAGCGCGGCGAGGCAGCTCAGCCATCTCGGACTCGCTCATAAGCTCGGTGGAGGCATAGCCCATCTTACCGTCAACGAGAACTCTAAGACAAAGACCACCACTCTCGGAGGATGAGAAGGAATTTACCTCCTTATTAAGCGTAGCGACGGAGACGCTCTCGTCGCTCATGTAATATATTTCGTACTCGGTGAGGCCTTCTTCCAAAAGAGCCTTAACGAGCGCATTTTTTAATAAGTCAAAGTTCATTTATCTGCCTCCTACTGTGATATTTGATACGCGGATAAGGGGCTGACCAACGTCGGTAGGAACGCTACCGGAGGAGGAGCCGCACATGCCCTGACCTGTCGCAAGATTCTGACCGACCATATCGATGTCCTGAATGATCTTAGAGCCGTTGCCGATAAGCGATGCGCCGCGGACAGCCTCGCAGATCTTACCATTTCTAACAATATACCCCTCGTTTACCGCAAAGTTGAAGTCACCGGTGAGAGGATTGACCGAGCCTCCGCCCATGGACTTAGCGTACAGGCCGTATTCGATAGAGGCAATGATATCCTCGTTCCTGTCCGGGCCGTTATCAATGAAGGTGTTAGTCATACGTGATGTTGGCTCATACGCATAGCTCTGTCTGCGGGCATTACCCGTAGAGGGCATACCCATTCTGCGAGAGCCGAGACGGTCGATCATATAGCTCCTCAGCACACCGTTCTCGATAAGGACGTTGCGCTGTGTGGGATGTCCCTCGTCGTCGATGTTGACAGATCCCCATGCGCCGGGAATCGTGCCGTCATCTATAGCGGTAACCTTCTCGTTAGCTACCTTCTGACCGAGCTTACCGCACATTTCAGAGCAACCGATACCAACCGATGTAGCCTCAAGCGAGTGACCGCAGGCCTCGTGGAAGATAACACCGCCGAAGCCGGACTCTATCGCTACGGGCATTTGACCCGCAGGACAGTATACCGCGCCGAGATTGACCATAGCCTGTCTTGCTGCCTCTGTACCAATGTCTTCAGGCTTGAACATCTCAAAGACCTCAAGTCCCATACCGCGGCCGGGAGAGCAAGAGCCCGACTGAGTCTCGGTGCCGTCGGAAGCAATGGCGCTGACCGCCATACGGGTACGGATATGTCTATCCGAGGTGAGCAGTCCCTCGGAATTTGCGATCTCTATGGTATGATCTACCGTGAGAAGGTTTCCTGCCGCTTGTATTATTCTCTTATCGTACGCCTTCGCGCTCGAGCACGCGAGCTTAAGAAGATCCGTCTTTATAGACGTCTCTGCAGATGCCGGAGCGATGCGCACGGGGTGAATATTTGGAAAAATGCGCTCGGTGAGAACAACGCTCTGCCCTTCTCCGACCTCACCCATAGCCGCAGCTACCGAGCGAGCGCACTTGATAAGACCGAGAGGTGTGGTGTCAGAGGTAGAGCCGTAAACAGTAGAGGTGCCGCGAAAGGCGCGGATACCCACACCGGATACGACCTCGTCGGTTATGGACTCTATTCTCTCGTTTAGAAGCGATATTCTACCGTTGTGAGTGTACTCGCAATACACCTCAGCAAAATCAGCGCCTCCCGAGAGAGCTATACTGAGTATTTGTTCGTATAGTCTTTTTTCAATCATAATATACCTTTCCCGACCTTTCGGCCGCCAAAAAAATAAAAAATTACTTTAATTATATATGATTAAGAGCATTTTTTCAATAGGTATGGAAATTTATAGTAACTGTATTTTTAATGAGGGTATTAGTACATCTAATACATGATCAAAATATTTATACAATTTTCGACTTTTTTCACTTTTTGGTCAAAAAAATTATATTCTCTATTGACTTAACGATACAAATGTTGTATAATTTTCTACGTTGATTGTTTTTTTGGCAAGGAATAAAGCAGTGCAAAGCTTGATTTCGAGTCCGCGTACTGCATTCTGAAGCTGTATTTTTTATTTCATCGGAGAGTAAAAATGGCAAAAAAAGAAGACCTTAGAATCATCAAAACGAAAGCAGCACTGACGAACTCTTTCTTCGCCCTTCTTGAAGAGATGACGGTTGAGGACATCACAGTAAACGGCCTTTGTGAGAAGGCAGGAGTCCGTCGCGCAACCTTCTACAAGCATTTCACCGACAAGAACGATTTTATTCTTTATCTGATAAAGGACGTGCGCGAGCGCTTTGAGCACGATACGTGGAATAAGAACGGACTTGTACCGGTAACTAAAGAATACTATCTCAAGTACGCAGAGGCAGTAATACAATATCTGCTCACAAGAGAGAATGCCGTAAAAAAAATAATCGACTCGTCTGTGCGTTCCACCTTTATCGAGGTATTTGTACAGCAGAACTACAAGGACACGAAAAAGAAGCTGGAAATAAGCGCAAAGGGAGGAATGAATCTCATCTCATCTCCCGACGTAGTAGCGAGCATGCTCGTCGGAGGAACTGCGCGCGCCATCGTCAATTGGTTTGAGAATACCGAGAGGTGTCCTGTCAATGTTCTGTTAAGAGATATATTCAAAATCATCGACAGAGTTCTGTCATAAAAGAGCTTTTTGACAACCAATATACACAAAAACAGGCATCCAAGAGCTAATCTTGGATGCCTGCTTTTATTTCAGGGTTTACACCTGCTTATATTTCTTCTAGATCAATGTCCGGATCACTGTACGCCTTATTCTGCTTTCCAAGGATAAAAAGAACTATCGCAAGAGCGACCGCTCCGGTAACAAGCCAGGATATAGGATAGGAGACGTATATACTCTCAAGAGTGAGGAAGTACTCAAAAACGGTGAGCAACCACACTACACGCAAAAGGCAAGCGCCGATAAGCGATACAACTGCAGAGGTCATGGAGCGACCGAGTCCGCGCAATACTCCGCAGCCAACCTCCATAAAAGCAAGTATGAAATAAGGAAGAGTCTCGCATCTCATCTTGATCATAGCAGACTCGTAGGCTATGGCTGCCAGTCCCTCGCCGTCATGTATGCCATAGAGAGCGAGGAGCGGTTGATTGAAGATCATAATAAGTGAACTCGCGATGAGACCAACCGCCATAGTGATGGCATAGCAATTGATAAGTACCTTTTTAACCCTATCGTATTTGCCCGCACCGACGTTTTGGCTGGTAAAAGCAACCGAGGCCTGACAGACGGAGTTAGTGGCAGTATAGATAAAACCGTTGAGGTTTGAGACGGCGGCATTAGCATCCACCACCGGCTCATATACGCTGCCGGGAGCCAATATCTCGTTTACTCTAAGTACAGACGACTGTATCATCATATTCGAGATGGAAAAAAGCGCGCTCTGTATTCCCGCAGGGAATCCCACCCTGATAACGTCCCTTAGCGACCTTCTGTCCATCTTAAGCTTCTTCCACTCAAAGCGGCAAGCATCGTCTGCGCGGGAAAGTGAAAGGATAAGAAGAATGGAGGATAGAATGTTTGAGATAACGGTAGCGAGCGCAACGCCGTCCACCGACATACCGAAAAGGAGCACGAAGACGAGGTTGAGCATAACGTTGACAAGCCCTGAGGCGGTGAGTATATACAGAGGTGTTCTTGTATCTCCCTTGGCGCGGAAGATTGCCACCGCATAGTTGGTAAGCGCAACGAATGGAGCACCCATAAAGTACACCTTAGTATAAAGCGTTGCCAGATCGAGAAGATTACCCTCAGCGCCCATAAGGCTGAGTACAGGTCGCGAAACGGTAAGACCGATCAGACACCCGAGCACACCGAGAACCACCGCCAGTATGAGTGAGGAGTGAACGACTCGGGAGGCGAGCTCCCCTTCCTTTGCTCCGATACGCTGAGCAATAACTACGTTTGCTCCAACAGCAAAGCCAATAAAGAGATTAAGTATCAGGTTAACGAACGGTCCGGTAAGTCCTATAGCTCCGACCGAGTTTGCCTCGCTCGACAGACTGACGATCATCATATCTGCCGCGTTGTATGTGACCTGTAAAAGATTCGTCGCCATCATAGGCAGGACGAACATAAGTATTTTGCCGAAGAGAGGCCCTTCGGTCATATCAATGTTTTTGCTTAAAGTTGTTCTCATTTTTCTGTTCTATTCAGATAATAAGTAATGTTTAGTAGTCGTAATTCATATTTTATGGGGTGTAGTTAAGCCTTCTCCGCAAAGGGAGAAGGCTTATTGTTATTGATCTTAATACTCTGCATTACCGACCGTTCTGGGGTAAGGAATTACGTCACGGATGTTGGACACACCGGTGAGATACATAATAATTCTCTCAAAGCCGAGGCCGTAGCCTGCGTGCTTGGTGCCTCCGTACTTACGAAGGTTGAGGTACCACCAGTAATCCTCCTCAGAGAGGTTGAGCTCTGCCATACGAGACTTAAGCACGTCGAGTCTCTCCTCACGCTGAGAGCCGCCGATGATCTCGCCGACGCCAGGAACGAGAAGGTCCATAGCCGCAACAGTCTTGCCGTCGTCGTTAAGGCGCATATAGAACGCCTTGATATCCTTGGGATAATCTACAAGGAAGATGGGCTTCTTGTACACCTGCTCGGTGAGGTATCTCTCATGCTCGGTCTGAAGGTCAACGCCCCAATATACGGGATACTTGAAATCAGCGCCGGACTTAAGAAGAACGTCGATAGCCTCGGTGTAGGTAACCTTAGCGTAATCCGCGTTACGAAGCGCGGTGAGTCTGTCGAGCAATCCCTTGTCAACAAAGCTGTTGAAGAAGGTGAGCTCTGCCTGGCAGTTATCCATAACGTGGTTAATGATATACTTGATCATATCCCACGCGAGCTGCATGTTGTCGTTAAGGTCAGCGAACGCGATCTCAGGCTCGATCATCCAGAATTCTGCCGCGTGACGGGCGGTGTTGGAGTTCTCTGCCCTGAAGGTAGGGCCGAAGGTGTAGATGTTGCCGAAAGCCATGGCGTAGGTCTCGCCCTCAAGCTGGCCGGAAACCGTGAGGTTTGTGCTCTTACCGAAGAAGTCCTTCGAGAAGTCGACCTTGCCGTCCTCGGTCTTGGGAAGATTGTCGAGGTCAAGAGTGGTAACTCTGAACATCTCGCCCGCGCCCTCTGCATCCGAGCCGGTGACTATCGGGGTGTGAACGTATACAAAGCCGCGCTCGTGGAAGAAGGAATGAATAGCGTAAGCCACCTCGGAGCGCACTCTGAATACCGCGGAGAAGAGGTTTGTCCTCGGACGGAGGTAAGCCTGCTCACGAAGATACTCGACGGTGTGGCGCTTGGGCTGGAGTGGATAGTCGGGAGTAGAGGTTCCCTCTATCTCAACCTTCTCGGCCTTGAGCTCCATAGGCTGCTTTGCGCCGGGGGTAAGAAGGATCTTACCTGTAACAACGAGAGCCGCGCCAACGTTCTGCGATGCGATCTCGTCGTAGTTGTCTACCTTTTCCCTCTCAAATACTACCTGAATGCTCTTGAAGTACGAGCCGTCGTTCAGGTCTATAAATCCAAAGGCCTTGGAGTCTCTGAGGTTTCTCACCCAGCCGCCGACGGTAACCGTCTTGCCGCCGTAGGACTCCATATCGGCATATATATCTCTAAGTAGATCTCTTTTCATTTTTTGCCTCCAATGTAAGAGTAATTGTCATAATAATATATTCTAACACAATAAGTTTATTTTTTCAACAGGTTTTTAAAATATTTGTAAAGAATGTGGAGTAAATATGATAAGTGGTGGGTTTTCTGCCCACCACTCTTTTATTTCTTGATTACTATCTCAATTCTTCGCCGCAAAAGCATATTTCGGGAAGTCCAAATAGGATTCTGAAGAAGTTAATGATTAAACGTACGATAGTTTCAAAAAGACCTGCTCCACATTTGGAGTGATCAATTTCCAATTCTATGATTTCACCGCAAGATTCACAAACCTTGGAGCTTTGCTCTTCAGTCCATTCGTGTCCGGGAGCGGCAATATCACGGATTTCGAATTTTTCGCAATCGGCGCAATCTCTACGTTCTACACCGTCTATTTCACACTTGGGAGCGATAACCTGAACCCAATCTTCATAGTTGTGTCCAGAAGCTTCGACCACGTTGGTTTCGCGATCGATCTCTACACCGCAGACATAACAATAAATTACGTTATCGTAAGAACCATCTGCCGTACAAGTAGGCTCGACGTTATTTTCCGTCACTTCTTTATCACGAGTGTGCCCCAATGCGTCAACGTAATTATCAACGTAAGAGTCACCGCAGGTGCAGGTGTAAGTGGTGTAACCCTGCTCTGTGCAGGTAGGAGAAATTGTCACGGCACTATAAAAGTGACCGCGCTTGGAGATAACGTTAGTTTCAAAAACGTTACATCTTGTACAATCACGTCTTTCAAGACCGTCCTCTGTACAGGTGGCGGGAGTTACTTCGTACCAATCACCGTAATTATGATTAAGGACGCTAACGTAATTATCAACGTAAGTGTCACCGCAGGTGCAGGTGTAAGTGGTGTAACCCTGCTCTGTGCAGGTGGGGGTGGTGATGATTGACGTGTAAGAGTGTGTATGACCGCCTTCCCAAACCTGAATATAATCAATGTAGGCATTGGTAAAGCCGTGGGTATCAGTACCCATATAAGGGAACACGAAGTCCTTGCCGGACAGCCAATCGGATGTGGCATGCTGATCCTTTGTGCCGATGTAATAATGATTCATAGGACCGATTTCTTCACCGTCCACAAACAGATAGACCATATTGGAGCCGTCTTCCGAAATCCGGTTTTCCAGGCAGTAGGTATGCAGAGCCGTCCAGTCGATACCGTAATCACCCAGAGCTATGCCATAATTATGACTACCATTGGTTGTCTTTTCACCCATAGAAATGATACCGTTCGTATTGCTCTTGAAAATATACCGTGCATTGTAGTTGGCGTTCACATTGTCAGAAGTGAAGACTCGGGCACCGCTGGAGCCGTTTGTGTTCAGGAACGTACCTTCGCACCTCCACTCTACGATCCAGGGCGAATCATGCAAAAGAACGACTTCATTTTCCAGCGTATAGCTTGTTTTGCTGAACACACCGTCCGTGGTAGTACCGGAATTCTTTGTCAGAGTATTGCTGCCGCTAACGCAAGCCAGATCAGTTACGTCAAACTCCCAGCGATAGTCCTGCGATTTGTGGTCTGTTGCTTCTGCGATAATGACCACATCACCGATGACAGAGTCTATGGATATCGTTCTGTTTGCATAGGTGGTGTCCGTAATATCCTCGCCACCCATGGTCACGGAAACAGACAGTTCCTTGCCGTTCTCAGCCGTCAGTGTACAGGAAAAAGCATCACCGGAAACCACGATCTTATCGTCACCGTAGTCCGTCGTTACACCATCCAGATCAAAAGAAACAGTGTGGGTATCCACCTCGTAAGCGGTGTTTGCCAAGAGCGCCCGCTTGAACGCTTCCGTGTAGGCATCCATGCCAAGGCGGTTGGGATGCACTCGGCCGTCACCGATATAGGTGTCAAAATCAGCCATGGTAATGGCGCTGCCGTATATATCCACGATATGGGCGCCGAAATGCTCCACCACCTGCTTCAGTTCAGCATTGAACGAGCGGATCAACTCATCCGTTCCATCAACACGCTGTGAAATATTTAGGTAGTACACCTCTGCATCCGGATAACGCACCGATATCTTATGCAGCATGATGGCAGCAGCCTCCAACGAGGTGATCGGCTCGGAGTAGGTATAGCTGCCGTCCTCGTTCAGCAAAATCAATTCGGTATAATCAATATCTGCCGTTCCCAAAGTTTCTTTGTAATACTGGAAGTCATTAGTACCCATCTGGATGCCGATAATGTCAGGTTCTTCACCGTCGTTATTATGTAGCTGCACACAGCGATCCACATAAGCGCCTACAGTACCGTTGCGCTCGTAGAGCAAAGAGGAACCGCTCCAGGAGTTGTTTACTAACAAGCGCAGTCCCAAGTCGTTTGCAAGTTGCATCCACCATGTGTCGTTAACATAGACGCCATGGCGACCTTCTGTATAATAGGTCGCGTTACTACCGATGGTAGAATTTGAGTCGGGGTTATTGGATATCCCTGTGTATGTAGAAATACTGGCGCCAAGGATAGATACTTTCTTCCCTTCAAAAAGATTTTGGTCACTTGCAGAATTTGTTGCCTCTGTAGCAAACGCCATCATCAACGTTATGCCGAGAAGTATCACAAGCGTCAGCAAAAAGCTGATTATCAGTTTATTTCTTAACTTCACGTAAATATCTCCTAAATCAGAAATCATTACATAATAATTTTATTTTACACCTAAAATGTGTTTTTTGCAATGCTTTGACTAAAATATTCGGATATACTTATCCCACGTCGGTCGCGGCTGCTCGGTTAATTTGTTTTTCTTCTTACTTAAAAAGTATTTACCCCATGCGTTCTCAAAAATCGATAATTAATTTCGCATTTACCCTTATATTTTCCGGGCTGAGGGCTAATAAAAACTAAAATGTTGACATTTCCGAAAAAAACTGATACAATGAAGGAGTTAACGAAGTTAATGGACACCCAGTTTTATGACGTTAGCAAGTGGTAACAAAAGGAAAGGAGAAATTTTTATGGAATTCCACGTTAACCACCCTGTGCTGTTCGTGATAGTCGGCATTATCATAGCCGCAGTTATCGGACAGTCGGTATACTTCCTTATCAAGTCGTACAGACGAGCTAAGGCAAACGGCATGGATATGGCAAAGGTCAATAAGACGATAAAGACCGCCGCCATATTCACTATAGCACCCGCGATCTCAATCGTAATCACGGTAATCGCACTCTCGCAGTCGCTCGGTATCGCACTGCCCTGGCTGAGGCTCTCCGTCGTAGGCTCGCTTTCTTACGAGGCGATAGCTGCGGCAAACGCTGCATCCGGTATGGATACCACCCTCGCGGCTCTGGCAGGCAATATGACTGCATCTCAGTACGTTACCATCACAATAGTTATGACTGTATCTATCATGGTAGGTATCTGGCTCGTGCCCGTCATCGCAAAGAAGTACCAAAAGGGTCTGGTCTCCTTTGAGAAAAAGGACGCTAAGTGGTCGGGCATACTCCAGAACTCGCTCTTTATCGGTATGATCTCCGCCTTTGTCGGCTTCGTCTTCTGTGACGTATCCAGACTCTGGACGAGCGAGAACGGCGTGTTCTCAACTACAGTAAAGAACGCTGAGGGCGTCGAGGAAATAGTACAGTACACCTCAACCTCCGGTCTTGTACCCGTATTTGTAATGCTCATCTCCGCGCTCGCGATGTGCGGCTGCGGTATCCTTATCAATAAGCTGAAGTGGAAGTGGGTAAACGACTATGCACTGCCCATCTGCATGGTACTCGGTATGGTATTAGCTATACCTCTCACCGCTTGGTTAGGAGGTAAAATGTAATGAAGAAGAATAAAAACATGACTTATATGGACACTGTCCACAGAGACGGTACTATATGGAATCTCTCTGTGATGGCTCTGCTCATCCTCTTCCCCATTCTCGTATGGATACTCTTTGAGGACGCGGCTCCCGACTGGCGCGGCGTTGCGCTCGGCCTTCTCGGTACTGCGCCCATGTACTGGGCTGTCGGTGTGGTTGAGGTAATCACCTTTATCCCCATGCTCGGTGCCGGTGGATCCTATCTCTCCTTCGTGACCGGTAACATCTCCAACCTCAAGCTCCCCTGTGCTATCAACGCACTTGAGAACGCGGGTGCGGATCCCAAGAGCGAGGAAGGTGAGATCATCTCCACCATCGCTATCGCAGTATCCTCTATCGTAACCACGATCATCGTTGCTCTTGGCGTTGTGCTTATCGTTCCGCTCTCTCCCATTCTTTCCAACCCCGTCTTCACACCTGCCTTTGACCAGATGCTCCCCGCACTCTTCGGAGCACTCGGCGTAGCACTTATCTCGAAGAACTGGAAGATAGCTATAGCACCTGTTATCCTTATGCTAATTCTCTTTATCTTCATACCCGCGCTCGACTCGGGCATGGTAGGTATTATGGTTCCCGTTGGCGTCATCTTCACCATTGCGGTATCCAGACTTATGTACAAGAAAAATCTGCTTTAATAGGAGATTATGTAAATTATGCCTTACGTATTAGCCGCTATAGGCGTTGTTATCGCCGCCTTTATAGCAGTTGTTCTTATAAGAACATTAAGATTTAAGCCCAAGGCTCTGCCCGAGGTAGACGAGAGCGAGATCACCTTCGATAAGGAAAGAGTGATCGACAACCTCGCCCGTCTTGTCAGATGCAAGACTATATCAAAAATAGATCACGTGGGTGAGGACGACGGAGAGTTTGATAAGCTTATCAGCCTTTTGCCCGAGCTCTACCCCAACGTATACGCTCACTGCGAGCTCGTTACCTTCCCTGACAGAGGCTTACTCTATAAGTGGGAAGGAAGAAAGCATGAGAGCCCCTCGGTATTTATGGCGCACTACGATGTAGTACCCGTAAACGAGGAGGGCTGGCAAAAGCCTCCATTTGACGGAATTATCGAAGACGGTGTCCTCTGGGGCAGAGGTACTCTGGACACCAAGGTAACCTTTGCAGGCGCTCTCTTTGCCGCAGACCACCTTATCGGTGAGGGCTTTGTACCCGAGAATGACATATACTTAGCCTTCTCCGGATGCGAGGAGGTCAACGGCCTCGGCGCAAAGCATATCGTAGATTATTTTGAAGAAAAAGGCATCAATCCCGCGCTTGTGCTCGACGAGGGCGGCGCCGTGGTTGAGAAGGCCTTCCCGGGTCTCAAGAGTCCTTGCGCGTACATCGGTATTGCCGAAAAAGGTATGATCGACGTTGAGTACCGAGTTAAGTCGAGCGGCGGACACGCCTCCGCTCCCAAGCCTCACACCCCCGTAGGCATCCTCTCAAAGGCCTGCACCAAGGTTGAGGCGAAGCCCTTCAAGAGCCACGTGACCAAGCCCGTAGCCGAAATGTTCGACACCCTCGGCAGACACTCGAGCTTCCTTTACAGAATGATATTCGCTAATATGTGGTGCTTCGGCTGGGTGATCGACCTGCTCGGCAGACTCCAGGGCGGAGATATCAACGCCCTGATCCGTACGACCGTCGCCTTTACCCAGATGTCGGGCAGCTCCGCCTCAAACGTCATTCCTCCCGAGGCTACGATGGTATCCAACCTCCGCCTCAACCCCGAGGACACGATGGACTCTGCGCTTGAGTACCTGCGCGGTGTTGTTGACGATGACACGGTTATTCTCTCAAGACTCCGCGGCTACAATCCCAGCCGCATATCGGTGACCGACTGCGAGGGCTTTGACAGAGTCGTAAACGCTACCGCGTCTACCTGGCGCGGCTGTATCCCCACTCCCTATCTTATGATGCAGTGCTCCGACTCCAGACACTGGGGTAAGATCTCCGACAAGGTCTACCGCTTCTCGGCTATGGATCTTACGAGCGAGGAGAGAGCCTCCATCCACGGACACAACGAGCGTATCCGCTTTGAGTGTGCCGAAAAGGCGTGTGAGTTCTTCATCCGTATAATGAAAAAATCCTAACGTCGTAAAAACAACAGAGCCGCAGGCGACGTCCTGCGGCTTTTTAACTAAAGAGGTATAAAATGATTTTTGAAAAGAAGATTGTAGACTTTTACAAGAAGATACTGATCCGCCGTCAGGACCCTGACGGAAGCGTCTTCTATTTCTCCGCCGCCGACTTTGACGGTCTTGTATCAGAGGATTACTCCTTCACGGGTGACAAGGGACAAAGGCTCGTTGCCCACCTCTACTACAGAGGAGCAAAAAGATACGACAAGCTCATTATTCTCGAGCATGGAATGGGCTGCGGACACGCGGCGTATATGCGCGAGATCAACGAGATCACAGAGCGCGGCTATACCGTATTTACCTACGACCACACGGGCACGCTGATGTCCGAGGGCGAGAGCATATACGGCTTCTCCCAATCTCTTGCGGATCTTGACAGAGCGGTAAGCTTTGCCCACTCGCTCGAGGGCTACGAAAGTGCGGACATCTCGGTGATCGGTCACAGCTGGGGCGGTTTTTCTACCATGAATATCCCTGCTCTGCACCCCGAAATTTCACACGTGGTGGCACTATCCGGATTCATCTCCCCGAAGGAGATACAGGAACAGGTGCTTACCGGACTTCTGAAGCTCTACCGTAAAGCGATATACAGAACAGAGGTCGAGTCCTTCCCCGACTACTACCGCTACGACGGCAGAGACAGCCTCAAGGGAACAAAGACCAAGGCGCTCATCGTCCACTCAAGAGACGACCACACCTGCTCCTTTGACCGTCATTTCGGTAAGCTGAAGGAGGCGCTCGCAGAGAGTGAAAACGTACAGTTCCTCGCCCTTGACGGAAAGAGGCACAACCCCACCTACACCGACGAGGCAGTACAGCTGCTCGCGGAGTTTAACGCCGAGTTAAGGAAGAAAAATAAGGCGAAGGAGCTCACGACGCCCGAGAAAAAGGAGGCCTTCAAAAGCTCCTTTGACTGGTGGCGTATCACCGAGCAGGACAAGAACGTCTGGGATAAAATATTCGAGTTTATTGAAGGTTAACTAATAAAAAAGGCTTCCCGACGGGTTCCTACCATAAAGCAGGTTTTGAACTACCGAACAAAGAAAAAGGAGTACGGACAATTTTGTTCGTACTCCTCTTCATACGCCTTGCCTGCAAGGTATAGTGTGTTACATCTTACGGTGTTCTGTCGGGCGGTAATTGTTGAAAAGTGATATGCCTCGCACGGCACGGCGTGATATTTTTGCTCCGCAAAAGTGATATTGCTCCCGCTGGTCGCATTGATATTCTATTCGCCTCTTTCTTCCAACGTGCGTAGCGCATATCACGTCCAAAGGACATATCACGCACGAAGTGCATATCACTCGCCGTAGGCGAATAGAGTTGGCGCACCTGCTTTATCGCAGTTGCGCCGACGGAAGCCTTTTTTATTTTGTATAAGAAGGTGTTATTTCTGCTTATCTGCATCCTTCTCCATTTTCTTAAACATCTTCTCATATGGAGCTAGCATACCCTCGTTCATCTTGTTACCCATCTTAGAGAGGAGCTTCTCGTTTCCGAGAAGCATACCGACAAGGTGCATAAGAACAGAGCGGCCGCTGAAGCGCTTTGGAAAATCGTAGATCCCGGTCTTCTTGTAGAATTTATGGTCGGCGCGCATCATACCGCGCATCTCGAAAATAAGATCGCGGAAGATCTTCATTCCTCCTACTCCCCAGAAGTTTTTGGGAGCGGTGTGACCCGTCCTCAGCGCAAAGGCGAGACTCTCGGCGAGCTCGTCAACACGTCTGTTGGTATCGTATTCATCCGTGGCAACACCGGAAAGAAAGTTGCCTCCGGTCTCTGCCCTCGCCTCGATAACGGTGCGCAGATTATTCTCCGCTGAATAGTTGCCCGAGATAAGATAGCCGACAGGCATACCTACCGTGACCGTCCTATGTCCGTTACAGAAATTGCGGTCATCATACATCTTAAAGCGCGAGCCCATGGAGTGATCGCTGATCTTAAAAGCGTAGACGATAGCATCCGCAGTTTGTATATTCTCGCGTAGGAAAACATCAAATCCGTCCTTGTAAACGCATTTCTCCGAAACAGCGCAACGGAAGCAACCAAGGCAACCGCCCGAGAGAGGATACTCCGAGATGTTGACCACACGGGTAGTATAAGGAAGTACAGCCCCGAATCTCTCGATCATACGTGAAAGGTTGGAGTCGTGGTCGGTCTCGTCGGTGAGAATAAGAACGTCCTTGTCCCCCGTCTTCTCGCCCTCACACATGCTCGGTGTCGCAGGGGTGAGAGTGTACGGCAGGGGCTCGCTTTTATTGACAAATATATTTTTATCTATCGACCAGAGAAAGCGCTCAAAGAATGCTTTAGCGTCTTTTTTGCCAGCTTCAGTTAGCAAATCCTCCATATCTGCGGATAGTCCGCGAACATATTTCATTCCGAGGTCAAGAGCATTTTCCTCGATATATTTATGTGCGGTTATGTCGTAAAAGTGCTTGGAGGTGGAGATCTGAGTCGCCCATTTGCCCGAAAGATCTATGCCGTCAGCCTTTGTAAGCTCAATAAACCTATGTAGCTGTGAGGGAGCGAGGAAGGTATAAACCGGATAGGAAAATATGACCGCGTCGGAAGAAGAAAGAAGCTCGCGAGCCTCTGTAAAATCCTTCTCAAGCGCCTTGATCCTCTGCCCTGCGTGAAGGACGGTAAACTCGTGCTCCGGATATATGATACCGAGATATCTGACGGTCTGCAGAGTCACGCTGTACTTCCCCTTAGGGCTACCGTTTATTACTGCTATTTTCATACTGTCACCTCAAAAGAATACATTTGTCAATTAAGTATACCATACTTTATGTGGAATGTCAAATATAAGGAGCGGCTCGCGAAAATGCGAGCCGCTCCGAGCTTTATAATCTATTGATCATTAATGGTAAAGCTCAAATACTGCGGAAAGTCCGCCCTGATGAAGGACTACCTGATCCGCGGTAGCAAATGCAGTGATGATAGCCGCAGTATCGGGAGATCCTGTACCGATAGCAAGTCCGTTCATATCGTAGAAGGTACCGGACTCGCCCTCTTGTACGAAGTAGATGGTGTGTGCCGTGCCGTCAGGACCTACTGCGGTAAGGAAGGGAGCGCCTGCCTGGAAGTAAGAATTCTGAAGGATAGCAGCCCATTCTGCCTCGAAGTTCTCGGTCGCTTCATACCATCTCTCAACGCCTATACCGTCGAAGGTCGCAGTGCCTTGGATCATACCGTCGGTGAGAGCGTCTGTGCTGGAGCCTCTGGGCATAAGGATCGCCTTGATATTCATCTTGCCCTGACTGTCTACCCAGGTCGCATTCACGGTGTTGCCCATCGCACCGGTTACGGTGGAAACGAGCTGATCAAGACCGCCGCCGAGCGCCTTGATATTACCTACGATACCGGTTGCGCCGACCGCCTTGAACCATACCTCCTCACCTGTTACGTGAGTCTCGATCACAGAGCCGTTGACCGTGGTTACGGGGCTATAGTAGGATTCTGTGCCGTTTACGTTCTCCTTAACGCTCTGGGAGATAATGACGGGTCCGCCCGAGCCGTTGATGTAGCTGTTCTCTATGTTGAGCGTGGAGTCAGCCCATACGAACGCGCTGTTCTGATAGGAGTCGTAGCACTTGGAGTCCGTCACGCTAAGTGTGCCGGAGTAGTCCGGGAAGTAAGCGATGAAGAAGGAGTTGTTGACCGTGTTGGTCATAGCGGTGCTTGCGTATCTCGCAGACTTAAGAAGGATAAGTCCGCCTGCGGTAACAAGATTGCCGTCGGTCTCACCGTCCACCCAATTGTCTCTGGACGCGTTGCCGATGAAGGTAATATTCTCAATGGAGATCTCGGGAACTGCTACGGGAGTCCAGTTGGAGGAGATAGCCTCGAACATAAAGAGTGTTGCGTTGGAGTAATCGTCGCCGTAATCAAGATCGAGGTCGGCATCGAATACTGCGGGAGATGCGATAAGCGGGAAGTTCCTCGTATCGATAGCGAAGAAGTTACCCTCGATCACAAAATCGGAGGAGCCTGTGCGTCTGTAAATAAAGGTACCGTCAATAAGGTACTTAGTTCCTTCAGGAGCAACGCTCGTATCTACTACCTCACCGTCAACGATCTTGTAATAGGTTACGTCCTTTTTAGACACGTTGAAGAAGGATGCGGGAACATCGGACGCGCTGATGTGAATGTCGTTGTGGATAACGATGCCTGCGGGAGATACGCCTGTAAGACCCTTGTCTGCCTTGAATGCATTCCAATCATCGCGCCCGGTGTAGTTATCGATAACGGCAAGCTGCCATGCCTCGTATACGTTGTAGGCGTCGATTACGCGTGCCTCAAGAACGAGAGGATTGGTATTGTTGAGTATATAATACTCATCCGAGGGAAGAACGCTGATCTTTATCTTCTCGGCAACAGCCTTGAAGCTGTAAAGTCCGTTATAGGTATCAACCACAGCAAAGAGCTCGGAGCCAAGATAATAGGAAACCATAGTAGGCTTCTGAGGATCTTGGGTCTTTTCAAGCAGGACGTACTCGCTTCCGTCGTGATAATAGATATCAACGTCGGTATAGTAGGAGGAAAGCGACTTAGGAGAGCCGTTATCGAGAACCGAGAACAGAGGATTGAGTCTGAACTCGTTGTCGTCACCGATAGTATAGAGCTTGCCGCCGTTAAGGAACTGACCGGAGAAGCCGGTGTCGCCGTAGTTAAGCGTGCCTGCGTTCTTGTTATCGCTGTCGAAGGAGGTGAGGCTGCCGGGCTTCTCAAACTGAGTTACGGTAGGCTTTGCCTCGATCACGGTAACCTGGAAGGTAGCGCCTGCGGTCTCGTTGTTCACCTCGTCGGTGAAGCTGACGGCAACGGTCTTGGTACCTGCTAGGGAGGTGTCGACAGTGCCGACGGTGAGCTTATCATAGCCGAGCTCAACGACCTTGCCGCTGAGGTAAGTAACGGTAATGGTAAGACCTGTGAAGTCGGGGGTCTCGCCTACCTCGTAGGAGGTATCGAAGCTGCCGCCAACGGTGATGGATGCGATCTCGTTCTTAAGAACGGTGATGGAAATGTTGCCTGCCGCAGCCGTGCCTACGTTAACAGCCTTAAGGATAGAGGAGGTGGCAACGGTGCCGCCCGCAACGGTAACCTTAGAGGGATCAACGGTCTCGGTCACGCCCTCAAGATGCGCATAGGATGCGACAACTACAAGGCCGGTGTAGTCGATGGTCTCGCCTACGTAATAGGTGGTCTTATCGGGCATAGAGGAGATGGAGTATGTGGGGCTGTATACCTTGATGGTGAGGTAGACGTAGAGTCTGCCCGTAACGGCATCGGTATATGCTATAGAAACGTTAACGCTCTTACCGTTCTTCGCGCCCTCCTTGGTAAGCGCGGAGATATCGGAGGAAACGATGGTGAGCTCGGTGAGAGGGATATTCTCTACCGCGGGAGTACCGTCGTTATAGGTAACGGTGAGGGTAAGGCCGGTAAGGTCGAGTGCCTCGCCCTGCTTGTAGTTAAGCTTTACACCCTCGGTGTTAAGCGTGGGAGTTGCAATTATATCACCGACGGCAACGACGAACTCACCGATCTTTACATCGCCGATCTTGACCTCAACGGGCTTCTGACCGGGGGTAGCGGTAATGTTCTGCTCGTGGACGAAGGTGAGCGATGCAAAGGGCACGCTCTCGCTCCTGCCGAAGTGGTATACCGCGGTAACCGCGATGCCATCGAAGGAGACGGTGTCACCCTCGAAATAGGTGAGAGTCATACCCGAGGTGTCAACGGTGTAGCTCTCGATGGCGTCGACCTTGACGGTGAAGCTGTCAGAGCCCTGTACACCCGAGATGGGGTCGAGGTAATGAACGATGACCGTCTTTTCGCCCGCTGTGCTCATATCAAGAGTGTCCGCGGTGAAGTCGGTGACCGTCCTCGTCTCGCCGTTCTCGTAGCTGACGGTAAGGGTAAGTCCGGAAAGGTCAAGCACGTCGCCTGCCATATATTCGGTCTTTACGTTCTCGGAGTTAAGAAGAGTCTCGGTGATCGCGGGATACTTAACGGTAACCGTGATCGCGCCTGCGCTCTTACCGTCGTAGGTCACGACGATATTCTTGGAGCCGGGGGCCGCGGTGATATCGGTGGAGTAGCTATAGGAGATCTTGGTAAGATCGGTCATTTCTACGTCAGCACCGCCGTTTGTGAACTTCTCAATAACCTTCACGCCCGTGAAGTCGACGTCCTCACCCACAAAGTAGGTGGTCTTCATACCCGAGCAGTCGACCTCGTAGCCTGCGTGCTTAGGTGCGTTGGGATCCTCGGAAACGGTGATCTGCACGTAAGCCTTCTGCTCTACGTTAAGGTTGGGGTCAAGGAAGGAGACGGTGACAGTCTTCTGACCCGGGGTCGCAGTGATGTCGTCGTCATAGGTGATGGTGAGCTCATCAAAGGTGTAGACCTTAGTGAGAGACTCGTCTGAGTAAACGGCTGTCGCCTGTATACCGGAGAAGTCGATCTCCTCGCCGACGTAGTAAGCAGTCTTTACCGTCGAGCGGTCTACGGTAAAGCTCTTAAGGCTAAGAGAGCCGGTAAGTAAGGTACAGGATGCCATAACGAGGAGCACGCTGACAAGCAGGAGTGCCGTTATGACCTTTTTGGATGTGCGAGGTGTTTTCATTTCTTAGAAATCCTCCTTGTATTTTTTATTTATATATTTCTGTATTTTGTTAACTTTAGTTTGCTTGTGAGCGCCCCATTATGGAAACACTGGTGCTCTTGTTAGATCCGTCAGTCGCCTTAATCGTGATGGTAAAGACGGTATCGGGCTTCAGAAAGACAAAGGTCTTGCTCACCTCGTGAAAGACTGCAACGCCCTGCATAGCCGCCTCGTCAAACTCAAATCTGACGCCTGTCTCATCGGCAAGATGAGGCATTACCTCGTAGTTGATCTGGACTGCGTTCGGGTTGGTGATAACGCTCTCGTCATCCGCGGTGTACTCTGCCCCGCCCGGTGCGGGAATAAAGTCGAAGATGAAAAGAGGTATATCGTGCATAGGACCGATGTAGTCCGAGGGGGTCAGGGTCTTCGGATTCTCATTCTGTACCGTGACGGTATCGCACTGAATATTGGATACGTAGGTGATGCCGTCAAAGATCTTGACCTCGAGGCCAAAGAAATTTACTATCGCTATCGAGGCGATATACACAGCGAGAATTATAATTACTATCGTCTTTTTCATTATTACTTCTCCTTATAAAACGCCTTGATCTTGGAAACATAGGTGACCGCCTTGAACGAGGCGAGTATAACGGTCACTACAGCAAGCTTTGTCCACACGCCGCTATTCGACTTTGACGAGAGGAAAAGCGCAACGATAAACACTACCGCGGAGATAAGAACAGCAAGAATAGCCGAGCCGGACTCGTTAGGGTTATTCGACTGCTCGCTGAAGGTGGCGTACTGCTCGTATTGAGGGTTCATAATATCACGCTCCGCGCTCATAAAGAGGTGAGAGACGTATACTGCGTAAACGGTGATGCCGAACATAAGTGAATCCGTCCTTGAAAGCGAGGTAAAGCCCGCAAAGATCGAGACGGTAGCCACCGTGCCGATAAGGGAGATCACCATCGGGAAGAACAGCTTTGAATAAAGGAGGACGGCATACGGAGTGGGTTGCACCTTGTTAAGGTAGGAGCTGGAGCCGTCTCGACTATATACTGATGCAAGACTAATGTTGGTCATAAGAAGAATGAGAAGTATTATCATTGCATTAAAGCAGACGGTCATCTGCTTACCGGTATAGTCAAGATTCATTGATGAATAAAGCTTGTTGAGTAGATATATCGCCATAGGCATGATTACAATAAGAATGCCTGCAAGCTTAATAAAGTAGTTAGAGCGAAGGCCGCTCGTCCACTCCTTTTTAATAGCGGAGAGGAAGGGCGAAAGCTTCCTGTTTCTCCTCTCCTTTGCGGCATTTTTCTTCTTGAACTCGAATGGAGTCGCAGCCATACGGCAAAACAATGGCTTCGAGATAAGGAAGCAAAGGACAAGCGCGATCATATCCACGAGCCCGAGAACCAAAAGACTCTTTACTGTCTCAGAGTGAAAAATGATATTGGTAAGACCGACAGTCTTGCCCACTATGAGCTCAGTGAACTTGTAGATCGGGGAGAATATCTCCGTATAGGACTTAAGGAAATTCTGTATATCCCAATAGGTCTCGCCCCATGACTCAATGAAATTGATGTCAGCGGGAATGATGCGGAGCACCGCCCAAAGAAGGGCTATACCAACCACCGCCGCAAGCGAATAAAGAACATACTGAAGCACCTTAACACGGTTTAAAAACACGTAAATGTACATCGCGGGGATCGAGAGAAGCGCAGAAATAAGCACGGGCACCGTAGATATAAGCACAAACATCACAAAGAGCCAAGGATAGTAATACGCTCCATAACCCTTAGCAATTCCGAAGGCGATGAACATCGGTATAGTGAACATAAAGCTCTTACGTATCTCGTATACGTAGTAGGTTGCAAGCTTGGATAGAAATATAAGAGAGGGAGTCGCCGGGAACGTAAGAAGCACCGAATTATCCTTGGAAAAATACAGCGACTTCATAAGTCCCGCCGTGTCGGTCACAACCGACAGAAGAAGCATTACTCCAAACACGATCGATATGACCGAGACCGGTATATCCCGCACGAGCGAAAACAGGCCGAGCAGCTTCACGTAACTGAAGAGGACAGTCAGCACTGCAGTTATCGCCGCAAACTCTATAAGCAACCATACGAGCTTGAATATCAGTCTGCGCGTCGAGCGAAGATAGCTTAGATCCATCTTCTCCTTCAGTTGCATTTTGACAAGAGTCAAAAGTGCGGAAAGCGACTCGCGTATCGATTCAAGGCAGAATGTGTTTTTCACCTTCGTCATACGGTCACTCCCTTGGCAACTCTTTCCCTCTCCTCGGCCTCTTTAAGAGATACCGGCGGATGGGTGTTGCCGTCAATAGTGTTCATATAGAAGGTCTCGAGCGGTACCCCGCTCTCCTTGATCTCAGCAACAGTTTTGGTGGTGAGGATCTGACCCTTACGGATAATGGCGATCCTGTCGCAGATGTTCTCAACGACATCAATAATATGGCTGGAGAAGAAGACTATGTTACCCTTTGCCGCATGCTCCTTCATACACTCCTTGACCTGGAAGATGGACTCCGGATCAAGGCCTGTGAGGGGCTCGTCGAGTATCCATATCTTCGGATTATGGACGAGGGCGGACATAATGGTTATCTTCTGCTTCATACCGTGGGAGTAGGTCTTCATTGGGTTGTCTATTGATCCCTCAAGACGGAATCTGGCAACGTACTCCGCAATCCTCTCATCTCGGTCCTGCTCCGAGACCTTGTATAGGTCAGCGATATAATTGACATACTCTCGGCCGGTGAGGTTCTCATAGAGAGCGTAATGATCGGGAACGAATCCTATCTGCATCTTAGCACCTACAGACTGCTTGTCCACGTCGTAACCTGAAACCTCGATCTCACCCGAGGTGATGGTCTGTATGCCTACTATGGATTTAATTATTGTTGACTTGCCCGCGCCGTTAGGACCGAGGAAGCCGAATATCTGTCCTCCCTCTATCTCGAGGTTGGCGTCATAAACAGCGTAAACGTCGCTGGTGGAATATCTCTTTGAGAAATGACGGAGGATAAGCTTACCCTCGTTTTCAGGATTCATAGGCTCTTGCATACTTCTACCTGCAAGATGCACCTCCAGAGCGAGTCTGTCAGCCTTTATCTTGCGGTTCCTTTCCATAATGATTGCGTATGTGTCGGTTATCTCGAATATCTGCTCGTATAGGAACCACATAGCGAATGAAAGAACTATGTAGACCACAAAATAAATGAGCTGATATACGGGATAAAGTATAAATTTGAAGTCTCCGATCTTTAGGATCGTGTTAATGTCAAAGGTGATATCTCTCAGGTCCTCCGCCCAGTCGCCGAGCTTGGACGCGACAAAGTCGGAGTTGATGAAGAAGAAGTCGGTCTCGTTGCCCATACCCGTGAGCACGGCGTTCGCCACGAGGACGAAGGCGTAGTAGCAGAAGAAGGCGATGAGAGAGTAGGCAAACTGCTTCATCTTCGGGCGTCTGAAGATGCCGAGTGTCATAATAAGCACGGGAAGCGCGAAGGCAATATAGTGGTTGAACCAGAACTCGAAGGTCCTCGTGGCAAGCCAATTCGCACCGTCGGTGTTCGGCATTATCATCGCTAAGAATGCGCCGAGCACGTTAATGAATATCGTGAAGTAATAGAGTTTCTCCATCCTGAAGATCAGGACCAGAGGGATGATGAACATCGCTGTATTGCAAAGGTGGAGCGGCCAGTCCTCAAGGTGGAGGAAGGTCGAGAAGTCGTACTTAAAGCAGAAGGAGATCATCGTCGCTATGCTTATGTAAAGAAGGGCGTATCTCTTCTGCTCATAGGTGCGCTTTCTCAATAAGAAGTGTATCGCAAAGATAAACACGAGCGAGCCGTAAAGCACTATTCTGTGATACACGTTGAAGTCGTCGACCTTGATCGCGCTGTTGCCAAATCCGAAGATCGCCTGCGGTGCCCACGCGGGAAGATTAATAAGGAACATTCCGACGAAGATGAGGGCTGTGGTGAGCCACCCTTTTGCCGTCTGCTTTATCCTCACACCATCAAGGAGAAGCCTTGAGGAAAGACCGAGTCCGACACCGAGCTCAAGAGCAAAGATGAGGCTGCGCCAGTGAAAGACGTCGGCAAGCTCGCCGTCCATACCGCGGCAGAGCATCGGAAGAGCGATTATCGAGACGAGATACACCGCGGGCGCAACGTAGCGAACAATGGGTGTCACCCTCGGCAGATGCTCCTCGAAGAATACGTAGCTAACAACGGTAAGCTGAACCGTAAATATGAGCCAAAGAAGAAGGACCGAGAAAAAGGCCTTTACACTTCCCGTCGCACCGAACGGAGAATAAATGTTGAGTCCTACCGTACTCTGCAGAGCATACTCACCGCCGAACGAGCGTACGAAGAATAGGACGCCGTATAGACAGGCCAAAAGCTTTTTCATATTTAGATTTTTAAAGAGATTCCTGTCTTTAGTGAAATACAACAGGGCAAATGAGCCTAATGCAAACAGCAGGGCTCCGAGGTAGTAAACGACCGTCAAGGTGTGATCCTCCGATATGTTTATTTAGTGGCAAAATACCGCAAAACATGCAAAAAAACATGAGTTTGGCTCGAATTATCACACCCGAGCCAAACTCATTATAAACAAGAATGCCTATATTGTAAAGTAAAATTAATAAATCTTCATATTTTTTAATAAAGAATAATAATTACAAAGCAGTGCTTTTAATAAATCCTTTTCAAAGCGATGAGCGTCGAATTATATTTGCCCAAGACACGGTATGCTTGTACGAACAATCGCACTCAAATCACTCATTCTCACGTCTTTCAAAATACATAGCTACAAGATCTCTTGCATAAACGTTCACATCATATCTTGCCACTTCCGTAAGCCTATTGTAAACATAAGTTGACGAATACGTATCAGTAACGACATAATACCTCGCATCGAGATCTATGTTGTTTTCAAGATAAGTAAGATCATCACCGTAGATATAGTAATTCTTGTTAGACGTGGTGAGAAACTTGCTATACAGGTCCCTGCCGGATATTGAGCACAGGACGATCTGATTGTCAAACGGGAGAATTGAATAAAGGTCACTGTAGGTCACAGTACCTGCGTAAAGATTATAAGGACTGCGCGCGGAAATAAATCCTCCGCCGAGAACGATGTCATATTCCTCTCCCCACTTTTCGACGCCCGCTTCATAATAGAGCTTGGCAACCAATTGCTTAATTGCGGTCGAGGACATATAAGAGGGATTGTTACCAACAACTCTGTATGCCGGCGCGATCTCATCAGCATACCTTGACAGCAGCTCATCGACAAGAGGGTCTGCACTAAGATTTGTATAAACTCCGGACCTCACGACCTCGGGAGAGAGGACATTTCTGTTCTCGTTCGCAGTATTGTACTTAAGCTTAGCATGAGAAAGACCGCTATTCTCTCCTCCGCCCTGGATATGATATACCCCTTTTGTATCGTAAAGTACGTAGGACTGATGCGTGTGCGCCTCAAATACGAGATCCACGTAGCCGTCCGAAAGCTCAATATCGTAATAAGAGGAAAGAGCGCTGTCAGAAACAGCCTTTTTACCCGAGGAGCTCTGGCCGTAGCCATCATGAATAGAATAGACGATAAACTCAACACCGAGCGAACGCAGTCTGTCTGCCTCCGCCTTAACGAGCTCGGTAAGCTCGTCACCGACTTTAAAATAAAAGCCGCCAACCACTTCGCCTGAGATGGAGGAGTAGCAGTCGCCGATGGCACCAATAATGCCGATCTCTATACCTCCCCTGCTGACGATCACCGAAGGAGTAGCGTAATCTGCCCTCTCGTTCGTGTCCCTTTCATAGACATTGATAGCAAGAAACGGAAAGTCTGTATTCTCAAGGTTTGAATAGATGTACTCGTCACCCCAGTCATACTCATGATTACCGAGAGTCATAGAGACAAAGCCGAGCTCACTCATCCAATCTGTTAGCAGTGCACCGTGAGTAAGATTTGACTCGGAGGTACCCTGCCACATATCTCCCGTGGAGAGAAGAACGGTATTATCATCGGACACGTTCTTCAGGTAGGTTGTAAGTCCCGAAATGCCGGGCTGGGAATCGCTCTTCACTATCTTACCGTGAAGGTCGTTTATCGCGTAGACGTCGACAATAACTATTACCGACTCCGAGCAGACGTCGCACAGACCGTTATCGTCAACGTCCCTATGCGAGGTACAATCTTCATCGGTATCCGTGCTGCCGCTCTGATCACCGTTATCCCCTGTATCCGAGCTATCGTTTTCACCGCCGGCAGAAGGACCCCCCATTCCGCCAATATCGTTTGTCGGTCCGAAGAACTCCTTAACTCTGTCCACAAGACCGCAGCCGGTGAGCAGGAAGCACAGAAGCAGGACAAGAGCTATTAATTTTCTCATTTTCTCTCCTTAACATAATATTTAAAGGACTCGAAAAAACGCAGATTATACGTAATTTCGCCGTATGATGTAACATACCACTATTTTACAGTATATTAAGCGTTATTTCAAGTCCTTTTTAATAAACTCGGATAATAAATTGAGATTAGGTACGAATAATATGCTTTCCAGAAACAAAAATATGTTCAACACCGTCGAGTATAAATTTCACGGTAGCATTGGAAGGAACCTCTATCTCGTATATTACACCCTCGTCCGTCTTGCGCCACGATGACGAGACTGTACCGTAGATTCCGGTGTATTTGCACGAAGCGTAACTGAGACTTCCTCCCACTCTTGGAGAAATAATATACTCGTTCTCCCTACCGACCTTTACGCCGCACATCTCACTGAATAACCACTCACAGACCGCGCCCTTGGAGTAATGGTTAAGAGAGGCAACGCCTCCCTGAGCCTCAGTGCCCTCCCAGCTCTCCCAGATGGTATCTGCGCCCATTTTGGGCATAAAGAGCCAGCCGGGCATCTTTTCGTTTTCAAGGAGTCTGTAAGCGTATTCAATATTCATATCCCCGAGAACGTACAGAATAAACGGTGTGGAGAGAAATCCCGTACCGAGTCTCCAGCCGTAGTTATCAAGCGCTTTAAGTAAACGTTGCTTTGCATATTTCTCGTTTTCCTCATCCAGAAGTCCGAAGTACAAGGGGCGCACAAGCTTAGACTGTCTGTCGGTATCAAGACTGTGTCTCTCGGTTCTGACAAGGTGTCCGTAGCCCTCTTTAGCTATTTCTCTGTACCTTTCGTACTCCTGCTTGTCCTCAGCCCTGCCGAGAACGTCCGAGACCTTCGACATAACGTCGAGCATATATACGATATAGGCCGTAGTCTCCTCGGGGTGAGGGCAAATAAAATCTGTTACCTTAAACGGATTGACGTCGGCGGGCTCCGCCCACTCACCGTAGGATTGGCCGTAGTTTGAGATCATACGTCTATGATTGCCGTGAAGTCCGGTGGGCATACCGGTGGGATAACGCTTACCGAGCGTTCTTATCTTATAGAGAGCATATCGCCTCATATCGGCATAGCACTCCTCAAGAATACGGACGTCACCGTAGTGCTCATATATGCGATAGGGGATGAGCACACCTGCGTCCGACCAGCCTGCAGAGCCGTCCATCGGAGACATATAGAAGTCTATGCCTCCCTTAGGAGTGATCTGGCGGAAGACTCCGCTTCTTCTCTGTCCGTCACGCATATCGTGAAGGTATTTTCTCGCAAAGGCCACGTAATCGAAGAAGTAAGAGGCGGTGCGACAGAATATCTGCGCGTCACCCGTCCAACCGTGTCTTTCACGCGTGGGACAGTCGGTAGGTACGTCAAGATGATTGTTCCTCGCCGACCAGAGCGTATTCTCAACGAATTTGTTTATAAGCGGATGTGAGCAGTCGAAGGATATCGTCTCCTCCATATCCGACCACACGGCAACCGCCGTGAAGTCCTCCGCCTTGAAGTCCATATCCGCCTCAACGAGAACGTATCTGAAGCCGAATACGGCAAAACGGGTCTTGTACTCGTTTAGCCCTTCCTTGGCGGTATAGTGCACCTCCTGAAGGGGTGTCTGCCTTTTTTTAGTTGCGCACTGAATATTCTTTTGGGTAAACTCTCCGTTTCCGTCGAGCATCTCACCAAAGCGAAGATGGATCTCATCCTCGGCCTTGGCGCTAAGGGAAAAGCGTATATATCCCGCAATATTCTGTCCAAAGTCAAGCACGGTCTTGCCGCTCGGTGTGACTATGAGCTTCGGGCTTTGAAGGTAAGCCTTTTCCCTGACGGGTACGTTATTTGATGCTGTAGGGATAATTTTGTGATTACATACCCTTGCTCTGCCCAAATAGGTCGGGATACAAAGGGCATCATACACCTCGCCGTCCTGATTATCGGAAAAGAGGAGCGGTCCGTCGTTCGACCACGACCAGTCGGAGTCTGTAGCGACCGTCTGATATGTGCCGTCCGTACGCTCTATCTCAAGCTGAACGAGCAGCTTTGTTCTGCTTCCGTACTGATTGGTGATTCCCCAGGCGCCGCAGGAGCCGCGGTACCAACCGTCCGCGAGCTTGGCCTCAATAACGTTTCTTCCTTCAAGAAGCATTTCTGTCACGTCATAGGTCTGGTACTGCACTCTCTTTGCATAGTCGGTATGTCCGGGAGCGAGGACAAAATCCCCTACCCTTTCGCCGTTAAGCTCCAGCTCGTAAAGTCCGCAGGCTGTGGCGTAAATGCGAGCCGATTTTATATCCGACGCCTCAAACTCGCGTCTGAACAGATCGACCGGATATCGATGTTTGCGCCTTGGACGGTAGTCACCCGAGATCCACTTAGCCTTCCAATCCTCTTTTTCAAGAAGCCCCATCTCAAACGATGCCCTCGAGGGCTCTCCCTCTTTTCCGTCCTCGTTCCAAAGAGTGAGCGTCCACTCTACTCTGTCACGTGAATTGAGCCTGTAGGGATAGGTCGCCCTCATCGAGGAGGACTCCACCTTGCCGCTGTCCCAAGCGACATCACCATTAACGATCGCAACTATGCGGTATGCACTCTGACGAACGTCACCCTCGGCATTCCAGGTGAGCGTGGGATTTTGGATATCTATGCCGATAGGATCCGATAAAAACTCTGTTTTTAGTCTGATTGCTTTCATCTTATTCTCTGTCAAGCTCTTTCTGAATAGCGAGGTAGTACTCCTCGCCCTTCGCCTTTTCAACCTGCCAAAGAGCCTCATCCCTCTCGCTAAGAGGCTCGAGCACTACGTCAGTTTCCACGCCACGGCGCGCCTTGATGATCGCCTGCTTTCTTGACACCGTTTTTTCAACCGAGAAGAATATAAGAAGCACAGCGAGAATTATTCCCGTAAAGGTCTCAAGACCTACGAACGAGAATGTGATCACATCCGTAACAGCAGAGGGCTGGGTAAAGGCAACAGTGTTGCCAAGCTGATCAACAGTGGGAGCTATGTATCCCGCGTTTGCCAAAAGGCCGTTAAAAATTCCGGTAACAATACCGATCATAGCGCAGGAGATAATGCTGTAGATGGACATAGCGAGACCGTCACAGCGCATACCGCTCTTCCAATCGAGATGATCGAGCGTGTCGGCAAAGAGTGCCATAAAAACGTAAGCGCAAGGAAGTCCGCCGATGTTTTTGATAAACTGGCCGATAAGCACGACCACCATATTGGTGGGAACGAGCCAGCAGAGAAGACTGCCTATAGCATAAAGAACGAAGCCCCACATAGTGACGTTGCGCTTGCCGAACTTCTTTGCCAGAGGCCATACTGCGAAGATTCCTATACCCATAGGAACGCCGCCGATGACCGATACAAGCATCTGCGTGATGCCGTCGTTGTACGTGCCGAGCACGTAGTTACAGTAATAAACAAGACCAATGTTCTTAAGGCTGGAGCCGAAGGTGAAAATGAGGAAGTAGATAAGAACGATGAGAGTGTACTTATCGGTCAGGACGACCTTCAACTGAGTTCTGAAGGGGAGCTTCTCGCTCTCCTCACCCTTCTCCTCTGTAACGCGCTCCTTGGTGAAATAGTATTCAAGAAGGATAAGAGGCAGGGAGATAATGGAGAGAATACTCATTACGGTCACCCACTTCGCCTTATCAACGCCGAGCATAGGAATAATAACCATCGGGAAGATGAGAGCTACGAGAATGCCGCTCATCATAATTGAGGCTATCTGATTGAATACGGAAAGACCTCCGCGCTCGGTGGTGTTTCTTGTCGAGAGAGGGACCATAAGATTATGGCTCATACTGAATATGGTATACGAGAAGGAGTAGAACAGGTTATACGATAGCATTACCCATATAGCCTGAACGGTCTCGGAAGCCTTGGGCACGGCGAATAGCAGTATTCCGCTTATTGCAACCATAGGAGCAGAGAGGAGGAGCCACGGTCTCGCCTTGCCCTCGGAGGTCTTGGTCCTGTCGATGACGTATCCCATGATCACGTTAGTAAATGCGTCAATTATCTTAGATATTATTGGGAAAACGGTAAGGAAGATACCGCCCCAAATATGCGTAAGATTTAACACGTCCGTATAGTAAACATTGAGATAAGTAGCGAGAACTGCATTTAAAAGCAACGCACCGCACGGGCCGAGAAGGTAGCCGAGCCACTTTTCCTTTCCGGTAACAGAGTCGCAGGTTACCCTGCTCTTCAAGAGCTTATTATCAAAAAGCTTAGTCTTCATTTTTTATTCTCCTTTGGGAGCTTAGGGGTGTCGATCTTCTTCATCATACATCCAAGTCCCTTGAATATTTTTCCGTTTGCCATATGTACAAGGCCCTCTGCTAAGTTATATGGGAACTGTCCGCTCGATGTCATAGAGTTAGTCAATATAGATCCGCTCCGCATAGCTCGTCCTTTGAAAATGGCGCCCTTGATCCTGTTGTCGCGCTCCTTGCCCTCGGGAAGGCGCTTAGCCTTTCTTAACTCCATCTTGGGGATAAGCATTATTCCCGCGAAGATCATCTTACCTATAAAGGTTTGTGTGAGATCGGTAAAACGACTCTCTATTGTGATGGGTGTTTTGGGAGGAACGGCGGGCACCTTAAGTGATGACATTTCCTCAAAGACCTCGTCGTCCATCCCCTCAAGGTCAAGAGAACGGTAGATCCTGTCAACGCGCTCGGTATAAGGTGAGCAAACCGTCTCTCCCTCAAACGCAGCAGTCAACTCCATAACGGGAGTCTGTGAGTCACGGCAAAGTTCAAGGATGTATTCACCATCCTCAAGAACAAGACGATTTTCTTTAATATTCCAATACTTGAGGCTGTCAATAGGTACAAAAAGCTCTACACGGGTAGCCTCTTCGGGCTCAAGATACACCTTCTTAAAGGCTCCGAGCTCGCGGCGAGGTCTCGGTACTGTGCTATCCCTTTTAGAGGTGTACAGCTGTACCACGTCGGCGCCTCTGACACGTCCTACGTTCTTTACAGTTACCGATACGCATACGCCGTCATCTCTCTTTTCGAGCGACATATCGCTCCACTCAAAGTCGGTATATGACAGTCCGTATCCGAAGGGATAGCGCGCTCCATGACCCTTGGTAGCATAGTATCGATAACCGACGAACACGCTCTCACGATAAACCTCCACCGGGGTCCTTGAAAAGCTCTCACCAAAGGGAACGTAAGAGTAATCGACAGGCCAGGTCTCTGCAAGTCTGCCCGAGGGAGAGACGTCGCCGAAGAGGAGCGAGTAGGTAGCCTCACCCGAGCCCTGTCCGGGCAGATACATATTAAGTATTGAAGATACGTCATCCGCAAAGGAAGCCTCATAGGGAGATCCGCAGTAGCTGACGACGACCACCCTCTTGTTTTTCTTTACGATAGCATCTATGAGCGCAAGCTGGTTCTCGGGAAGTCGCATGTGCTCTCTGTCACAGCCCTCGCTTTCAACGTCATCGGTAAGACCGACAAACAGGAGGACCGTGTCGAATTTCTCAGCTTCCTTGATTGCCTCACGTATAAGCTCGTCATTAACCTCAACGGTATTCTCACGGTAGCCCTTGAGATAAGTGTATTCTACACCGTGAGAGTCAAAGGCCTCCATAGGTGTAACCAGCCTTGCGGGATTGATAAGCGAGCTTCCCGCACCCTGGTATCTGGGTTTCTCAAACAGTTCACCTACAACAAGATACTTTTCGTCCTTACTAAGGGGGAGTGCGCTATCGTTTTTAAGCAGCACCGCTCCGTCCGTCGCTATTCTTACCGCGAGATCGTGATGAAGGTCAAAGTCCGCGTTTTCCTTCACACGCCCCTCGTGGTTGGCAACGAGTGTAAGTATGTTGCGTACCGCCTGATCAAGCACAGATTCGTCGAGTGCACCGTCTTTTACGGCATCTATTACCCACTTGCGCGAGATGGTGTTGTCACCCGGCATCTCAAGATCGAGACCTGCTTTTAGCATAGCTACTCTGTCATGTGTAGCTCCCCAGTCGGTCATAACGAGGCCGTCAAATCCCCATTCGCGGCGCAAAACGTCGGTAAGGAGCCATCTGTTGGCAGAAGCGTACGTACCGTTTATCTTGTTATACGAGCACATCACAGTCTCGGGGTGTGCCCCCTTTACCGCGATCTCAAAGGGTCTAAGATATATCTCTCTGATGGCACGCATATCCGCGACGCTGTCGCCCATAAGCCTGTAGTTCTCACTGTTGTTAAGGGCAAAGTGCTTGATAGCGACGGCTGTGTCGGTGCTCTCTATACCGGATACCTCACCCGAGGCCATAGCGCCGGCAAGAAGAGGATCCTCCGAGAAATACTCAAAGTTACGGCCTGCCAGGGGATTGCGCTTTATATTCGTTCCGGGACCGAGAACGACGTCTATACCGTAGTGTCTTGCCTCGTTGCCGATGGCAACGCCCATTTCGTGAGCGAGATCCGGATTAAAGGTCGAGGCGAGAGTGACCGCGGTCGGAAAGCAGGTTGCGGGATCGCTGTTGCCCGTATCGTCAACGTCCTCACGCTGGACTCTGAGTCCGTGCGGACCGTCGGACATACGTATACTCTCGATGCCAAGCCTGGGTATCGGATTGGTGTACATAAAGTCGGTGCCGGCAACTATCGCCGCCTTCTCCTCAAGCGTCATTTCCTTTATAAGCTCGTCTATTCTCATAGGCCCTCCAATAATTAGCTTTTTATTTTGATTATATCATATTTATTCATATATTTCTTGCATTTTTGTATTTTTTATGGTATTATTGTATTATCATCAGTATCTTGCGGAGTGGAATATGCAAACTGTGGATATTAAATACATGGCAACCTCAATAGGTGATCTTGCCGGCGTGCCGGTGAGAATATACGAGAGAGGAGAGCTCACTCTCTTTCACTCAAGGCAGGACTTCCCCGCCGACCCCATAAAGCCGTATCTTGATTCGATACTCGCACTAAGCGGAAATATCGGCTATTTCGTCACGCCTTACTTTAATTACTACGGCGTTATGAAGCATGACGATCTGGCGGTTGTGATCGGGCCATCGAGACAGACGCCCATGAGTGAGAGAGATATGCGCGAGCTTGCCTTCAGCTGTGACGTGGAATCCTGCGACACAGACAGGTTTATCACGGCAATGAAGTCGCTGGTGCAGATGCCGCTTGAGAGCATAGTACAGATACTCTGCGCTCTCAACCACGTCTTGACGGGAGAAAGGCTATCCGTCTCCGACGTGGCAATATACGACCTCGGCGAACCCCTCGGAAACGGTCCCGAGGCAGATTCGATATACAAAAAGGAGGCGCTCGGCGGCGAGGCCGTGCACAACACACTGGCACTGGAGTCACAGCTGCTCGATATGGTAAGACGCGGTGACACTCTCTCGCTGACCGAATGGGTGAGGAGTGCTCCGGCGGTAAGAGGAGGCAGACTCGCAGACGATGCGGCAAGACAGATGAAAAACACCTTCATCGTAACAGCAACCCTCGTCTCACGCGCGGCGATACGCGGCGGAATGGACATGGAGGAGGCGCTGTCTCTGTCCGACTCGTACATAAGAAAGTGCGAGATAATGGCCACCCGAGACCAGATAATCAACCTGCAGTATCATATGGTGCTCGACTACACCAAGAGAGTGGAGGAGGAGCGGCTCGGAAAGGACACCTCAAGGCTCGTCAGCGAGGTGATCAAGTACGTCAGGAGGAATATCTCCGTAAGGACGAGTGTTGAGGATATGGCGGCGTCCATGTTCGTCAGCAGAACTCACCTTGCGGCAAAATTCAAGGCTGAGAGCGGCATGACTCTGTCCGAATTTATTCTCAAGGAAAAGGTAAAGGAGGCGAAGCGGCTCCTGAAGTACACGGACAAGGGGCTTTGTGCTATCGGGGAATATCTCGGCTTTTCCTCTCAAAGTCATTTCACAAGAGTGTTTAAGAAATACTCGGGAAAAACACCGAGTGAGTACAGAAATGAAAATAACAGTTAGCAAAAAGGACGGAAATGGCTATTTCCGTCCTTTTTTGAGTATATAACAAAAAAATAGAGAGCCCGACATATCGGGCCCTCTCTGTAAAGATCATTATTTGGATTCTATACGGTCTGCGAGAGTGACATCTCTGTTCAGCTTGAACTGATAGATCGCTGCAAGGATGCCGAGAACGAAGCCTATAAGCATAGCAAGACCGATAAGTGCAATATCAAAGGTAAATATCATTGCAAGGCACATAGCGGCAGCCATCATTCCACCGATTGATGAGGTAAGTATGTATAGGGGCTTATAAAGCTTGTTATAGAAGAGCTTTGCCGCAGGAACGACAAGGACTATCGCAAGGATTATTCCAACGATGAGCCCTACTGCGGAAAGATCAAAGAGACTGAATACAACCATCGGGACACAAAGTCCGAAGATTATACCAAAGCATCCTCCCATTATGTACACTGCGATCTTGTAGACCTTGAGCGCGAGGAGGCCGAAGAGGATCGCGCATACTATACCGAGAACGAGCGGTAGGATCTCTCCCGCACCACCGACATCCGCAACGAGCATGCCGAGCTCTACGGAGCCTATATCAAATCCTGTATAGATAGCGGAGATAATGACGAGCGGCCTTAAAAATTTGAAGCCGAAGAACGCATCAAAAATGCAGGCGATCATCGTAGTGATAAGAGTAGAGACCAGTATCTCAGTAGGTATTTGAGATAATATCTGTTCAAGTACGTTAACTTCATTTCCCATGGTAATATTTCCTTTCCATTTTTTACACCTATATTTTAGCACATAATTCAGTTATTTGCAAGAGGTTGATTAAAAATATTCATTTTATCCGTCTATGCTTGACTTTAACACTTAAGGATGGTATAATTTTAAAAAACGTCTTATCGGGAGGTAGAAATGAAGGAAGGACTGAAAACAGGAATCATCCACACGTCGTACGGGGCACACGGTTACCCCACGGCTTTCTCGCTTATCGCGGAGCACGGATACGACTGTGTAGACTATCAGAGCTTTGTCAACATTGAGTCGGATTTCTTCAAACTTCCTCTCCCGGAATTTGAAAAAGAGCTCATACACCAAAAAGCCCTGATCGAAGGTTACGGACTCACTGTTTCTCAGGCACACGCCCCATGGAGAACACCAAAGGACGGTGATCCGGAAGAAAGAAAGCTCTGGCGTGAGGCAATGAAAAAAGCGATATACGGCACGAGTGTGCTCGGCTGTCACCGATTCATCGTTCATACGTTATTGCCGTATATGGATGGCCCGGATCATCCGGAGGAGGTATGGGCGCTGAACGAGGATTTCATCGCAGACCTTGCAGACTATGCAAGTAAGTACGACATCAAGGTATGTGTTGAGAATCTGCCCTTCCCTCTCTATCCCCTTTCTACCGTTGAGGCGGTATGCGAGCTCGTTGACAAGCTGAAGAGAGACAACCTGAAGGTATGCCTCGACACAGGTCACGCGGCGATCTTCAAAAAAGAACGTGTCGGCGACGCGGTAAGATATATTGGAACGAGGCTTGAGGCGGTGCATATCCATGACAACATGGGCGATACGGACAGCCACATGATCCCCGGTGAAGGCATCATCGACTGGGAGGACTTTGCCACAGCGCTCAGTGAGATAGGATTTGACAAAGTAATATCGCTTGAGACCGGTACGGATTATGATCTATACCCGGAGTGCGAGTGGGATGAAAGAGAAAGAGCGCTCGCAGACTTTGCAAAAGATCTGGCAAAAAAGGCCGCAAAATAAAAAGAGAAATAACTGAAGCGACGGTATTCTTAGTGATGAATTTGAAAAAACCGCTGAGTGTGAGCATCGCGTTTGTCCGGACACATACAGTGTGGGCTAAGTCCAAACCTTATAATTATAAAAAGAGATAACAAATCGGTTCATAGCCGAAACGTTATCTCTTTTTTGTTAGTGTTGTTTTTTATTTAGGCGAAGACGAAGCTTATATGCAGTGAAGCTTGTACTATGCACAAGTTAGGTTTTCCAAGCTTTGCCAAAGTCTAAACCTCACTATCCGCTTACCCATTAGGGCAAGCTTTGCATCAGCGCGTTTCCCGTTAAGGATAAGATTCCAAAGAAAAAGATGTTCTTTCAACTCTTTATCTTCGAGTCAGAAGACGACGTACTCTCTCTTATTTTATATCGTAAACACTTCTGACAAGGAGCTGTCCTACCTCGCCCTCGAGGATTCTGACGCGTTTTTCACCCGCATTCATATCAAAGAAGTTATCAGAGAGGATAAAATCCGAGTCGGGAGAGTAGATCTCAACGCTCTTGGCATAAGCGTTAGCTTTAACGACGATCTCGTCTCCGTCTGCATATACCTCAAGCTCGGGATCCACGAAGTCGAAGTGCTTGGGCGCTGTAAACAGAACTGTGCCCTCGGATACAACGTCTGAGTCTACAACAAGCTCATAGGAAAGATAGTTGGTTCTGACATCGGTCTTCTCATAGTCTATCTGATCAAGATGTGTGACCGAAAGAGGTTCAACGTGGACTGGGTACTCTAAGCGCGAGATGACCTGTGAGGAGCTGTCGCGAAGTGTCGCGACGACCGTACCGTCGATCGGCTCAAGCGTATCGTTGGTAACCGATATAGTCGCCTTTGTCTCATAATCAAAGAACCAAGGCTCCATAATAACGTGGGGGCGTGTGGTTTTTTCGCCTATTTCCGCGCAGGAAACGAGCACGGGTGAGAAGAACCTCTTGGCATAATAGTGCAAAGCCTTTAGTCTGCCGTAATAATCTATACTCGACCAGGATGCGACCGGCCAAATATCATTAAGCTGCCAATAGAGAGTACCCATACATCTGCCTCTGTTACGGCGAAGATGCTCAACGCCGTATCTCATAGCCTCAGCCTGCAAAAGCTGAGAGGCATAAAGGAGTGTACCAAACTCTGTCGGATACAGGAAGGTCTCAGAAAGATAACTGATTATCTTGGCGTTGGCACCGGCATTTCTCTGATGCATCTCCATAACTCTCGAGAATATATTTCTGTCCTCGGGGAGCGTAACAGCGTTTATTGTCTTCTCGCAGGGGAAGGACTGGAAACCGAACTCGGAGAGATAGCGGAAATAATGATTCCTATACTCTGAAAAAGGCTTGTTCTGATGCCAGACATCCCAATAATGGGAGTCACCGAAGTTCTCGTTGTTAGGATCGATAAAGCGACCAAGTGAAACCGGAGAGGTGTGAATGTAGGGTATCTCGGGACATACCTCCTTAACGATCTCTGCTATAACGCCCTCAAAGAGCTCTATGTTAACAGGTATGCACACCTCCTTGACCTCGAGCTCTGCTCCCACTCCGCAGGACTCGATCTCATTGTTTCCGGAGATAACGGCAAGGCAGGCGTGATGGCGAATCCTCTCAAGATTCTGTCTGACCTCGACAACAATGTTCTCAAGCATGCGCTGATCGGGCATAATAAATGTACAAGCGAAAGCAAGATCAAAGAATACGATAATACCAAGCTCGTCGCAAATATCGAAGAAGTAATCGTCGGGATAGTATCCGCCGCCCCATATCCTAATGGCATTGAAGTTGGCAAATACACACCTCTCGAGGAGCTTGCGCGAACGCTCCTCCGTACAGCGGGAGAGGATATTGTCCTCGGGTATGTAATCGGCACCCATGGCGAAGAATTTGACTCCGTTACACTCATGGGTAAAGCTCTCTCCGTATCTGTCTTTTTCGCGGATAAGCTTGAGACTCCTCAAGCCAACTCTTTTTGTCTGAGAGTCGACAGACACACCGTCCTCAAGTATGTCAACCCTGAATGAATATAGTGGTTGCTCACCGAGACCGCGAGGCCACCACAGCTCCGCATCAGTTATCTCACACTCCTCGTTCGCAGCCAGATAATATCTCTCACCATCCGGTGTATCCACGCTAACAGAAACTACGCAATCCTTGTCGGTTTCCACCAATGGTGTAACGTATACTTTACCATTTTCGTGCTTTTGCTCGATTTTAAAGGACGTGATCCTTGCGGAATCTTTAGTAATAAGCGTTACACTGCGCCATATTCCCATATCCGGAAGGAAGGGACCCCAGTCCCATCCAAGCATACAGTGAGCCTTCCTAATGTATCCAAATCCCGCGAGCGTCTGAATATTCTTACATAGGTCAAGCTCGGCAGCCTTCTGCTTGATGTATGGGTGAATGTTTCGGCAGATAACCGAGAGCTCATTATCACCGTTCTTAATAACGTTGGTTACGCTTAGCTCGTAGGTCACGTGCATATCGTCAGTATGGGCTATGTGTGTGCCGTTTAGAAATACGTCAGCTATTGTGTCTATGCCATCAAAACGAAGGATATACTCATCCTCGCCCTTCTCGAAATCAAAGGAGCGGCTGAAGGTGTAATCACCGTGGGTAAGCGCGAGGGCGCCAAACTCGTTATCACGCCAATAGGGATCTGCCATCATATCGGCGTCGAGCAGGAAGGAGTAAAGCGAGCCCGGGATCTTTCCCTCACACTCAATACCGCCCCCCGTCATCTTCCAAATTCCGTTAAGAGATAATTCTTTCATATTTCCTCCATATAAACAAGTTCAACTATTTCATTTTCTGAGCTCACCGAGAGCAGAAACTCATTTTCCTTGGCAGTGAGTCTATGCACGTTAGTGGTCAAAGTCTCTGAATCAAGAGCAGTCGGATTTAGTGCTCCGTCACCGCGCCTTTTCAGATCGCTCTCTTTTTTTACCCAGCAGTCAAGTAAGTACAAGGACCGCTCCTCGGTCGGCAGAGAGAACATATATTCCCTTTCCTTCTTTGTTAATACCTTTGAGCTAAGCCCTTCCTTAATATCTCTCACCTTCTCTACGTCAGCGCCCACTGCCGTCTCTGATATTGCGACAGATACGAGGCCATCAGTGTGAGAAAGCGAAAAACTAAATTCCGGGCAAATCCACTTGCCATTCGGCGTTTTTGTAAACTGTATGTTATCAAAATCGAGGTTTAAGTATTCTCTGACAGCGCGTTCAAGCAACTTCCATACGGCGTATTTCTCGCGCTTTGCCTTTTCGCTGTGACAGGATCTGATCTCCAAGTCGCGCTCGGGAGGATAGAGTTTACTCATACAGGTCGTCTCTTTTATTTCGGAATAAAAGACTATAGTTCCAAAACTCTTCTTCACACCGATCACCCCCCTCTTAGGCTAAATTATATCACAACTTCCTGCTTTTTGCAATACGAACAATAAATATTAATTATTTTATTGAAATCAAAAAAAAATTGTGATACAATAATATTTGTACTACGGTTCGAAAGGATACAATATGTTCAGATATGAAACTCACCTCCACTCATCCCCCGTCAGTAAATGCGGCAGCTATTCTGTCCGGGACAATCTGGAGTTTTACAAAGAGATAGGCTACGACGGAGTCTTTCTCACCAATCATTTTATTGATGCAAACATCGGCTGTGATAGAACACTGCCTTACGAGGAACAGATCGAGTTCTACTTCACCGACATCGAGGAGGGTGAGAGGATCGCGCCCGAGATCGGAATCAAGTTCTTCTGGGGAATTGAAACCTCATACCTCGGTACAGACTTTCTTGTTTACGGTCTGTCAAAAGAGTGGTATCTTACTCACCCCGAGATCATGACGGTCTCTCGCAAGGAGATGCTCACGATGATGGCGGATGATGGCGCCCTGATCATACAGGCTCACCCCTTCCGTGAGGCAAGCTATATCGACCACGTAAGGCTCTTCCCCTATCACGTGCACGGAATCGAGGTCGACAACTGTGGCAACGAGGACTTCCAAAACGATATGGCGAAAATGTACGCCGACGTATATCATCTGCCCCACTCCGCAGGCAGCGACAATCACATCTCACGATATATATCACGTCTGGCAGGAGTGGAATTTGATAGGCCTATTGAAAGCATTGGTGACTTCATTGGAAGAATGAAAAACGGAGAAGCAAAAACCTTCTCTATACTTATCGAAAACGGACAAGTAAAAAAGGAGATATAATAATGGGAAAATGGAATCTTGATATACTCTATACCGGATTTGACACCGTAGAGTATCAAAACGATCTTAAAAGACTTGAAGAGTTACTACCCGAGCTCTCTCGCGTAGCTGACTCGATCAATGAGCTTAGCGATGCAGAGCTCATCACCAAGTACATCAAAGTGCATGAAGAGCTCTCCGAACTTGTGGAAAAGCTGGCTATCTACGCCAACCTCAGGTACTCTGCAAACACCCGCGACACCGAAGCGGCATCTATGCTTGGTCGAATCATGCAGTCTATGAGCGCTACCGCGGCTCCAGCAGCGATTATCGAAAAAGCAATTTCCGAGATCGACGATCTCGATAAGGTAATAAAGAGCACCCCCGCACTTGCCGACTTTGAGTATATGATCACCAAAATCAAGGACTCCTCCCGTTATCTGCTCTCGGACAAGGAGGAGACTATCATGGCAAAGATGGATCTGTCCGGTGCATCCGCGTGGAGCGATCTGCAGAGCAGTCTCACAAGCGGTGTAAAAGTGAAGTATGAGGGCGAGGATATCACCCTCTCTGCAGTAAGAAACCTGGCATATTCCCCGGATGCCGAGGTAAGACGCAAGGCGTTCGACGCCGAGATCGCCTGCTACGACTCCATCAAGGAGGCGGTTGCATTCGCCCTCAACAGCATAAAGCTCCAGGTGCTCACCGAATGTGAGCTGCGTGGATACGAATCGCCTCTGGCAAAAGCACTATACCAATCGAGAATGAAAAAAGAGACACTCGACGCACTCCTCGGTGCTATGGATGAGTATCTACCCGCCTTCCGAAAGTATATGAAGGCTAAGGCAAAGGCGCTCGGTCACAAGGGCTCTCTTCCCTTCTACGATTTATTTGCTCCTATGGGCAATAGCAACAAGGTATACTCGGTCGATGATGCGAAAAATTATCTTCTCGGAATATTCGCAAAGTTTGACACCGAGCTTCACGATATGGTAAAGTGTGCGTTTGAAAACGGTTGGATCGATTTCTTCCCGAGAGAAGGTAAGGTTGGAGGAGCATTTGACTGCGGAGTTCCCTCAGCTAAAGAGAGCCGTGTGCTTACAAACTTTGACGGTTCATTCAGCGATGTCGTAACCCTTGCTCACGAGCTCGGACACTCCTTCCATGACAGACAGGTCTTCTGCCACTCTATACTTAACCAGGGATACTCTATGCCCGTAGCGGAGACTGCCTCTACCTTCAATGAGGTTCTCGTTATGGAGACCGCGATAGCTGAGGCTGCCGACAGAGATGAGAAGCTTGCGCTTATCGAAAGCCAGCTTATGGACGCAAACCAGATCATCGTGGATATCTACTCTCGATTCATTTTTGAAAAATCCGTATTCGAAAACAGACCTATGGAGTTTATGGATGCGGATAAAATGTGCGCGCTTATGATAGATGCTCAGAAAAAGGCGTACGGCGACGGCCTCGACGAAAACGCTCTGCACCCCTATATGTGGCTGTGCAAGGGTCACTACTATAGCGGAGGTCTCAGCTTCTATAACTTCCCATACGCCTTTGGCGGTCTGTTTGCCCGTGGCCTGTACGCCAAGTATAAACAGGAGGGCCCCGCCTTCGTCGACACCTACAAGGCTATGCTTAGAGCTACCAGCATTACCGACGTTGAGGAGTGCGCCAAGATAGCAGGTATTGATCTCACCGATAAAGAGTTCTGGCGTCAGGGACTTAAGTCCATAGCAGACAGAATAGACGAGTTCTGTGAGTTAATCGGATAATTTGCTAACCGATAGTTATAAAAAAAACGAGTATGAGCAATCAGGCTCATACTCGTTTTCTTTATTGCGTTTTTATCCTTTAATGGAATATATATACTTTTCGATCTTTTCCGGTACAAGATCCGAAAGGGTCTCTGTGCGCTTTATCCTCTCGCGAACAAGAGTGGAGCTTATGCCCCTAAACTCCTCCTCGCAAAGGATAAGCTCCGTCTCATATCCACCATGCTTCATATTATAGTCAGCCTGGGTTTGCTCCCATTCAAGATCCTCTTCGCCTCTGTACCCTTTTACTATCCTCGATATATCGTGCTCACGCATATAATCAACAACGCGGCCAAGAGAGTATGAGACAAAGACGTTGTCGAGGTCCTCCGTTGCCAGCATAAGCATGGCAACCCTATCCTCGAGCGAGAACATATATTCCTTGTTCGGATTGGTAAAGATTACTACGTAAACCTCTTCCTCGCGTTCGGCAACGCGGCGTATCATATCCGCATGTCCGAGAGTGACGGGATCATAGCTTCCCGGCATTATTACGCTCATTTTTCGTCACCTCTGTATATCAGTACGTTTACCGAGGTCTTTTTGCCGTACGAGGTGCTCTTGACAAACTCAAAGCCCGCGAGTCTTTGATCGCCCTCCTCGACGGTCTCGGTTCCGCTCTCAAGAACAAGTATGGCGCCGGGAATAATCAGCTCCGCGTCGCGAAGGCGCACCGCCGAGTCGACACAGCACTCCATAGCGTAAGGAGGATCGATAAAAACAAGATCAAATTTGTCCCTGCCGGAAGCCTTTCTTATATAGTTGCGATAATCCGCAATCGAAAACTTTGATTTATCGAAAAGATCGAGATCCTTTGCGTTGCGCTTAACAATATCCATAGCATCACGCTCGGAGTCAACGAAAGTAACCGACTCTGCGCCTCTTGAGAGCGCCTCAAAGCCGAGCTGCCCGGAACCTGCAAAGAGATCAAGCACTCGTCTGTTTTCTATATCAAACTGTATGGAAGAAAAGATAGCTCCCTTTATCCTTTCCGAGGTAGGTCGGGTAGCCTCCCCCTCAAGAGTAATAAGCTTTCTTCCCTTTTTGCTTCCTGTAATAATTCTTACCATTTTACTTTTCCTTTTTATCAAAATATTCGCGGATGGACTCGGCATCCTTTTGTGATATACCCTTGATCTTCACAAGCTCGGCAACCGAGGCTGCCTTGATCTTGACGTAAGGCATTGATGAAAGCAGAAGCTTTGCCTTTTTTTCACCGATGCCGGGAATCCTTGTCAAGGTCGAGTTTGTCAGCTTTTTGCTCTTATCTCGTGTTGAGTGCTTAAGTGCAAATCTATGCGCTTCTTCCTGCAAATTGTAAATAAACGTATACACATTCATCTCTCTTGCGATAGATATCTCCTCATCCCCGTCGGTGATGGCTCTTGTCTTATGGAAGTCGTCCTTAACCATACCGTAAACAGGAATATCGATATCAAGCTCGGAAAATAGCTCCTTTATCATTCCAACGTGGCCTTCGCCACCATCAAGCAAAATGAGGTCGGGTGTCTCACCGAGTGATGCCGTACCGTCACCTATATGAGAGACTCTGCGAGCCAATGCCTCTCGCATTGAGCCATAGTCATCCTGGCCAAGTGTGGTCTTGATCGAGAAAGCGCGATAGTCACTTTTCTTGAGCTTTCCGTCAGCGAATACAACCATCGAGGCAAAAATGGACTCGTTGCCAAAGTTTGAGATATCATACGCCTCTATACGGCGAGGTACTTCCGACAGCCCGAGTAGTTCTGCAAGGCGTCCCACACTTTTATCCTCCCGTTCTACGGTGAGTCGATGCTGTCTGGCAGTCTCCTTTGCGTTCTCGAGTGCCATATCGCATAGTCTCCTGCCATCACCTCTTGAGGGCACCTTGACAGTCACTTTGTATGGAGCGGACAGCGTGAGATACTCCGAAAGAAGAGACCTGTCCTCCTCTGTAAGCTCAAAGTCAAGCATGATCTCACGCGGGATATTGCCTGCAGTATCATAGTAGTCAGCTATCAGGGCTACGGCATCGTCCTCCGAGGAAAAGTCCGCCAAGGATAGCACAAACTGATTTTTATTCACCAGTGCTCCGCCTCTGATCGAGAGCATAGCCAGAACGCTCTCGGTCTCTCCGATATAAACTGCAAACACATCGCGCATTACCTTTTCATCAGCAACTACCTTCTGCTTTTCAACGAGTGCTCCAAGCGCACGTATACTGTCGCGTAGCTGAGCGGCGCGCTCGAACTCCATTTCCTCTGCGGCATATTCCATATCCCTCGTAAGGCTGTCTACCGTCGCCTTGATATTGCCGTCGAGCACCCACTCCGCGCACTTAACAAGGGCCCTGTACTCCTCGCCGGATATACCTCCGACACAGGGAGCAACACATCTGCCCATATCCTTATAAATGCAAGGTCTTTCTTTGCCTATATCCTTCGGGAAGGATCGGCGGCAGGTATAAAGACCGAATATCTTCACCACGGTCTCAAGAGCCGTGTGAGCGGCTGAAGAGCCCTGATACGGACCAAAATAACGCGCCTTATCGCTTTTACGCTCTCTGGTAACAAAAAGTCGAGGATACTCCTCGGCGGTAACCTTGATATACGGATATGATTTTGCATCCTTAAGCTTGATATTGTATTTCGGAGAATGCTTCTTTATAAGAACGTTCTCAAGTGCGAGAGCCTCGATCTCTGTGTCACAAACGATATAATCAAAGTCACGAACCAGGCTGACCATACGTGCGGTCTTTGGAGTATGGTTATTGCCGGTGAAGTAGGATGTGACTCGGTTCTTCAGTTTTTTGGACTTTCCAACGTAGATGATCTCGCCGTCGGTATTTTTCATTATATAGACACCGGGTGTCTCGGGCAATGAATTAGCCTTGTCCCTAAGGCGTTCAATTATTGTCATAACCTACTCCTTTCTTCCGGTGTAGTTGATGTGAAAAGAAAAACGGCAGTCCGCCGACCGCCGTTTTCTGAGATAATTCCTGATTTTTACTCAATATTCGTCGTTTTCGGCTTAACCAAAATGCGACCTATTAATTACAACTCCGGGAATCCGCCGTCTACGAGAGCTACGAGGCCGGAAACCGCCTCATTCTCATCGTTTCCGTCAGCAATAAGCGTAATTGTAGTGCCCTTTACGATTCCGAGAGAAAGAACACCGAGAAGGCTCTTGGCATTAACACGGCAATCCTCCTTCTCAACCCAGATGGAACACTTATAAGAGTTAGCCTTCTGGATGAAGAACGTTGCAGGTCTTGCATGTAAGCCTACGCTATTCTGTATAGTAACGCTACGAGAAACCATTAAATCAATCTCCTCCGAGAATTTTAGTAATACAAGTATAACAAATTGTTGAGGAAAAATCAATACTTTTTTCCAAAATAAAGTTTTAAACTTTATGTTTTTGCTTTATTTATTTTTAGGCAAATCGAACAAAAGATATTTTTATCGTCTGATAGAGATATCTATCGAGGAGGAGTCCTCTGCGCTTCCGTCACTAAAATACGCGACTCGGTCATCAAACTCACTCTTTGAAACTCTGAGAGCCGCACTGCCAAGACCGAATACGCACCAGAACAGATAGTACATAGCCATATCAGCCCAAATGTAATTAAACGCGCCGTAGGCCATAAGAATGACAGTAAGGACGGTAGTGTAGGTCGACACCTTACTCATTAAGGAATTCTTTACGTAGGGTTGATAAATGCCTCTGTGACGCACTCTGATAAGGTAGATTATTATAAAAACGAACAACGAAATTATTCCTGCCTCGCAGGCAAGCTCAAGAAGGAAATTGCCGCTATTGGAATAATCAAACGATGATGTGTAATTGATTATTTCTTTAACAAATGAGTCATCACCTATACCGACACCGAGGAAAAGATTATCCCTCAGCATCATAAATGATATCTGCCACCTTCTTATTGAATCGGACAGACCGAGCGTCTCGGCTATCTCGCTCGAATATATCATATCGCGGTACTGTGAAGGAATAAATAGGAGTAAATACGTAAAAGCGGACAATAAAAGCAACACAAGACCGGAGCCGTGTCGCATTTTCTGTGCAGCAAATGCGATAGTGCCTATAATGAGAGCACCGAATGCCCAGAAGCTCATAGTCGAGATAAGAGCAACAAAAATTATACAGGTTATCACTGCATAAAGAACCTTCACTGCTTTCTTGCGTCTGACGTCAACAAAGTATGCGGAGAAGCAGAGTGCAACGAGCAGGAAGATAGAAAGAGTGGAAGGACTGTCAAAGGTTGCACACGCCCCCTCGAAGGAGGCAAGTCCTCCTTTGACAATGTCGACGACCGACTGTACTATCGCGATTACTGAAACCGGAACCGCAGAGATTATGACCGCATTTGTAAGACCGTCGGCAAGGCGGCGGTTTGTGACAAGGCTGCTGGCAAGAATATATCCCATGCCGAGCAGAATCATAACCACCGAGCTCACAAAGGACTCAACCCCTTTAACAAAGATACCGCTGATGAGTATGCAGAAAAGCATTATGAAAAGACCGAGATCATACTGCTCAAAGAAGTATACTCTCTTGCCTAATGCGACCTTTCGCATATAGGAAATAAGCGTAATGCCGACCAAGGCGGCGAGAAAAAGTCCGTCCGTATCAAACGATAAATACGGCATCATAAGGAAAATCGAGAAGAAGGAAAACTCGGGCGAGAGGAAGGTAAGGAAAACGTAGACAAGCACTCCAAGGCAGAGAACTACGGTTCGGAGCGGAAATACAGCGCCTAAGACGGCGACGATCACGCCGAGAATAATGCCAATATACGGAGCAATTCCTCTCTCGTTATCGTTTTTATGCATTCTCCTGATGCAGAAGAACTCAAAAAAAACAAAATCAGTCACTCGGTTACTCTGCAAGGCGATCGACAGAGGCTTATCCGAGAGTAGAAATGGCACGCTGAGCAAGGCAAAGAACGAGCTGATAAGCAGAGCCCAGAGCGGTACGACCTCATATATTCCAATGTAGTCCTTAACAAAATGCAAAACGAGCGACAAAGCTCCGAATACAGCAAGAAATGCACCGTATGTCCTGGATGGAGTGTATGAGATGACTTTCGTCAGTTTCTCAAAGAAGGATGCTATATACTTTCCCGCACGGCTCATTGAAACTCTGTTGGCAGATCCTGTGACTACAGCTACAGAGAACTTTTTTCCGCTGGAATTTTTATCATCTGTTGTATATCCATCAATATACTCTATGAACTTGCGTTTAGCCATTTTACACTCCTTTCTTAGGTTTTTATCAAGTAAAGTTTACTTTTCTGCAGATTTTCTCTTTTTCTTTTTCTCTTTGGGTTTTAAAGACTCTTCAATCTCCGGATGTAACTCGAGCAGGTCGGGGCGCCTTTCTTTTGTAATTTCAACCGCCTTCTCGAGTCTCCAGCGATCGATCCTTTTGTGGTCACCGGAGAGCAGGATCTCGGGCACCTCGCGGCCAAGAAATTCACGGGGCTTGGTATACTGAGGGTACTCAAGTACTCCGGAGGCGTGCGACTCGTTCTCATAGCACTCGGAGTCTGCAAGAACGCCATCCTTAAGTCTTGACACCGCGTCGATTATTATGCAAGCAGGGAGCTCGCCACCGGTAAGCACGTAGTCACCGATCGATATATCCTCATCGACTATCTCGTCAAGCACGCGTTGGTCAACCCCCTCATAGTGTCCGCAAAGGAAAATGAGATTATCATACTCGGCAAGTTCCTTTGCAACCGAATGATTGAATATTCTTCCTTTCGGAGACATGTAAATTACTCGTGTTTTATTCCCCTCGGGAATGTTGCTTTTCACATATGAATAACAATCATATATAGGCTGACAAGTCATAACCATACCCATACCGCCACCATATGGAGTGTCGTCGGTCTTTCTGTGCTTATCCGTCGAGAAGTCGCGAATATTGTGGCACCTTACCTCAATTATGCCCGCAGACTGCGCACGTCCGATGATGCTCTCACCAAGAGTACGCTCCACCATCTCGGGGAAGAGTGTCATTACGTCAAATCTCATATCAATCGAAGAACCCGGGGATCGGGGTGATAAACATCCCCTTCTCCTCGTCTATCTCCCTTATAAATTCCTTTCCCGAAGGGTAATATACGTTACCCGTGGGAGTGTTTATCGTATACAAGAGGCCTCTCGGAACGTCAACGACCTCGGTTATCTCACCGTAGCGGACACCGGTGTCGGCATCAATGACAGGTAGACCGATCATATCTGCAAGGAGCATTTGTCCTTTAGCTACCGGGATGTCGTCACGGTGAAGATATACTACCGTGCCCTTCATACCGACTGCAACGTCTCTGTCCTCAATTCCTTCGAGCGACATCAAAACTATATCGCCTGCTGCCGAAGCGGTAACTACCTTCTTTTCCTCATATCCGCCATCCTTATCGGTGAGGAACACACGCTTCTGCTTTGCAAGCACCTTGGGACTGTCGCACCAGACCTCAATTTTTAATACTCCGCGTACTCCGTGCGGCCCGAGCACTTTTCCGCCTTCTAAATACATCTTTTTCATACTCTTTATTGTATCACAAATTATTGATAAAGTCAATAATGTATAAAAATATGCAAAATGTTATCGGGTTAATCAAAACAAAAAAAGAAACGGTGCGCATATGCACAATGTCAACACATCCAAAATGGGTGCAGGACTACCGTTTCTTTAAACTGAATAGTATGTAATTCTAAACTTATCAACATTGATTTTTGTCAGTAAGTAGCAAAGGGGTATCAATCGTAAAATTACCAAAATTACGACAATTTGTAAATAATCACTATCAAAAGACAAATAAATTTAGTATAATAGGATAGTCTTAGTATTAGCAAGTTTGGCCATTATCTACCGATTCAAGCGAGTAAATCATTTGTCGCTTTGATCCAGAGCTCTGCTATAAGTCCTTGCATAGCCTCAGTCGGATGAACTCCATCCCAAAGCCAATAAGCATTAGGATCCGTGTCACATCCATTTGCTTTAAGAATCGGTGCAGATTCCTCAACAAGTGCCTCAAGTCGCTCTTGGATGGGAATGAAAATTGCGCCGTAGTCTTCCGCAATCTTTTTTATTATAGCTTGCTTGCGTACAAACACCTTCATAAAGTCGTGATAATGCTCAATATATCTTCCTACAGGAAGGAAGAACGGTTCCAATATTACGAGCTTAAGATTGGGATTCTGTTCTATTGCAATATCAAGAAGCTCTCTGTACGTTTTGTCAAAATGTGCAAGATGAGCCTCTGCGCCCTCGGGATAATTGCCATCTCTGTTTGCCTGCTCATTAATTCCCAAAAGCACACTGAGAATATCGGGATGCTCGCCCAATGTATCGGTCTCCCAGCGTTTAGCAGCCTTATCTATGCAATCTCCGGAAACGCCCCTGTTTATAAAATAATATTTTCCGGGACACCTCCTACCAAAATGAGCAGCTATCAAATATGCATAGCTGTGTCCTATTTGATGATTGAGATCCCATCTTGTAGATGGATCCTTGTAGCGATTACCGTCGGTTATAGAATCACCTTGAAAAAGAATACGAATCATAAATTTCTCCTAACTGACTCGAATTTGTTTTACAGCCAATAATTATTATACTTAATGATACGGAAAAGTCAAGTAGATAATAAGATAATTAATTAAGTTGTTTCAGTCAATCAGACACACAAAATAAAAAAATGCCCCGCTATTGCAGGACACCGCATATATGGGGCGCTTTGTGTACATCAAACGCGCAAGGCTTAGACTTAGTGGTTTTTTGTTGCCTCATACACATGACGTCATATATCTTCGAGACGTAATCAATGAGGTCGAAGAATTTTAAGTGAGGGATTTTTGAATATAACAAACAGGATGACGAAGCGAATATACAAATATTCGCAAGGAGTACTGTGCAGATATATACGAAAATCACCGTTTAAAATCAATAATAAACCACTAAGTCTAAGCCCCCAACCGAATAAACGAATTGAAACGAAAGAAGCTTCTCATCATTCAGCTATATATAAACAAAAAATGCCCCGCTTTTGCGAGACACTGCATATATAAAAGCGCCTTTCGTCCGGAAGAAAAACGCATTTCTTGCATACATCTGATGACAAATATTCACAGAAAACCGAATAAATGAAATCCGAAACGAAGAAGCTCAAAATGTGCTTACTTGAACTTAGGATGTTCAAGCCCTCGGTCAATTAGTATCAGTCAACTGAACACATTACTGTGCTTACATCTCTGACCTATCAAAC
>JAFTIN010000007.1 GCA_017456895.1 Clostridia bacterium
TATACTTGGGTAGGATATAAAAACGAGGCTGATATTAAAGAATATTATAATGATACGAAATGGGTTGTCGCGTTCCAAATAAACAGAACTTTAACTATTACTGATATTCTATCGAGCGAAAGAGATGTTCCTCAAATGGAGCATTTTCAAATCTACAACCCCACGTTTGAAAAGGGATCTAACATCGGCGATTCTATTGTATTTGATGAAACCTTTATCTATTTGAATTATCCGAATTGTTATTTAAATCGTTTTTCTCAAGACGAAAGAACGATGTATTATTCCAAGTCTATTTATTATCACCCAATAAATACAATCCCGTGTGTTTATTTGGATGGTGAATATTATCTTTCTTTCTATTTGTATACCATCTATTCCGATGGACAGCGTAGCGAAGAACAGGATTATGATTATAGTTTTGGTCAATATTACGACACGTTAATGAGTATAATGCAAAAGGATAAATGCAGTATTACAAATGAGCGAGGTGATACAAGTTTTTACGGGATAATCTCATTTGACAATTTTGTAGATAGCGTTATTAAATAAGTCACGGAAAAGTTTTTACTTAATTTAGGAGGTTGTTTGATATGAAATTTAAAAAAAGACTTCTTGCACTTATTACTACTTTGGCTGTTGTCCTACATTTTATAGGGGTTACAGCAATTCAAGCTTTTGCGCACGAAGCAATGTTAGATGTAAATTACGATGATTGTATAGGTGATATAGATGATGATGGTATTAATGAGATGTGGTACTTCTTAGAGAACGGTTCGTATTGTGTTCATATTGGACACGAAACAGATACAATCACTTATCGTTTCGTAGATGACCCAGCAGCAGGCTACTCATGGACACCCAGTGGAGAATCCAGTGCAGTTGGTGATGAAATTAAAGCTGCATATGCTGCTAGTATGCAGAAATGGAACAATGTATATTTTTATTCATACAATACCGATGGAACAATTACAAAAAACAAGTTAATTAATATAATAGAAATAACACAGGGAGATGCGAATATAACAATATATCCTGCAACTTCAGATGAACTTGAAGGTAACGTTGCACTAACGAGTCCAATTGGTTCAGTATTGCTGATCGAGAATGATACAATAACTCATATTCATGCACCAACATGGAGAATGGATGTGAACATTGATGTTTTTTATGAAGACTCGCCTACTGCTTCCCTTGTGGGATTATCTAACATGGACATAAATTTGATCAAATCGCGTACAGGTGCACATGAAATCGGGCATGTTCTTGGATTAATGGACATAGATTATGAGAATATATGTAATGCCGAAGAATCCGAATGGCACCATCACGAATTATTGATGGGATATGGCACTCCGGTTAATCAAAGATCGGACAATATTACATACAAAGATATCGCAGGAGTTGCAATAACAAGAGGTTTCCACACTGAATCGGATCATAAGTGGTTATACATTGGCTTGGATTCTAATGGTAAGCACAAGTTCATATGTTCTATTTGCAATGGTGTAAATTTTGCAGATAGCCTGAGCGGATATACATATAACACGTACAATGCTTGCGGAGGAAATCACACTTTACCAAGTGGAAATATGATGGCTGTCGCAAGCTACGGTACGAGCGACTATTATAAGTGTAAATATTGCAGATACGTTGCACCTTTTGATAATATCGAAGCGCAGAATTATAGCATTTCGCCATATTCAGACGATTACCATATCTATACAAATAACGTCGACGGGCTTAATTATGTAGTGAAGGAAGCACATAGTTCCCCTAACGGAACATGTACCGTTTGCGGAAGAACTCATTCGCATTCGTATACGAGATATACATATATTGATACCTCACTCCATAGAGCGACTTGTTCGTGCGGATACACCGTGACCGAGGCACATTACGTAAGACGAGCAGATATTATAGATAACAGGTATGCGAAATGCGTGGGCTGTAAGCGTTTGCTTGACTTAAATCAAGGCCATGTATCAATAATAATGGGTAACAATATGCTTGTTTCAGCAAATGGAAGTTATATCCTTTCAAACGGAATTGTAGTTTTGGTTGATGAGGATATTCAAGCATACCTTGACGGCACTTTGATATTCTATAACGCGAATAGCGATGACAACGAATCGCGATGACAATACGATGAGGATATATCCATACTGTGGCTTGAGATCGACGAAACCCGAATACCCCACGTATGCAGTAACAACTTCCTGTTAAATAACGGAACAAGCGCTTGCTCCTGCAACGTTTATGCAAGCAATCACCCGGAGCATATACACTCTTCGACCTTAGTCTCTAATACCGACACGGCGCATACGTACGAATGTGATTGGTGCGGTCATACAACAGTGGAGTGTCACTTATTTACCTATAACAGCGTTTCAAATATGTTCCATGAAAAAAGATGCTTTTGCGGCAAGGTGATTACGGAAAGACACGTAATGGTAAGGGAGTCAGCGCAATACTCGGTATGTACTATATGCAGATACAGGCGAGATCATTTTGGCGGAAATGAAAACGTGCACCTTGGATATGAGGAAGAAACTCCAAGCGAATGAAGCATACGTTGTAGAAAATAACAAGTTGATATTAGTAATTATTGACAATCCATTTGTGTTATAATATAATTGATACAAAGGAGGTACATTTTATGAAATATCTAAACAGAATAATCACCGTTTTGCTCTTAATTTCTCTCGCTGCCGCTCTGTTCTCTTGCCGTAATGGCAACTATGAAGATGGCGGACCGGGCACCGGCGAAGCGGACCTTTTGGATACGTATGTCATGGGGTATGATGAAATGGTAGAGATATATAATTTGAGAAAGAATGACCCTAAAATAAAAGACAGTCCAATACCTTATATTGATAGCAAAGACTCCGGAATCAACGTCAGATTTGTTACCGCTGTGGAAAAAAGCTTGGGCAAGTACGACAACGAGAGAGACTACCTTGTCAAGGGCTATCATCCTTTTAGATGCTGTATCTTTCTTGACGAAGTACCTGCGGAGGATCATATATATCTTCATTACGAATACCACTATGACTGTTTGACGGTGAAAAATATGACGGGAAAAAAGGTAGAAGATCCTGCAGGAGCCGAGGACATAAATATATATTATGCAGGCATGGGTACCAGAGGTATGCAGATCTATGAGGTCTTCTATAACGGAAGAGTTCAGTTCTCGTTTGAAAGAAATAGAAAGCATGGAGATCCCCTGTCGGAAGAAGAGCTCGCACAGTTTGAGGATAAGCTTGCATTATTGAATTGAGTTCAATATATTATTCAGGCTGTTACTTGAGCTATAGCCTCAATTCATTTATAAAAAAAGGACAGCAAGGGGCACTTACCATAAAGCAGTTTTTACTAACTGAAAAATAACAAAAGGAGTACGGATTTTTTTGTCTGTACTCCTTTTTTGTTTGTATGATATGCGTTTTTGCAAAAATAACTTTGCAAAAACATCTGTTACAATACCTCTGCTACTGCCTCTACCTCAACGAGTGAGCCCTTGGGCAGGGCCTTTACCGCTACGCAGGAGCGAGCGGGAGCGGAGGGGAAGTAATGGGCGTAGACCTCGTTGAAAGCGGCAAAGTCTGCCATGTCGGCAAGGAAGCAGGTGGTCTTGACAACCGCCTCGCAGGAGGAGCCCGCCGCCTCGAGAACTGCGCTTAGATTCTTGCATACCTGCTCGGTCTGGGAGGCGATATCCTCCGCGTCAATATTTCCGGTCTTAGGATCGATCGGAATCTGGCCGGAGGTGTATACGAGATTGCCGACCACCATAGCCTGGGAGTAGGGGCCGATGGCCGCGGGTGCCTTGTCTGTGAATATCTTCTTCATTTTATTCTCCTTATCAAAAAAAGCGGGGGCGTCGACCGAAAAAGTGACGCCCCGTGTGAAATTACAGGTCAATATCTCTGTTTTCAAGCGCCGCAAGGCCGACTCTGAAGGCTCTTGCCGCGGTGAGTCTGTCGCTCTCGTTGGGGCTGGTGAGCATGGGATACATTCTGCGGAAGATCTCACCCGCAACCGACATATCTCTCTTGAAGTGCTCGGTGCCATAGAGGGGAAGCGTCTTGTCCACCATATCGAAGAAGTAGAGGCCGAACGCGTCGCACTCAAGGTGCTTGGGCACGATGAATCTCGGGTCGATATCTCCGACAAGCTCGATTCTCAGCGCTGTCTCCGAGCCGTATTTCTTCTTGCTGATGAGCTGACTGATGCGGTTGGTGATCTCGTTGTTCGCGCCAACGCCGGTGATGTCGATGGTCTCGGTCACGAACTGAAGGTGGCCGAAGGTGATGTGCTTACCGTCCATGGAGAGCTCACCGCCCGCGTAGTCGATGTTGAGGAACTTTACGCCGCCGACGTGGGGGTTCTCAAAGCCGGTGCACTCGAGCGAGCCGCAGTAGCTGTACATGGAGCCGCCCTTCTTGGCAAAGTCGGTCTTCTGATGGTGAGAGCCGAAGGCGTAGTAATCTGCGCCAAAGCGGTTCATCTCCTGGCTGGAGATGGGGCAGTCGGTAGAGCCGATCTCACCGTCGAGGTCAGCGTAGCCGCACACGATGTTGATCTTGGAGCTGTCGTCCACGTGCTTGTCAAAGATGGGGCTCGAGGTGAGCTCCTCGCCCTTGAAGGCCCAGCCGTAGATGGTGATCTTGTCCTCCTCAAAGTCAAAGCGGGAGAGAGTATCCGACGAGAACACGTAGCAGTTGACGGGGAGTCTGCCCGAGAGGTAGAGGGGGTTGTTGTCGTAGCAGTCGTTCTTACCGGGGGCGATGATGAACTTGGTGTCCATACAGTTTCTGAACTCTCTGATGAGTATCTCCGCGGTCATATTGGTCGCGTACTTGGTCTCAAAGAGGTCACCTGCGATAAGCACGTAATCTATCTTTCTCTCACGTACAAACTCCATCATTCTCGAGAAGGTGTTGCGCAGCTCTCTGCGTCTTTCATCGGCCTTCTCGCCCGTCATTCCCACGAAGGGAGCGTCAAGGTGAATGTCGCTGCAGTGAAGGATCTTTATTTTCTTTCTGTTTTCATCCATTGTCAGTTTTTCCTTTCAAATCAAGAAAAATATTTTATCATTATAAGTATAACATTTATTTTATGCTTTTGCAATATTTTTGCGAAAAAAATGTAAAAATCCCTTGCATAAGGTAAAAAAGTATGGTAAAATATATTCGAGATATTCTCGGGCAGAAAAAATCTGCCCCGAAAGAACCACAAGGGGGTACAGCCTATGTTAAATATGACAGTCAGAAATACCGCTAAACTCATACGCGCTAAGTCCAAGAGTGAGAACGTCCGTCTCGGCAGATTCTTCACCAAAAAGGAGACCGCGCGCCTTATGGCGAATATGCTTACCCTCGACGACACCAAGACCGCTTACACCGTTCTTGATCCCGGCGCGGGCACAGGTATTCTCGCCTCCGCGGTTATCGAGGAGATCTGCCAAAGATGCAAGAACTGCCGTCAGATCTTCGTTACCTGCTACGAGAACAACCCCGACTTTATTCCCATGCTTCAGGACAACCTCGAGAGAGTGAGAAAGAAGGCGCGTCACGACTTTGACGTCAGAGTCTACGTCACCATCTACGAGGAGAACTATATCACCGAGTCGCAGAACCACTATACCGTCACCTTCTTTGACGTTATCGAGGACAAGTTCGACATTATTATCTGCAACCCTCCGACAGAGTTTGTCGAGAAGGGAACGAGCGAGGCTAACCGCGCAGGCGGTGTAACTCAGGTCAAGATCAGCGCGGCCTACCTCTTTGCCAAGATGGCGGGCAAGCACCTTGAGGAGAACGGCAGACTTGTTATCATGCTTCCCACCACGGTTGCCAGCGCTTCCGCTCTCACCTCCTTCCGCCGCGAGATGGCAGAGAATCTTGCCCTTGACAAGATCCACCTCTTCATAGGCAAGCAGAAGAACGAGAAGAGAGCTATCCCGCTTAAGAAGTCTATTATCCTCTCCTACGGAAAGTGCCCGAAGCCGGTTTCGGTTACCATAACCACCTCGACCGACTGGGGCAAGCCCGAAAACACCGTGATGCTCCCCGAGCTCGACTATAACTTCGTAGTTGACGAGAAGGACGGCACACTCACTCTTCCCAAGAGCGTGGAGGAGTCGAGAATAGTGCAGTACATCTCGGATTTCCCCGAGACTCTTTCTTCTCTCGGACTCAAGATGTCGACCGGCCTCGTTATCGACTCGCGCTGCGAGGGTTTACTCTTTACCGAGCCGATCAAGGGCTGCGTTCCCCTTATCCGTCCCACCGCTATCCGCGGCGGACAGATCCGTTTCCCCCTCCCCATCAAGCACCAGTATATCGCTCCCGTTAACCCCTCCCTCGTTCAGAAGAACAAGAATATGGTTATCGTGAAGCGCGTACCTGCAAAGAGCGACGAGAGATTCGTTAACGCGGCTATCTATATGGCGAGCCAGCTCCCGCAGTACAGATACATCAGCACCCACAACAAGATCAACTTCATCGACACCAAGGATAAGAACGGTGAGATGTGCGCGCGTCTTGTGTTCGGTCTGTTCGCGCTCCTCAACTCCACCATCTACGACAGATACCTCTCCATAGTATCGAAGTCCAAGCAGATCAACTCCAAGGAGATGAAGAATCTGCCCCTTCCTCCCAGAAATATTATCGAGAATATGGGTATGCGTCTTATGGCTTTGCGCCAGGCGAGTGTTGCGGCATGTGATAGTATTGTCAACCCGACTTTACATATTAAGACAAAACAGGACTAAAATAAGAAAAACGGATTCCGACTCGGAATCCGTTTTTTGTATTATATATCAATGATGCTCTACGACGTCATAGACGTTTCCGTCCTCGTCATAATGTGTTGTTTTTACGATTTGTTCGTTACGGTACTCGTCGACGTAGTGGGCTACAAATTCGCCGTCGCGAGTCGTTATCTTCATCTCTGTTTTGACTCTTTCGTTACCTACGTAGAAATCGAGCTCCTCGGTCAGATTTTCAAATTCGCTCCAGCTCGAGAAGAGAGTGTATGAGTCGCCATTCTCAGAGTAGGTCCAGATCCTGACGTCGGCTTGATCATCCGTGTAATCGGTCAGCTTATATCTCGCCCCGGAGGGGTAGAACTCCTCGATCGAGACTAACCTTTCATTCCGGTAGTTATGAGCGCTGATGAGGACGTCGTTTTCATCAAATTCTTCCACCGAATATTCAGCCATGTTATTGAAGTAGGTCTTGGTAGTAATTCTTGATCCGTTCTCGCGGAAAAGTATCTCACTTGCGATCCTTCCTGTGGCATCGGTGTCATAGTTTATTTCTCTTTCCAGCCAGCCGTCCTTGTTATGGTATCTCTCAACCCATATCTCGGACTTGTTTCCCGGCGCGTGCATGACCTGTACTCTGATCTCGTTTCCCTCAGCGTCAAGCTCATAGCGATCGTATACGTTTGCCGCGCCAAAAAGATTACAGCCGATAAGTGAGAAAGCAACCGACACGATGAGTAAAAGCGTTATTATTCGTTTCATAAGTAATTACCTCCGTTTGATATTGATATTATACAACATACGCTATTAAATGTCAATAAAAACGCCCGATATCATCGGGCGTTTTTGATATTAATTTTACACGGTCTCGACACACTCGGCCTTTTCTTCGGTGCTATTCTCAGCTTTTTCACTATTTGAATTCAGTTTTGCTTTTCTACCCATTAAGTACCGGGGTAGATGATTCCCGCCGCTACGAGAATGGGGGCTATGTGGGCGAAGGTGAAATCCTTGTACTCGCCTGCCTCACCGGCGCCAAAGAAGTATGCGACGTTTTATCTTTTTTTCATGATTAGAAATACAATTGCTATGATGATTGCGAGTGCGAATACCAGAATGAGTTCTGCAGGACCGGAAAAAGCATCGCGAACTGGATCGAAGATAGATGGCGTGGCAACGGAATCAAGTAAA
>JAFTIN010000008.1 GCA_017456895.1 Clostridia bacterium
AATATTCAATAACAATGCCGCATTATTCGAAAGATAAAGCAACTTATCATTAAAAAGAAGGTTAATAATATGTGCAGCTACAAAGTTATAGTACACTATTATATCTAATTTGTTTTCGTATTCTAAGTATTTTCCGTTTTTTATTTCGACATTATACTCAGCTATAGAATTAATTACAGCTTGATTCTTTTCTTCTATATCATTCCACATTGTGTCAAACACAGTAATTCCCCTTTCTTTTATCACATGCTTACTATCATTTATCTTTGTCTATAAGACATATCTACACTATGTGCTCGCGACCATACTTTTGCTGCTTCCGTTTGCGTCCAATCAATATTTGCTTCGGATATAATTCTCTCATACTCAACTTTGCTTTTTTCTTCTTCAGGTCTCAATCCAGGCCTAATAGAATAAAGCTTCAATATATCCAATTGAATTCTCGCATGCTCAACCTTCATTTCTTCAGATGTAAGATTATATTTTCCTTGTTTAACCCATTGTTGCGCATTATATGCACCGTGATTATTGACATCGTCATGATACAATGTACTATTTTCAATGATAATTTTACCATTTTCATCTCTGTGAGGATTGGGATATGCTTCCGCTACGGATTTAGGTATATAATATCTGCCTTGCTTATTTCTTGTTTGAGGTATGCCGTAATCGGCAGTGTTCAATATATCGCTGAAAAACTTATATTTCAGCTCATTTTCTAAAATATTCTTTATGGTTTTGAAGGTTCTTCCGCCATCATGAGTTCTTAGAGAACGAACATTCTCCAATATAATCGCTGCAGGCTTTTTACCTTTTTGAATACGATCTTTAATTATCTCTGCTATTCTGAAGAATAATGTTCCTCGTGCATCTTCAAACCCACGTTCTTCCCCCATCATACTGAAAGGTTGACAAGGAAATCCGCCTATCAGAACATCAAAGTCTGGAAGCGCATCCAAATCAACTTTGTTAATATCTGCTTCTACTACTCGATGATCGAAATTTGCTTTATAAGTTTGAACTGCGTATTTGTCAAAGTCATTTGCCCAAACTATATCAAATCCAGATTGAACAAATCCCATATCCAAACCACCGCAGCCACAAAACAATGATAATATTCTCATAATTTTACCTTAATCATCCTTACTTGGTTGTGTCTACGATTTCAACAATATCATCCATCGTGCATTCAAGCGCGGTACAAATCTTTACAAGCACTTCGCTACTCACGACAGCACCGTCTTTTTTCATCTTTGCGAGTGTTGCCGGGCTGACGCCTGCTTTTGCGGCGAGGTCTTTGCTTTTCATCTCGCGATCGATCAACATTTTGAATAGTTTCTTATAGCTTGCAGCCATTTTCCACCTCATAAAAATAAATATTTTTACACGCCTATCATTATACCACTATTCTCGACAAAAAGCAAGTGATTTCCTAAAAGAAATTAGGCGAGCGTTGAATTTTTTATATGGACATAAATCATAAAATAATCTTGACTAGTACAAAAATTTATGATATAATTATGTCGATAAATTAAATAAATATTGCGGATTCGTCCGCATACGAAAGCCGCAAAGCAGGGATACTTTGCGGCTTTTTCATATTAGTTTGATATTGAGGTGTTTATGTTAGAGTTATTTGGGAACATGGCTAACGATAAAGTCAATCGTTATAATGAGAGGTTAACCACGGGGGCGATAATCGGAATGCTCCAAAATCAATGGAACGATGTTGTTCCATTGACTGTTAATCATGATCGAACAAAACTTGTTGGTTTTTCTCGGTTATTTTCAGTTTTTATACGCGGTACTACAATTTTAACTAATCAGTCTTTTATGCCTGAAAGCAAGGCTGAAGAAAAATATTTGGAAGCTACATACGGAAAACAAGTTATTGATAACTTAATTTCTTCTCACAAGGAATCATATGATAAACTACTGTCTATATTGGGTGATAAATTATCATCTCCAAAAATGCACTTTACTGATAGTGTTGCAGTATGATGACATTTCATACTCCTTTCTGCATTAATTGTATCTTATTCTCTCCGCTATCTCATCGGTTTCGCAAATACTTTTCTTTTTACCTGAAAAAGCACTATCCAATATAACATAAAGATGAATATAAAATTCTTTACTCATAGATTTTATCCTGGAATGAATATTCAAATTAGAGACTGATTTGATATTTTCCGATATATACATAAAGCTATCTATAATCTTCTTGGCATCAATTAAACTTTGAGCAAGTTGCCATTTTTCAACACTCATATTTTTCACCTCTTTTCAGTTGTATTATACCATAAAATCAGTCGCTTTTCAAGCTCCCCCTTTTTCTTTGTATAAGTGAGGCCAACGCTTAAAAACACCGGCCTCACATTTTATATATTTCGTTTTACTTGGTCTGTTTTTGCTATTATTTAATTCTTTTATTCTTCGTCGGGCTTCTGTCCATCGTGAGCGAGCCACCTGCACTCGCTGAGCTCCGTGTTTGTAAAGATGGCCGTGAAGGATGAGTTCTCGGGGCTACAGGCGTAAACACCGAAGCTCACAACACATCCACCCTTCCACATATGGCACACGCGCATCTGTTTATAATCAAATTCTGTTTTCACCGAGAACGAGAAATACTTCTCGTCCGTCTTCATCTGAAGTACAGGCGCATTATCGTTTCTGAAGTGGTAGTAGGTCCTCTGCCATAGATCGGTGTTAGGAGCAGTTACTATTTCAATTCTATCCTCTGCTATTTTATAGCTCTTTGGGCTCCTCGTCCATTCAAGCTTATTCGGTTCAAATTATATATGTAAGTCCTTATCCTTTGTCCGCAAGCGTCCATCCGTGATCGCCATGATATATCATCTGCTTTGTCATGCCGCCGTCTATACAGATATTCTCCCCTGTTATAAATCCTGACATATCAGAGCAGAGGTAAAGCACCATATTCGCAATATCGTCAGGATCACCTACTCTGCCCGAGGGCTGCTGAGCAGCATCCGGGCCCTCGTATACCGTGAAAGCGTTATCTATCCATCCCGGAGATATCGAGTTTACTCTCACCCTACCCGCAAGGCTGACCGCAAGCGCATGAGTCAAAGCTGAAATGCCGCCCTTCGCCGCAGTATAACTCTCCGTACCGGGCTGGCTCATCCTGTCACGCGATGAAGAAATATTTACTATAGATGCGCCTTTTTTGAAATACGGCAGGAACAACTTTGACAGATAAAACGGTGCTGTGACACCGACCTTCAGCGCATATTCAAAATCCTCGTAGCTACAGTCCTCTACTCCGCGCATTATGGGTGCAGCGTTGTTTATCAGATAATCAATATGACCGTATTTTGATATGATCCCGTCAGCATATTTTTCCAAAGTTCCCTTATCCGAAATATCACCGACGAAGCAATCATTGGGTAGAATATCTATTACTGAAACAGTTGCGCCCGCCTCTTCAAATCTCTCGCGTATACGCTTACCGATTCCGCGCGCTCCTCCGGTTATTACAACGATCTTATTATTAAAATCAAACATATTGTGCTCCAAACATTAGTTATTAATAATCTCCATAAATGTAATCTATACTTAACATAATCAGACTTTTTAGATAATCCGAATCATTCTTCTTGATCGAAGAAGGCTACGCTCTCTTGCGCAAAGAGATGACCGAGTTTGATCTGGCTTGTCGAGTCGTAATGCGCAAGATCCGGGTTTTCCCCGGGCTCCCTATCACACGTAAGGCCTTCAGAATTTGTGTCGATCAAAACGTTCATAGGAGACGATGCGCTAACCTCAGCCTTTGATGCATTGACGAGGTCGCAAAATACCCAAAACACAGGATTGTCGGCTATCTGCGCATCAATAAACGCTATGCCGTCGCAAGAGGCATATTTATCAAATCTCTTGCGCAGATCCTTGATAAGGTTCTTAAGATTTCTCTCATAATCGATAGCATTATCCTCCGAGAAGGAGTCCGACTCTCCCTGCATCCAGCACATCGCCTCTATCTTTACGTCATAATTCTTGCCGATGAGATACTCCATACTGTCCTCGACAAAGCTGACGAATTGCTTGTATAGATCTCCCGTCCTACCGAAACAGGATGGCGATCTCCACTGCTCGTGCAAATTGCTTCCTCCCCATGCATACTTGATGATGAAGAACTGCTCGTCGGGATAAAGCTCATGAAGCTTTTCTGCAAGCCCGAGCTCCGGACCGAAAAATCCGCCTGCCTCGCCCTGATTGTGGGCACATTTTACAAAGCCTTTCGACTCGTTTGTTCCCGTAGCAAAATAATTTATGTAGACGTTATCGTAACCACTGCAGTATTCCGCATATTTTTCCTCGGAAACATTCTCCATAAGACAGTCGTCTCTGCTGCATCCCGATGCATTGGACTGTCCGCCAAGCAGGATCACCCTGGCAGGCTTTCCTCTTCCGTTCTCAAGCGTATCGTTGACCGTAAAATGAATTCCATAGTCGATCCGCTCGGGAGCAAAGAAAAACGCAACCCCTCCAACAAATGCAAAACACATTACAGATAAAATAAGAACAATTACCTTCTTGCTGAGCATATTCTCTCCAATCATAGTTGATAGCTTTTATTTTTCGTCAAGTGCTTCTATTGCAACGGTCAATCCGAGAATTATATCCTCCATTGTCATTGACGGTTCCTTATTCTGCTCACGGGAGTATGGTACGTGAATAAAGCCACACTCGGTTTTAGTACCCTCAAAATGCGAGAGTAAGCTGTACAGGAGATCATTACATACGTAAACACCTGCAGAATATGATATCTCCGAGGATATGCCCGCATTGCTTATCGCCTCATAGATCCTGCGTACCGGCAAGGTGGAAAAATATGCACTCGCCCCTCCCGGAATAATTGCTTCGTCGACCGGTTGATACCCACTGTTGTCAGGCATTCTTGCGTTGCGTAAATTTATGCCGACCATCTCGGGAGTGATAGAGGCTCTTCCGCCTGCCTGACCGATAGAGAGTATAACATCCGGCATAATATCCTCCGCCGCACTCAGCACTATGCGAGCAGCCTCGCGAAAAACAACCGGTAGCTTGAGCTTATGGAGCTTATATCCGTTTATCACATCCGGCAGACGGTCTACCGCATCCCAAGAAGGATTGATAGCTTCACCGCCAAACGGTTCAAATCCTGTTATCAATAGTTTCTTCATTTCTTACCGTTTCTTTGAGATTATTTTTATCCATTCCGCATCCGTCGGAATTCTTTATTCCATTTTATCATATTTCTATTCAGATTGCAATGCTTGCACACGTATTCTTTATTGTGCCGCTTTCCTTGATCTAAAGGAGCTACCGGACAAACAAAAAAAGAGGAATCGCCGGCTCTCATAAGATATAGCACAGGTGTCCGCTTTGCGACAAGAATAACATAATCCGCTTTTTATCTCGGAGTTTAAAGCGCGCAATTACACCAAATAAGGCGTTAAAATGCAAATTATAGTATGAAAAAACGACAGATTTCTCCGTCGTTTTTTGTTTATCAGAATTTAAAAAACTTTTTGTTCATACTCAGCAATCTGATAATGACCGGGACAAGGATCATATTTGTCAGAAGCTCAAAGACAAAGTTAAGTCCCGCAAGACCGATGAACATATACTCTGCCGCGTTGGCAAATCCGAGGGCTAAGCCCCACTCTGCTATCGTCTCGTAGAAGAAAAGTCGGCATCCGATAAGGAATATGCCCGTGTTGACAACAGGACATACTATTGCCGATGCGACCACCGGAAGATATTTGAGCAAGGCTGAAACAAATTTGTTTGCCTCCTCCCCTTCGGGTGTCTTACGTTTGGCTGATATCTCTGTACAGACCTTTGCCAATGCTTTGTAGATAAGACCCGCGAGCAAGCCTGCCGCAGTGCCTTTCACAAGAACGGTCAAGACGGTTCCGATAGGATCTACGGCCAAGAATGCCGCGGCATCTCCGCTTAAGAGAACTGCAATGCCGAATGCAAATCCGAGCCACGCTCCGGCGCCTGCACCGCATATTGCCGCACCTATGAGAATAGGAACGAGAACAAGCGATATGGAGAACATACCGAAGCGAATGAAGGAGCCGAGCAGCTGCAAAACAACTACCAGCGCCGTCAATACCGATACCAGAACCAGCGTTTTGGTTGATACCTTTTGCGTGTTATTCATTTTTTACTCCTTGCTGTCGTCCGCCGAGGCGGTACAACGCTTAAATTTATATCCGCCCTTTCGGGTAATATACTCAGATGTTGTTTTTGTAGATAATATTGAGTCCCTTAAGAACCATATTATCGTCGAGCGTGATATTATGCTTACAATGTCCGATCACCGAGCTTGCGTGGCCGCCCGTAGCGTAGACCTTGAGCTCCTTACCATATTCCTCGATAAAGCGGTCTATCATACCGTCAACCATAGAAGCATTACCGAAAATAACTCCCGACCTCATACAGTCCGCGGTGTTCTTTCCTATTACGGACGGAGGCGCCTCCAAGCTGACCTGTGGAAGCTGAGCCGTTCCGGATGCGAGTCCAAGCAGTCCCATCATAACTCCGGGCATTATCGATACTCCGATAAATGATCCGCGGTCATCAACAACCATCATCTTAGTAGCCGTGCCCATATCGACCACGAGAGACGGAGAGCCGTAGATGTAATGAGCCGCAACGCAAGCAGAGATGATATCCGAGCCCACCGACGCGGGGTTATCGCATCTGATATTAATGCCCGTCTTTATACCGGGTGCCACAAAGATAGGCTCTACTCCGTAAATAAGCTTGACCGCCTTCTTCATCACCATGTTCAAGGTCGGCACGACCGATGAAATTATCGCCCCCTTGACCGAACGGCGATCAAGATCGTAAAGGGCAAGTGTACTCACTATCTGCGCGGCATACTCGTCCTCGGTCTTCTTGGTATCCGTCGCAAGACGTGCAACAAAGCGCAATTCATCATTATCAAATCCACCGAGCGCAATATGCGTGTTACCTATATCTATTGCTAAAACCATACAGTCTCCTTTCATACTCAGCAGTCGGATCTTACCCGGCTCCTATGTATTATAACATTACTTCGGGAAGAAGTCAACATCCTTTGCAAGTCTGCCCGGACAGCCGGCCATCGGCGAGTGCCCTTAGGTCTCGTAAGGAAGGAGAGTCAAACGAGATCCGAGTGCGTTGTAGTTATCAAGCACCGTATAGTAGGATACGAAGATATCCTTCTCGCCCTTTATTTCTGTCGCAATCATTTATTTGACCGATAGGAAGACTTTCAATCGCATCTTTGCTACCGGTGTATTCACGGTTATCTTTAATGGTACGACATACTTCTACAGAAAGAATGCTCAGGGGGATATTATAATGACTATCGGAAGTCGAAATAGAGCCGGTTGGCACCATTTCGAGCCCAAATCTTTGATTTGGCAACAAATTTTCGAAGTAAAATCACAAATTTCCTTAAAATCCCGACGAAAATTTGCCGATACTCATTTCAATGATATAGAGTATGATGAATTTTTTAAAATGAATCATACAGGAGTCGATAACATCGACTCGTAGAAACGCTTTTCTGCGTTTCTACATTCTATAACCATTATAGCTATACTTGACAGCGACGGTCGAGTCGTGGTAAAATATACATACGATAACATAGATTATGAAAAAGCGATATGGAGTGGTGTCCTTTCATGGGCAATCACTTTATTCCCATCTATAGTAAGTGAGATAGCAGGTAAATATAAAATTAATGATGCAATGCTTTATTTAACAACAGCATTTAATTCAATCGTCACAAGTATAGCAAATAGCATAATAAATGTATATTGGAGAGGTGAGAATGGAAAATAAAGTAAAACGCGGTATTCGTCCGTGTAATGGTAGGAGTATTGCAATATGTGTGATAACTTTTTTATTAGCAGTTGTTTTATTATCTTTAGCAATTACAGCTAATGAAAATACGTTTAAATTTCTATTTGTTATACTTGATGTTGCTTGGATAATACTAGGCGTTTTGCTGTTGGTTATATATACATATGGATATAATTCTCCAATTTATATTGATGCGCAAAGTCTCAGTCAAAAACGCTTCGGCAAAATTATAATATTTGATTATAATGAAATCGATAAGGTTATTTTTAAACAGTCAATGTTTTTAAAGGTTCCGCCAATTATTTCTTTGTGTTGTAAAAAACAAAAAATAGCATTTGAATTAACATCCGATATTTTAGATGAAATTTCAGCAGTTTGTTCTTGTGATGACATGCTGGTGAAAATTAACAAAATTATCAGAGATAATTCTTTATAATGTTATTGAAATATAGTCATATGGTTGTTACGATTACTTTGACTGTTGGAATAAGTTTAGGATAGTATATTTTTAAAACCACATTAGGTTATGCTCAATTTTTAGAGTTACCTATATCGGGAATAAAAGCAGTTGCCAAAATAGCAACGACTTTAAATACATTACATGATTTGTATACTGTTGAGGCTATGACGTGGGGAATGCAGACAGCTTTAAGAAACTCTATAAATGCTCTATGGAGCAGCAAGTCAAAAGTCGGTTTTTGGATAGGGGTTGGTTTTAATTTTTTAAATTTGATAAATTTTGTATATTCAATTATTGATAAGGACACAAGTTATTCAAAATGGACACTATAATGGTGCGAAGAGTTTTTCGATCAAAAACTGTGTTTTTACGGAGGCTGATGATGAAAAAAATATGCATATTTTTTATGATTTTTTCAATTGTTATGACAATGTGCGCGTGTGATCGTTTCCATCCGTACAAAGGAGATAGGTATGACTTGTTGACTGTGGCAACCAATTCGTTATTAGGTTGTGATGGAAAAATATTTATGAATTCACAAGGCCCAACGTTAGAAATAATTGAAGAAGATGATTATGGGCGAGTGCTATTCTATTACTACGAAAAAAGCTCGTTCAGTGCACATAGTTATATTATTTGTCAAAAGTATAACGATGAGTTGGTTTACTACTATCCCGATTACAATTTTATCAGTAGTGCTGAAAACGATTTTTCAAACGAGGATATTAACCAACTTAAAATAATTAACGATTGGAACGAGCCTTTAAATTATGATCAGATGACCTCATCTAAAATAGTCAAAAGTAAAGTGTCACCGGATGTGTCAGATGATATTTTTGAGAAAATTACCAAGGATTACATTGGAGAAAAATACGATTTCAGATATGCAGAGTATTGCTACTCTGATAAGCACGGCACATCTTTATATGTACTTTCTGTAATTAACTTGGATGATAGCACGTCAGAAACATTGCATTATGTCGTAATATTATCCGAAGATTTGAGCTGCAGCGAAGGGGCAGTGACGAAAATTGATGATTATTATAATTATCAAGATAAAATTGCAGAACTCAAATTTTCTAATGGATGGCAAAATTAAACAAGTTTTCTCTCGCCTCTTTTGGGGCGAGAGTTTTTTATGAGAACGGCTAAACCTACATTTGTTGGCTTAGCCCGTTTTTTTATTTATTATTCAATTGATTTTACCGAGTTTTCATAACGAAGGAGACGCTAAGTGATTAGCGTCTCCTTACTTTTTTAAGCGCATTTTTTATAAAATCAGGGGTTAGGATCCATCGGAAAGTCAAAGCCGTCCTCAAGATCATCGGGCTCTTTTTCGTCCTCGATATTCGATCCTACAGACGCCTCGCAGCCATCACGATCGCATATACCGTCTGAATCGATATCAGTGTGAGAATCATTTCCCTTCTGTAAGATAGCGCCGCAGACCGAGCAGGAGATGTCGGTGGTGCAATCACCGTCATCGGTAGACGGGCTATGATCAATGGGCTCCCCATCTGTCTCACCGCAGACCGAACAAGTCTTGGAGGCGGTACAGGTAGCGTCAATCCAACTATGTCCTCTTGCATCGCCTTCCGTTGCGCCGCAAACCGAACAAGTCTTGGGTACAAGACAATTTGCATCATTCCAGGTATGGGAAGATAGTACTCCGTCAATATATCCGCACACACTGCAGGTACCGGGAGCGGTACAGGTGGCTCCTCTTATCTTATGTCCAAGGGCAACCCCATCGGTTATTCCGCACACTGTGCAGACACTCGGATTTTCACAGTCTGCCTCCGTCATTTTGTGTGAGGTCAGGCGGCTCTCGCCGCACTCGTTGCAGCTGTCGTCACATTCATTGTCATACACGTGCGCACATTCCTTCTTACACGATCCAAGAAAGGCGCACAACGCAATGATTAATATCGAAATTGTAAATAATAATAATATTTTTTTCATATTTTACCTTTGTTTCGTTTAATGATTGTTTTTTGAAGCAGGCTGTCGTAAGACTTTTTACCGTCGTATTGACAGCCCGTCTTCAGCCTTTCTTTTTATGTTATCAAATATTCTTGGATGGTTTTTCCGAGGTTGTATATTGCTCTAAGGAGCGCTCCGTCGGCTTCCTCCGCCCTTTCGTTTGCGATGGCTTCTATGCTCGTTGTTATCCTTGCAATGCTTACGCCATTCCGGAACACCTCAAGGACAAGATCCTCACTTGCATCCTGTAAGAAGATACCGCTTGAGAGAACAACGTACTCGTTTTCGCCTCGCTCGATCAGATGCACCTCTGATCCGCCTAGCCTCACCGTAACGCCCTCCTCGGCTTCAAGTGCAAGACCGAATCTTAAATAGTTGATCTTACCAAAGACCACCTCGCAGGAATTTATAGCTACTGCGATGCTGTCGGATATTTCAACCTCGCTCTCCTTTTCGGGAGCTCTGTCGGATGGCTCATAGCCTTCCACTCCGTCGGTCGCGAGAGAGCCTGTTTTGTATTCCTTATACTTCTGTGCTTCCGCTCCGTATGCAAGGGTGTCGCAGATCAAGCTTCTGAGTTTCTCGTCGGTACTTCTTGCAAGAAGGTTCATAAGATTGGTCTTTATGCTGTAAGAGAGCTTTGACGCAGCCACCTCCCCGTCAACAAGAAGATATGCATCAATGTTCTCGCACATATATTCGGGAGCGATTCCGCCAATGGTGAACATATAATACTCGCCTAAATCTACGCCCTCCACGGTCATCGTCTTTCCAAGGAATACAAATCTCATCTCAAGGCTCTTGCCGTCGATGAGGCTCTTGTCATACACCTCGACGAAATATTTCATCGCGAAGTTATCGCCTAAGTTAACACTCTGACCGATGATCTTGAGCTCACATACCTCACAGTAGCCGTACACGTTCTTCGTACATTCGCTCTGTGCCGCGCCGCATATTTCACACATGTGTGTTCCCTTTGGAACGCTGTGAGCGCTCAATGTGAGTCCGCATACGTCGCAGTTATGATTGAGGGGATCGACGTCAACGCATTCGTGAGGCTCTTCTACGTTTATGCCGCATCCGTCACAGTATGAGTCATTATCTATATCCTCGTGAGGAAGGAACGGAAGTATCTTCTCGAGCTCTATAACCGTGCCGCACACGTCGCATACTATTCTTCCCTCATATCCCTGAGTGGTACAGGTAGATTCCTGACCCGGCCACTGTACGGGTGTATGAGGTACCGGGTCGGTGTATTCGTAATAGCCGTCGTTACAATTCTCACAGTGGTAGTAATATTCACCGCCGCGGTAGCAGTCACCCTCATATATGGTATCCTTCACGTAACTGTGACCGCTCGCAAGCTCCTCAAGAGTCTCACCGCAACGAGAGCAATAGGAATCGGTCTCACAGGTTGCCTCAACCACCGCGTGACCGTATTTTACGCCGAGTATCTCGCCGCAGGTCAGACAGAATCTGTCCTCGGTACAGGTCTGGACGCTGATGTTATCGTTATGGCCGGTAGCATGTGCTATGAGCTCAGAACATCTGGTGCATCTGACATCTTCTGTACAGGTAGGAGCATCTCTGTCAGGCTGATGCCCGAGAGCAGGCTCCTCAATATGACCGCAGTTATAACAGTATTTATTCTGAACGCAGTCAGCCTCTTCGATGTTAAAGCTGTGACCGGTAGCCGCCGAGAATACCTCGTTGCAAACCGTACAGTAGTCACCCACCGTACAATCGCCGCCGGATAAGGTGTGTCCCACAGCACTCTGTAAAATTTCACCGCAGGTAATGCACTTCTTATCCTCAGTGCAGGTAGGCGCTTCCCTGTCGGGAGTGTGTCCGGTAGCGGAAGACGTTTGGTCAAAGTAGCCGTATCCGCACAGACTGCACGTATGCTGAATTCCGCCGTTCTGAGTACAGGTCGCGTCAACAGAGGTGTCAACGTAGGTATGATCGGTCATCTCCTCAAGGGTCTGATAGCATACCGTACAGCTCTTAGCCTGAGTACAGGTAGGAGCATCTATATTGGGAACGTGATCAAGAATAGGAATAATTTCTTTTCCCGACTCCAAGACGTGATCGCATACCACGCATTTTACACAAGTAGAAATGTATCCTTCATACGTACAGGTAGGATCGAGCTTACCTGTCATCTCCGTCTCGCCGGGAGTATGTCCGAGAGCGGGAACATCCACGGTCTCGGTGCGGTAATAGCCGCAAACCATACAGGTATGTCTGTAACGGATCCAGCCGTCGGCTACGCAGTTGGGATCGACCTTGCTCGTAACCTCCTTTACCTCGGTGTGACCGAGCGCGGGAGTAACGATGCTGTCTACGGAAAGTTGCTCTTCACATACCGTACAGTAGGTTATGTAATCATTGGTCGCGTCAAGAGTACAGGTTGGATAGCGTACCCCACCCTGGTAATCAGCAATCACCGGCTCGCCGGAAGTATGACCGAGCGCGGGGATCTCAATCTGCGCAACGTAGACCTCACCGCAGTTAGCGCAGCAGCTGCCCTGAGTATAGCCTACCGTATCGCAGGTGGGCTCGACCGCATCAAGGATCTTAACGCTGTGTCCGATAGAGGCGTTTATTACGGTGTCGCATCTTGAACAATACTCATCGTCCTCGCAGGTAGGCGCGCCGTTCGTGTCGTGTCCGAGAGGATCTCCCTCGGTCTTGTTACATACAGCGCAGGTCTTTGCGGTAACACAGTCTGCTTCCTTCCACGCGTGTTCTCCCGAACACTCAATCGCGCCGGTCTCCGTGTTGATCGCCATTAAAGCTTCGCCAATGTAAACTTTAGTTGTATATGTGCCATCATTTCCGGGAGTGACTGTCACTGTGTCGAGATCGTATCCCTCATAAAGATATACTGTACCACCCTTCATGGAAATGCTTGTCGCGCGCGCTCCGCCCTTAAGCTCAAGAGCTCCGTCCCACAGTACGATATTACCTTCAACCGAAACTCCGTCAAGGATCAGCCTTGCGCTCGGTTCTGTGATCCAGATAGCGGTGCTTCCCGTTCCGATTATCTTACCGCTCTTTGCCATAGACGTATCAATAAACGTAATGGTTGTATTTCCGTACTGAAGCGCCATCTGACCGGTGATCGTAAGCGTACGTCCATTAAGGTCAATTACAATATTCTGATTAGTATTAAGTCCGATTCCTCCGACGTACTCCGAAACGTCACGCGAGAGCTTGTAGACACCGCTCTCGCCGTATGCAAGCACGTGTACGAGAGATCCGTGGCCAACCTCATCGCCGTTAAACTGTCCGTTGCCATCGGTGTCTACCCAGACCTCATAAAGATTCTCCGCTCCGCATACCGAGCATATACCGTCGACCCAGGTGTGTATACCCGTAGCAAACTGATACCACGCATCGCAGAGCGAGCACTTTGAGTTCTCGTGACAGGTCGCGCTCTCACCAACGTGAGTTCCGTAATCTGCTTTCTCATCACAGTTGTATACGCAATTACGCCAGTGATAGCCGTCATTATCAAAATCGTAGAACTCATAGAACATATGATATTTACCCGTAGCAAGCACGGTGATATCATAGTACTCAAGAACGTCATTGCCTTTAACGTCAAGGATCTGAAGCACGGTTATCATCTCGTCCGTTCCGCCCGATACAAGAGGCTCGCCGAGCACCACGGTGTGTCCGTCAACAAGTCCCTCTCCCTCGTACATGGTCTGATCGAAGGGACGGACGTTGGTATCCTCGTTGTACGGGAGTATCTGATCAAACACGGTAACTGTGAGGACAGGTCTTGTGATCGTAAAGGTGAAGCTCGCCTCGCCCGAAACGCTTCCGATACCGACTACCCGGGCGGTTGCCGTACCGGGATAAATGTTGTTCTCATAGATTACGGTATAATCAGTATCGCGAGTCAGCTTAATTCCATCCACTGTAATTATAACGGGGTCAAGCTCAAGTCCCGTGAATACCACGCTCTCGGGAGACTCCGCAACAGCCGTATCGCCTATAACGACAGGAAGAATGGTGAACTCTCTTGTGAACTCTCCGCGTAAGTTATTACGGAACACGATAGTAACGCTCGCAGTACCTGCGCTCACGTTGCTCGAATACACAGCATAATAATCCTTGCCGAGCTCCACGTCATAACCCGAAAGGATCGCCAAAGGCTCAATGGACGTGCCGTTATAGTACGTCTCGGTAAACTCAAGCGAGACGTCGCTATCACTCACCGTATAAGGGGTAATGCTAAATCCGGTGAGATACTTCTCATCATCCTTGACGTATCCGATCTCGTAATAGCCCGAATCCTTAACCTCGGTGAAGTTCTTATAGAACGTATATCCCAAGGGTGTAAAGGTCTTGCCAAAGGCTGAGAACGCAGAGCTTACGGTTATAATCACGTCGTTGGTGTGACTCTCTCCGTCGTAGGTCATATCTTCAATGGCGGGAAGAGAGTCAGGATCGATTTCGGTAATATAGAAGTTGCCGAAGCCGTTGAGAGTACCGTTACCCGTAAGAGTTCCGTTCTTGATAAGAGTACCGTTGTTTGTAAGAGTAAGCCCCTCGGGGATCTCAACTGTAATTCCGATGGGAATGGTAAATGTCTCGCCGCTTGCTATAACCAAGCTCCGGTCAAGCCTAAACCTTTCTTCATCGTTAGAGTAAAGAGTGGTTACACCAAAGTCGTATGCATAGACGATCTTGCCTATGACCGTGTATTCACTCTCGAGGGCAGGACCGCCCGAGCCAACTATCTGATACCAGAAGCCGTCCTCATCCAAGTAGGAGTTCATGATATAGGTGATCTCACCGGATGCCATTCTCTCGTCGCTGATGCCTGCCTCCGAGCCGGTTGCAGTACCAATGTAGTCTGATGCGGTGGAGCCTATATTCGCATAGGTCGTGTAGCAGTTAATAAGTGTTCCGCCGTTGTAGTCGCCGACGATGCCGCCTACTCTGCCATCCGGACCGGTGAGAGTCATACCGTAGGATACGCAATTCTCAACAGTGCCATAGTTTACGCCTACTATAGCGCCGAGCACTCCGTTCGAGATAGAGATCGTTCCGTTTGCAACTCTACAGCCCGAAACGGTCGCGCCCTCAAGCACTCTGCCCGCTATCACGCCAAAGTAAACGGTGTAGTCTCCCGTGTATGAATAATTGGTTCCGTTGTTGCTAAATCCGTATTCCTTGCGGTTGGATATAGAAAGATTCTTTACTACTGCGCCCTCTTTAAGAGTGCCGAACAAACCGAGGACCGCGCCTTCATATTCGGGAGTCATAGCCTTCGGGAAGAGGGAGATGGTATATCCCTGACCGTCGAAGATGCCCTCGTAGCCAATGCTCGTATCATCGACGGATGAGCCCGCGATAGGCTTCCAATCATAGCTTCTGAAGGTAGGAGAAGCGGAGATGTTGTTCATCAGCCTTGCGTTGAGTGTGTAATTACCTGCGTTGACCGCCTCCTGGAACCACATAAGGTTACCGAAGTCACGTATCTCATAGAAGCCGTCCTCGGAAAGCGCAGGCTCGTACCAATCACCGCAGATCCTACAGTAGTCGCTCCAGCTTCTGTCGTGGTCCTGAACCTCACCGCAACGTCCGCCGCAGATAGTACAGTAGAGCACCCAATCGCCTCCGGTGTACTTAAGGTCGTGCATCCCCTCGGGGATCTCTCCGTAAGGATTTCTGCATCCGTCACAGGTAGCCCTTGTGGTACAAGTGGGTGTTCCGCCCTTGTGATGACAAGTATAGTTTGCATCATTCGTATATTTGAGCTCTCCGCCATCGTTGAAGTACGCGTACACCTCAGGTCCTCCAACGTAAGGACGAGCATCAACTCCGAGCTCCTGACCTATGCCAAGCTCGAACGCGAGACGTCCGTCCCTAAGCTCCTCCTCGGTGATGGAATAGCATCCCTCTCTTTCAACAAGGCCGCACGCTCTGCCGCCTACCGTGTAGTTGTGAGTGTATCTTCCTCCATTGCCAAGAGGGTTACCTACAACGCCTCCGACAAGGTTACCGACACCTGTCACCGTTCCATAGTTAATGTTGTATGAAAGCGTACCGTGATACTGATAACCGACGATACCGCCGAAGTTCGTTCCGTTTTCTGTTGCGGTAACGCTGCCGTTGTTCACGTTGTTTCTTACAACGCCCTGGTATACCTGACCGGAGATACCGCCCGCAGTGGACATTTCGTTTCCCGTAACCGCGCCGTTGTTGGTGCAGTATTCAAGCGTTCCGGACGTGTTACCCGCGATACCGCCGAAGGATTCAAAGCTGAAGGCAAGCTCGGGATTTACCTTAAACATCTTGACCGTACCGGTGTTAGTACAGTATCTTACAGTACCCTTGCTTATATTACCCACGATACCGCCCGCTCTGGCCGCGGATGCGATCGTGGTGTTAACGTTATGGCAATTCTCGACAGTACCGCCGAGATTGTCACCGACGATCGCTCCGACGTAGGAGCTGGTCGCAAAGTAGGAATTCTTTATTGTTACGTTCTTGATAACGCCGCCCTCACCGAGCTTTGCTACAAGGCCGGCAAAGCCGCCGTAGGACCAATAATCGAAGTGGTAAAGGCCCAAGATCGAGTATCCGTCGCCGTCAAACGTACCGTTATACGTAACGAAGGAGTCGATACCGGTGTCGTGATTCATCGTCATACCGATGGGCTCCCAGAGACGGTATCCGTCCGTCTTTCCCTGAAGACCTGAGAGATCGCCCTCGTTGAAAACGATATCAGCCGTAAGCTTTGCATTTGCCGTAGTGTTCCCTGCGCTTACAAAGTTTGAGAACCAAATAAGATGGCCGATCTTTCCGATCTGATAATATCCGTCCCTGTATGGAGGCTCCTCGGGGTATTTTTCATTCCCGCAGAAGTCACAGAAGCCGTCGTCATTAAACTTCGGATGACTGGTAGCATTTTCACCGCAGATAACAGTTCCTTCTCCTAAATAATATGTGCCTGCTTTAATTCCGCCGTTATTAATAATAGTACCATCGTTTAAAAGAACTTCAGCAGTAGAGAAGGTTACCCCTTCTTCTACAGTCAATGTGCATCCCTCGGGAATATGGGCTGCGCCTGAGAGATGCAGATCGTGAGTAAGAGTATAGCTCTCACAGTTAAGAATCTTACTTGTTCCCGACGAAATGGGAACAAATATAGCGAATCCGCAATCCTCGCAGGTGTTATCAAATCTACCGTTGAATCTATGCTCAGCGCTTTCAAAAATCTCTGCACAGTCAGCGCATTTCTTATCGTGTCTTCCGCTATCCGTTTCACTCGGAGAGTAGCACACCTCGTTTGCGCCGTGTCCGTACAGTACGGTTTTCTCGCCGGAGAGTATCTTCTCACAGACCGCGCAGAAGGTGTAAGCCGAAAGTCCCGAATAATAGCATGTGCCGTTTACTTGATTATGAACGATAGGAGCGCAAACGTGACCGTCGCCGCTTCCCGAAACAGGAGCATATTTACCGGCTGTTTCCGTGGTATATATATTTGCAAAGGGTCTGTGGCTACCGCTCTTGTAATAAACGTTTTCATAATAACTGGAAGAATTGATTTCGCATGCAATAATTCCCGTCAGGTGTTCTGCTCCGCCGCTTACCTTAGTTCCGACGTAAACGTTTTTCGCCAAGGGGGCGTAATCATACGCTCCGTAAACATATTCCAATTCAGCAAATCCATTCGAGCTTCCAGCCGCAAACAGAGTAACACTGTCTTCAATGCGGATACCCTCAAGAGAGCTTGCATTTATATACCTTGCTATTACCGATCCACCGTATACGCCTGCGTAGAACGTGGAATTTTTGACTACCAGATTTTTAACAGTGGCGCAGCCCAAAGAAGCAAACAGTCCGGAGTACTGCGTTTTAGTGTCGGTATAATTCTGATAAACTCCGCTTATAGAATAGCCATTTCCGTCAAACACACCTGCAAACATCTTCTTGGTGTCACCGTCCGAGCCAATCGGCGTCCAGAAATACGGATTTGATGACGGTTCTACCGAGGTGTTGATAACTATATCGGATAGTAAAACTACGTTAGCAACAACACCGAGTACGTTCTTCTTTGTGACCACTTGAGTCGGAAGAGTTTTGAAGATCTCGGCAAAGCCGTAGAACTCCTTTGCATTACGTATAGCGTAATATCCGTTATACTGGCTCCAGTTGTCATCCGTAAGTCCGTAGGAGCGATAGTTGGATGAATTTATCTTCCCGGGAGTCACGGGCACACCGTCGTACGGTATGGGCTCGGTCGGTGTACCGACCGAAACGTTCTGTGCCTGTGGAGTATCGGCGGACACCCTCGTCCCCGGAGCGATCGCTATCACACCGATAATAAGTATCAGCGCGAGAAGAAGCGATAGGATCTCCGCCTTTGTTCTAAATATTCTTCTCATAGGTTTCTCCCTTTCCGCTTAGTCATTAATGCTCTTCGACAGTTTCGTTTCCTTCAGCATCTACGTATATCACTCTCATGATTATTCCGTCTGTGCCGTACTCATATATTACCATACTACCGTCGGCATTTATTTCCTTTTCCCTTAAGGTAGTTCCGTCTTCATAGAACTCATATTCATATCCAACGGTAAGAGTTCCGTCTGCCGAATAATAATAATCCCTGAATATAAATTCGTTTTTATACTCATGCTGACGTGACGAGCCGTCCGGATTTATTTCCGTATAGAATTTAAGTTTACCGTCTTCTTCATTGTATTCGTGAATGAATACAGATCCGTCAGGTCGCTCGCTTATAGTTTTCTTTACGGTGTCATCCTCAAAAAATTCTTTAGTGAATATCGTGCCATCGACATATTCATGCGTTTCCTTAACTATGTTTCCGTCCGAGCCATATTCATAGTGCATTACGTAACCGTCGTAATAAAACTCCGACCTATTAACCAAAGCTCCCTCATCGCTATACCCGAACGTTGTTCTTTGAGTGTTGCCGTCCGAGTTGGTTTCTACGGTTTCGATCTTGTTTCCGTTATCATCATACCTTGACTGTATACTTTCCCAACTGCCGTCTGTATCAATATCTGTCGTTTTTATGATGTTGCCGTTTTCATCAAACTCGACCACGTAACTTGAGCCATCCTCGAACAATTGGCTCTCCTTGATCTTGACTCCGTTTTCATCATACTCGAATGTAACAGTCCTTCCGTCGTATCCGGGGTAGGTATCCTTCTTGAGAGCGCCGTTTTCATAGTATTCAAATATTCTCTCTCCGCCCTCACTGTCCACGAAGCTATCCTTAATGAGATTTCCTTCCTCGTCGTATTCGTACTCCGAGACGTAGGCGTAGCCGTCGTTGTCCTTGTATTCTTCCTTTACGCAGTTCCCTTCCTCGTCGTATTCGCTCTCCAAGACGTAGCCGTCGCCCTCGTTGTCCTTATATTCTCTCTTGATAAGATTTCGGCTCTCGTCGTATTCCGAAGCTATGGAGTATATCCATTCTCCGTCAGCAGAGAAGGAGTCTAACTTCGTTTCATCTCCGTTTTCATCGTACTCATATACCGTGTAGACGCTAAGTGTCTGCCCGTCTGTGTATTCTTCCTCTCTTACGAGCTGCCAATACTCATCGTAGTAGTTTTCTATTAAATACAACAGCTCCGAGCCCATGTGGACATACTCTCTGATAAGCAGTCCGTCGTCATTAATAAGCATTGTTAAGGTGGAGGATTCAGCACCCGGCTCGGTCTGGGCGGTGAACTCGACACCGCACTCGCAGGTAAACTCGTTGTCAAGCTCGTGTCTTGCCTTGCTCGCCTCGTCAACATAGTCACACCTCTCGCACTTTTCAAAGTGGAAGTGATCGTCGTACTCTGTAGAGTAGCTGTGTCCGAGAGCCGAGCCTTCGGTCGCTGCGCAGATCCTACAGGTCCTTGCGGTTACACAGTCTGCATCCGCGTAATCGTGCCCAAGCGGTACACCCTCGGTTTTGCCGCAGACCTCACACGTCTTAGGCGTGTCACAGTCCGCCTCTGCCCACGCGTGCATAGAGTCTCTTGTCTCGCCGCATTCATTGCACTCCGTGTCCGCACAGTCGTCATAAACGTGGCTGTCGCACTTTTTACATGCGGCGAGGATGGTGCAAGCTGCAACAAGTAATAAACATAAATAAATCAGCTTTTTCATAATAATCTCCTTGATAACGATTGCTTTCCGTAATCTTACTTAGGCAAGAGAAAATAATACGAACCAGCTCTAAAGCGTGAATTTTCAGCGCTTTCGGCACTTATCTCTCTTGCAAAGTCGTACTTGGCTGCGAGAGCCAAGCACCAAAATCATCTTAAAATTCAGGCATTAGAGTTCTAC
>JAFTIN010000009.1 GCA_017456895.1 Clostridia bacterium
CAGCTCTAAAGCGTGAATTTTCAGCGCTTTCGGCACTTATCTCTCTTGCAAAGTCGTACTTGGCTGCGAGAGCCAAGCACCAAAATCATCTTAAAATTCAGGCATTAGAGTTCTACGAATTTTAAAGAGAATAAATTTTATGTAAGGCGAGGCTGAAAATTTGAGATAATATGAGAATATTATAAGAATTTTTGCCGATGGATTATGTGAAATTTATCTCTTTAAAACTAGTTCGTATTATTCTCTCTTGCCTACAGAGGAGGAAGACGGAATGTCAAAGAATACAAGAAAGCTTAAGGTGGGAGTTATTGGCTGCGGAAGAATTTCCGTTATGCACCTTGTGTCTGTTGCCTCTCTTGAGGAGACCGAGCTCGTTGCCTGCTGCGATATAAGGCTTGACAGAGCAGAGGCTGCAGCGAGGGAATATGGCGGACGCGCATATGCTTCATACGAGGAAATGTTTGATAAAGAGGAATTGGATGCCGTGCATCTGTGCCTTCCTCACTACCTTCACTCAAAGGTGGCGATCTACGCCTTTGAAAGGGGTGTAAACGTCCTTACGGAAAAGCCTATGGATATAGATATGGAGAGCGCTCTTCTGGCCGTCAAGAGGGCAAAGGAATGCGGCGTTCAGTTCGGCGTTATCTTCCAGTGCAGATATAACCGCTCTTCGCTGCTTGTCAAGGATGCGGTAACGAGCGGCAGACTCGGCAAGGTCATCTCCGCGCGCTCGACCCTCACCTGGTCAAGACCTCGCGACTACTACTGTGAGAGCGACTGGAAGGGCACCTGGGACAAAGAAGGCGGCGGCGTTATCATCGATCAAGCGATACACTCGCTCGACCTTGTAAGATGGGTGGTTGACAGCGAGATCGAGAGTATCTCGTGTACTCTCTCCAACCGCGGCCACGATTGCATTGAGGTCGAGGATACCGCAGAGGGCCTCGTCACCTTTAAAAACGGTGTAAGATACGGCTTTTACTGTATGAACAACTACGGCTGTGACGAGCCTATTGAGATAAGACTCTATTGTGAAAAGGGCAGAGTCGTCTTTGACTACGATCACGCCTACATAACCTATAACGACGGCACGACCGAGGAGGCACACCCCGACAAGATACACCTAAGCTACGGTGGGGGCAAGGACTACTGGGGACTGCACCACGTAAGACAGATAAAGCAGTTCTATAGCGCGCTTCTCGGAAAAGAGCCTCTCGAGATAACCGGAGAGGAAGCACTCAAAACACACGAAATGGTAATGAATATTTACAATATTGGCAGAAAAGGGCTGGAAAAAGACTGAATACAGTCTGCGGTGTTTTTATAGTTGCTGCAAAAAAGAGCGGGAGTAAAAGGGTAAGGCCTTCTATTCCCGCTCTTTTTATATTCTGTTTATGTGAGCCTTGCATTCAGCTTTTTGGTATGCGCCCTTACGAGAAGATATACGGTGATCCAGATGATAAAATATACTGCCACGAAGATGATGCAGAAGATAAGGAGCACCATAGGCTCAAAGGGGATCCAGGAGTTGAGCACGTAGGTGAGGGAGTATGCTACGAATAAAAGTGAGAAGTGACAGAAGAGTGATTTAGTTAATGGCCACTCCTCTATCTGATTGAATACCGAGGCGCCCGCCTGGATAAAGGCGAGAATATAGGAGGATACGACGGCTAAAAGCATCGCGGAGCCGCTAAGGACGACCGCCCCGCCCGCAAGATCGATGAAGAAGAGGACGAGTCCAACCACGATAGGACCGAAGCCGCCGAAGACTAATCCTCTTTGCAAAAAGCTTTTTAGATATTTGTTCATTATAAACCTAACCTTTCCTTGACTGCTTTCATTTGCCTGCGCGATACATATTCGCGTCTTCCGTTTTTAAAGTGTACGACTAAGCTCGCTCCAAAGGATACGCTGAAGCGGTCGATGAGCCTAAGATTTGCAAGAGCCGACTGATTGATCTTGATGAAGTCGTCCGTGAGGCTCTCCTCTATCTCGCAGAGCCTTTTCTTTATCCGGACGTCGCCGCGCCTCATAGACGCGAAGAGCCTTTTATCCTCGATAAAGAAGCAGAAGACCTCGTCAGGATCAATGGTGATAATATCATCGCCAATATAGCCGACGAGAGGGGGCGTGTGAGCTTTTTCGGCTTTTACCAGCCTCTCTATTGCATCTGTCAGCTCATTTCTTTCGTGCGAGTGGACTATTACCTCCTCCTCGCGCTCGGGATCAATATGAAGTGTGTATTTCATGCGTTCCTCCTTTCGCCACCATTTTACACTGCGGGGAAATATTAATCAATAGCTTTTGTCCATGCGGTTAATATAAAAGACTGATCGGTAATTTTACTATCAAAAAACGCGACGGTGGCCGCCGCGTTTTCGTTTTACCAGAGCTGAACGAGCATAACGATCAAGGGCATGGTCGCTATGCAGAGTATAGTCGATACCGTGACGAGTCTTGAGACGTAGGGCGCGTCGCAGTCGTACTTCTCGGCAAACATAGTTGCGCTGGTCGCGGCGGGCGCAGAGACCATAATGGCAATAACGAGTTCTACCGTGTCACTTATCGGCAGGAAGAGGGATAAAAGCTCCATAACGCCGACTGTAGCTATCGGGAGGGCAAGATGCCTTAAAATGAGAAAGACGTACATATACACGTCCTTAAAGAAGCCGTGGAGGTCGAGCTCGGCAAGGCGGAGACCTATAACCACCATGGAGAGGGGCGCAACGAGATTCTTCAGCATAAGGAGGCTATCCGAGATGATACCGAGATGCGCGGAGGAGAGCGTTGCGTTATTTACCCCGAGGATAAGGAGCAGAAGCCCTATTACCGAGGCGAGGGTGACGGGGTGGAATATTACCTTCTTTATCGACACCGCCTTTGCTCCGGAGAGCTGCTCGTGACAGTCACAGTCCTCGTCGTTGCGCATGTGCTCAAGACCGTCGGTACAGAGCTTGACTCCGAGAGTCCAGAGGAAGAGGTTGAAGGTAATGTTGTATATCGAGGCGTAGATAGCTGCCGTAGGATCGGGAATTATGGCCTGGATAAGGGGAATGTCCATAAACGCCGCGTTTGAGAATATCGTAGCAAAGCGGAGCATTCTGCAGGCTCCGTCGGGCGCCTTTCTGAATACGGGTATGGCGACCGCGGTAAAGATGATATGCGCAAGGAAGGAGAGAAAGAAGGTCATAAGGCAGCCGAGCCAAATGTCCGAGAAGCTCGCGTCACAGGAAAGGTACGCGTATACGATAAGACAGGTCTGCGCAATGTAGAGCACGAGATTTGAGATCCCTTTGCCGAAAACGTCGGTACAAAGCTTGCACTTTTTCATAATAACGCCGGGTACCATCATGATGAATAGTATCGCGACGTTGATAACAAGATCAATAATGTTCATAAAGTCTCCGTCAAATCTTATGTTACGAAAAATATTCTACCATAAAAGAGTGTGTATGTCAATCAAGAAAACCTAAGAAAAAAATGGAAAAGCACTTGACAAAGGCGCGCGTATGATGTAATATATAAAAAGTATTTTTGAGAGTTACTCTCATTTTAGGAGAATATATGGGATATAAAACGGGAAAAAGGGAGCTCATATTGGAGCTTCTCTCACGCGATGCGGATGCATCGTATACAATTGAACAGATCGCTGCCGCGATCACCGATGACGGCCACGGCAAGAGCACGGTGTACCGCCTTGTCTCCGAGCTTGTGGATGCAGGGTGCCTAAGACGCCTGTCCGACGGAAGGACAAGACATGCCACCTATCAGTACGTCGGTGAGGAGCACTGTCACAGACATATGCACCTTAAGTGTAAGGGCTGCGGCAGACTGATACACCTTGACGAGGGATTGTCGCGCGATTTTGAGAAAAAAATACTTTCTCTCGGCGGCTTTTTGCTCGAGGAGGGCAGCTTCCTCTTCGGTACCTGCAGAGAGTGCACGGAGGTGGGCAGATGAGAAATGCGTTTATGCTCCACGCGGAGCATTCCACACACGGCTCGGTTGCCGACTTTCTCTCGGACAAGCTCGGCAGATTCGGCGAGTTCCTCGACGAGGTAGTGCTCCACGGCATAATAGATACCCTGAAGCTGGTGCTCTTTTTATTTTTCACCTATCTTTTGATGGAATTTATCGAGCACAAGGCCTCGGAAAGGATAAAGCAAGGTATGATTCGGGCCGGCAGCCTCGGCCCTCTTATAGGCGCGATTTTCGGCGCTGTACCGCAGTGCGGCTTCTCTGCCGCGGCGGCGAATCTCTATACCGGCAGGGTGATCACGCTCGGTACTCTTGTCGCAGTTTTTCTATCAACCTCTGACGAGATGCTCCCGATACTTGTCGCAGGAAATATGAGAATTGACAAGATTTTGTTAATTATACTTTACAAATGCGCGGTTGGAATCGCTATCGGCTTTGGAATTGATCTTTTGCTTAAATTACTCAAGGTGAAAAAAGAGGAGATAAACATTGATGAGATCTGTGACAATGACGACTGCCACTGCGAGAGGGGAATAGTCCGCTCGGCTATACATCATACACTGAGCGTCTCACTCTTCGTGCTCCTTGTTACAATGGGCGTGAACGCTATTGTGTTCTTTGCCCTTGACGGTATATTCTCTTCGAGCGTGTTTGCTCTCCCGGTGGTGAGTCACATTCTTTCGGCCTTGATCGGCCTTATACCCAACTGCGCCTCCTCGGTAGCGCTTATACGTCTTGCCATGGCGGGAGTTATCTCAACCGGTTCTATGATGTCAGGGCTCTTTGCAGGCGCGGGCGTAGGACTGCTCATCCTCTTTAAGATGAACAAGAGAGTGAAGGAAAATCTCATCATCACAGCGATACTCGTGGGTGTTGGTGTTATATTCGGCCTACTGGCAGATCTTATCGGTCTTTCGCTCATCTAAATGTGAAATATTCTTAAAGTAATATATTTATAATAAATATAGGTATAAAATTTAATAATTTTGCGATAAAATATAATTATAGATTTTTACGCTTTGAAAGGAGGAAAATATGGAAAGATGGGTAAAAAGAACCATTGAGCTCGGTGCAGGTCTTGTGTTCACCGGTAAGAGTAATCCCTCGGTCATTCCTTATTATCCTCAGAAGACCGAGATCTCGGGTGAGGAGGAGCAGTACTTTCACAGGACCTACCCCGAGAAGAAGGGGATCTCCTCGGGACGCCTTTTGGCTATGCTCAAGGCTATCGAGAAGGAAAAGCGCGCGAACATACACTCGCTTTTATGCCTTAAAGACGGAGAGGTCATCCTTGAGTGCTCTCATCCCGGCTACAGCGTCAACACCTGGCATCTCTCACACTCTATGTCCAAGACAGTCACCGGAATGGCTGTCGGTATGCTGGTGGATGACGGTATGCTCAGCGTAGACACGCGCCTGTGCGATATTTTCCCCGAACGCGCGTATAAGGACACGTATTTTGAAAAAATAACGGTGAAGCACCTGCTTACAATGACCTCCGGAGTGAAGTTTTCTGAGGCAGGCTCGGTCACGGAGTCGAAATGGACGGATGCCTTTTTTGCTTCCTCCTGCGCATTTGAACCGGGCACGGATTTTGCCTACAACAGCATGAATTCCTACATTCTTGCAGCTATAGTGGTGAAGCTCACGGGCAGGACGCTTACCGACTTTCTCGATGAGAGGCTCTTTGGCCCTCTTCACATCACCAATCGCTTCTGGGAGGTGAGCGCGGAGGGAATAGAGAAGGGAGGCTGGGGCCTGTATCTCTCTGCCGAAAGCTGGGCAAAGATAGGCTATATGATGCTCTTGGGCGGCGTATTCGAAGGAAAGAGGATATTATCCGAAAAATGGGTTGCCGAGTCGCACCAAAGACATGCGAAGACTCCGGATACTATAGGTCACTTTGATTACGGCTATCAGCTCTGGACATCGAGAGACGGAGACGACTATCTCTTTAACGGTATGCTGGGTCAGAACGTGTGGGTATGTCCGAAAAACGGTCTTGTCGTGGTTATCCTCGCGGGAAACAACGAGCTCTTTCAGAACAGTCCGTCGCGATCGATAGTTGAAAAATATTTGTCTATCGATCTGTCAAATGATCTTGGCGAGTCCTGCTTCTCAGGTGATCTTCTCGCCCTTCGTGAGGCGGAGGAGCATTTCCTTGAATGCAGGCATTGGATAAGGCCGTACGTACCTAAGAAGAAACTGGGACAACGACTGGGCCTGCGTTCCTACTCGCGCTACCCCGAGGAGTGGAACGAGCTTATCGGCAAGTACCATTTCTCAAAGAACAGCGTAGGCATGGTGCCTCTTATCGTTAGGGCGATGCAGAACAACTTCCCAAGCACGCTCGACGGTATAGAGTTTGAGCGCGATGGCGATACTATATTTTTCATATATACCGAGGGCGGCACGTCCTACCGTCTCGAGGTCGGCTTCCGGGATTTTGCAGACAACGTAATAGATCTCCACGGTGAAAAATACATTGTCAGAGTTATGGGAGAGGCCATGGAGGATGAGGACAGGAATATGCTCTATAAGCTGGAGCTCCTGTTCCCCGAGCTGCCTAACAGCAGGATGATAAAGCTCTCCTTTACCGATGAGGATAGATTGCTTATGCGTATGTCGGAGATGCCTTCGGAGAAGATCGCCGAGGTCTTTATGAAGGAGATGAACGGTACAAACCCGAAGCTGAACGCATATATGGACATCATCGAGAAGAGAATTGGCAAAAACACGGCTAACAAGCGAATGACCGATACCTTTGCTCCAAGAATCATAGGCGCGCGTATCGGTTCCGAAAACTACACTCGTATTATGGACGAGGAGAGGGAGAAGCTGAAGGCGGGTCAGAAGACCTCAAGACTTATTGACACGGTCATAGATAAGCTGCTTCACGATGATGACGATGAGCTTTCCGTGCGCGGCTTTTTCGGTGAGATAGTCGATAAAATAAAATCTAAAATACCGCAAAAGCCTAAGGCAAGGCTCGGGCAAGGCGGCAAAGAGAAGGACACAAAGGAAGGGTAGAGCTCTCCGATTACATAGAAGGAGAGCTGCTCTTTTCGGTCGAAATCCGCACCGCGGACTACTCTGCTTTTTAGAGCAAAAAGGGCCTTACAGCCCCGAAAAAACAAAAAAGAACGGACTCCCAGACGGGGTCCGTTCTTCTTTTATAGACTTGCGAAATTTTCTGATTAGTCGAGGTTGAGCTTGTTGAGCATATCGCGAAGAGCCTTCGCCTCTTCAACGGAAATGGTAACGCCCTTACCCATCTTCTCGTGATCGGGAGACCAGGTGCGGATGTCGTAAACGGGCTCTCTCTCGTTCCAGCTGATAAGATTGAGCTCTTTGTTCCAGCCGTTGTTGCCTTCGCTAACGATACCGATCTTGTCAACTACTTCATACTTGATTTCAGGCATTGTCGTGTTCTCCTTATAATGTATTAAAAAGATTTTTTAATTTTAAATTAAGTATTTTAATTTATTTTAACATATACTTTTGCGCTTGTCAATAAATATATTAAAATATTATGAAAAAACTGTAAAAATTTCAATAATTGATATAAAAAGTCGGTTTTTTGGGTCAAAAAAGGCTTTGATGTGCCGATAAGTGGGCGAAATTTTCGACTGTGAAGGTAAATTAAGGGATAAAATACATTATTGCGAGGTTGATTTTTTCGTTGCAATATGCTACAATAACAGTATACTGCCGTACTGTGTGAAAAAATGGGCGAAGGCAGAGGTGACAAGCCGGCAGCCGGCGGACTCTGTTTATTGACAGTGCGCCCGAAATTGGCGCAAAAACTTCACACGGGTAGGGCAAACGGAGGTTTTTTTGATGAGGGCATACGAAAGATTTCTTAAATACGCCGCATATCCTACTATGTCGAGCGAGCAGACGGGAACACACCCATCCACGGAAAAGCAGCTGGTTCTGGCAAGAGCGCTTTATGACGAGCTGAAGGCATTGGGGCTTGAGAGGGTAGAGCTGGACGAGTGGGGCTACGTTTACGCCGAGCTCCCCGCAAACGTGGATACCGTGTGCAACAGTATTGGCTTTATAGCGCATATGGACACCTCGAGCGAGGCGTCCGATGAAAATATTAAAACACAGATCGTGAGATACGAGGGCGGAGATATTCTTCTAAGTGAAGAGAAGGATATATGGCTTAAGGTCTCGGATTACCCCTACGTTGAGGAGCATAAGGGAAGGACGCTTATCGTATCCGACGGCACCACTCTTATCGGCGCCGACGACAAGGCCGGTATAGCCGAGATCATGACTGCTCTTGAAACGCTTATCGATACGAATGCGCCTCACGGTAAGATATCCGTTGCCTTTACTCCCGATGAGGAGATAGGCGAGGGCGCGGATAACTTCAGGGTGGAGAGATTCGGCGCTGATTACGCCTACACCGTTGACGGCGGAGGACTCGGTGAGATAGAATACGAGAACTTTAACGCTGCCTCCTGCGTGGTGGACGTTACCGGTGTGTCGATACATCCGGGCTCTGCAAAGGACAGGATGAAGAACGCGGCGAGAATAGCCGCCGAGTTTGACTCACGCCTGCCTGCTGATGAGATACCCGAGAGGACCGAAGGATATGAGGGCTTCCACCACCTTCTCTCGATCACGGGAGCCTGTGAGGAAGCAAGACTCGTGTATATCATAAGAGACCACGACAGGGCAAAATTTGAGGCCAAGAAGGACTGCTTCCTCGAGCTTGAAGAAAAGATGAACGAGGAGTACGGAGAGGGTACCGTCAAGGTTACTCTTAAGGACTCTTACTACAATATGAGAGAGAAGATAGAGGACAATCTCTTCGTCGTAGAGCGCGCCAAGGAGGCTATGCTCTCTCTAGGGATAGAGCCTATCGTAATGCCCATCAGAGGCGGCACGGACGGAGCGAGACTTTCCTTTATGGGACTGCCTTGCCCTAACCTTTGCACCGGCGGCGCGAACTTCCACTCTCGCTTTGAGTACGTGTGCGTTGAGTCTATGGACAAGATAACCGAGCTTTTAGTGAAGATAGCCACAGACGCTGCCGCGGGCGAAAAAATGCCCGTTAAGGCATAGGGCGTGTGAAATAAACGGCTGTTATCTGCCAAAAACGGAGGATAAATATATGTTTGATTACGTAGTAATAGGCGCCGGTGTTGTCGGCGGCCTTGTCGCAAGAGAGCTCACAAAGTACAGACTCTCTGTGTGTATAGTAGAGAAAACGTCTGACGTAGCTATGGGCGCGACGAGAGCAAACAGCGCTATAGTCCACGCCGGCTTTGACGCCAAGGAGGGTACTCTCAAGGCAAAGCTTAACGTTCAGGGCTCCGAGATGATGGAGGACTTGTGCTCCGAGCTTGGAGTAAAATATAAGAGAAACGGTTCACTGGTCGTCGGCTTCAACGAGGAGGACGAGGCAACCCTTCACTCTCTTATCGAAAGAGGAGAGAAGAACGGAGTCAAGGGGCTATCGTTTGTCAGAAGAGATGAGCTCGTTAAGATAGAGCCGAATATCGGAGACGGCGTTACCTGTGCATTGAGAGCCGAGACGGGCGCTATCGTCTGTCCCTACGAGCTCTGTATAGCCGCAGTCGGTAACGCTATGGATAACGGCGCCGAGCTTAAGCTTAATTTTGAAGTAAAAAATATCGAGAAGTGCGGGGACGTGTATAGAATTTCCTCGGAGAACGAGACAGTTGAGGCGGGGGCTGTGATCAACTGCGCAGGTGTGTATTCGGATGATATCGCAAGGCTTGTCGGTGACGACTCCTTCTCGGTACGCCCCAGAAGAGGAGAGTATATGCTCCTTGATAAGGAGTGCGGCTCTCTCGTCGGTCACACCGTGTTCCGCTGTCCTTCCAAGATGGGTAAGGGCGTTCTCGTCTCTCCCACCGTTGACGGCAATCTCCTCCTCGGTCCCACCGCAGAGGACATCGATGACAAGAATGACACCTCAACCACGCCGAAGGGCCTCTCTCACCTCTCCTCACTGGCGAGCGAGCAGGTCAAGGGTATCCAGCTCGGCAAGGTGATCACCTCGTTTACGGGACTCAGAGCTACCGGCTCTACCGGTGACTTTATCATCAATTCTCCTATAGACGGCTTCATAAACTGTGCGGGTGTAGAGAGCCCCGGGCTTACATCGGCTCCGGCTATTGCGAAATACGTCGTTGAAATGTTGAAAAAGAGCGGCAGAGAGCTTAAGGAAAACGAGAGATTCAACGGTGTACGCCGACCTCTCCACTACTTCCGCGAGCTTCCGGTCGAGAAGAAAAACGAGATCATCAAGGAAAACCCGGATTACGCCCACGTGGTCTGCCGTTGCGAGACGGTCACCGCAGGTGAGATAATCGAGGCAATAAGAACCAATCCGAAGCCTACAAGCATCGACGGTATCAAGAGAAGGACAAGAGCCTCTATGGGCAGATGTCAGGGCGGCTTCTGTACCCCCTATATGGTGGAGCTTCTCGCCCGTGAGATGGGTGTTCCCGTAACCGAGATAACCAAGTCCGGCGGTGAGTCCTACATCAACGTAGGCAAGACCGAAAAGGGCAATATATGAGGAGGTGCGGACATGACAGAGCTTAATAACGTAAGACGCGCCGATCTTGTGGTTATCGGCGGCGGTCCCGCCGGTATGGCGGCTGCGGTCGCGGCGTATGAGAAGGGACTGCGTGACATACTTATACTTGAAAGAGACGACAACCTCGGCGGTATTCTCCGCCAGTGCATACACAACGGATTCGGCCTCCACCGCTTCGGAGAGGAGCTGACCGGCCCCGAGTATGCCTACAGATATGAAAAGCAGGTCAAGGAATACGGCATACCCTATATGCTCAATACCATGGTTATCGACGTTGACGAGAATAAGGTCGTTACAGCTATGAATCGTGAGTGCGGTATCTTCACCGTTGAGGCTAAAGCGGTCATCCTTGCCATGGGCTGCCGTGAGAGACCTAAGGGAGCTCTCAATATTGCCGGTACGCGTCCCGCAGGTATCTACACCGCGGGTACCGCGCAGAAATTTGTAAATATGAAGGGGCTTATGCCCGGCCGCGAGGTCGTTATTCTCGGCTCGGGTGACATCGGCCTTATAATGGCGAGAAGAATGACTCTCGAGGGCGCGAAGGTCAAGGCCGTGTGTGAGCTTATGCCTTACTCGGGCGGTCTGGCAAGAAATATAGAGCAATGCCTCAACGACTTCGGCATTCCGCTTATGCTTAGCCACACCGTAGTCGAGATACACGGAAAGGACAGACTCACCGCCGTTACTATCGCGAAGGTGGACGAGTCAAGACGTCCCATCCCCGAGACCTTTGAGACCATACCCTGCGACACACTCCTCTTATCCTGCGGACTTATTCCCGAGAACGAGCTTACCAAGGCGTCGGGTATAAGACTTGACAGAGTGACCGGCGGCGCTGTTGTCGACGGTGAAAGAGAGACCGAGATCCCCGGTATTTTCGCTTGCGGAAACGTGCTCCACGTACACGATCTTGTCGACTACGTGTCTGAGGAGGCGGTCATAGCAGGCGAGGCTGCTGTAAAGTATATCAGGGGCGAAAAGTCACACGGTATGGCACTAAACCTCGTTACAGACGGCAAAATCAGATATACCGTGCCCCAGAAGATCACCTCGGCAGAGAAGACCAAGGTGTACTTCCGCGTTGCCAACGTATACCGCGACGTAAAGATCGTCGTCAAGGAGGGCGAGCGCGTTATTCTTGAAAGAAAGAAGCAGAAGGTCGCTCCCGGAGAGATGGAGACTGTGTTGCTTAGCGCGGATATGCTCGCTGCGTGCGATAAGAATGCAACGATAAGCTTCTCGCTTGAGGAGGTAAAGAAATAATGGCTAATGAAAGAAGACTCACTTGTATCGTCTGCCCCAAGGGCTGTGATCTCGTCGTAGAGTTTGACGATACGGGCGCAATAAAGAACATTTCCGGCTATACCTGTCCGCGCGGCAAGGACTACGCTATCGCGGAGTGTACAGCGCCGGTAAGAACCGTGACCTCCACCGTGAGATGTGAGGACGGCGAGGTAGTGGCCGTCAAGACCGCAAAGCCTATTCCAAAGGAAAAGATCTTCGAGGTCATGGCCGCGATCAATAAGGTAGTTGCTCCGAACACGCTCAAGATCGGTGACGTTGTCATTGAGAAGGTAGCGGGCACCGATGCTGACGTCGTAGCGACCGCAAACAGATAAATAAGTGATACCCGTGTAAACTTTTGCAGTAAAAAATGCAAAGTAATAAACCCGGCAGACCGCAGTCTGCCGGGTTCTTTATTTTGTTATATATCAAGTATTTTTTCTATACCCGCGATCTTCTCGAGCTTTTCTCTCGGTCCTACTACGGTAAAGGTCGATTTCTCCATCACCTTGCCGATAATGTCTGAGAGTCTTCTTAGCTCGTCTAAGTCGGCGTCGAGGCACTCGTTCCTGACTCTTACTGCGTCGGCGTGAGTCTTTCCCGCAAGGTAGCGCCCGGTCGCGTTTGCTCCGTCGTTTCTCGGGGTGGTGACCGTATCGGCCGAGCCAATAACTCCGATCACGTATTTGAGAAGATTCGGCTCCCCATCAAGGAATGCATCGATCTCTTCTTTTATTCTTCCAAAGTAGTCTACGGACAGGTCGGGTGAGGGATCGCGGTAGGAGTATGAGCCGACGGAGCCGCTGCTTTGCTTCACCGAAAAGCCGGTGTCGTAGGCGCCGTTTTTGAGCCTGATCTCATTCCAGAGCAACTCGAGAGAGATGATACTCGAGAGTAGAGCAAAGGCACCCGTGTAGAGATTTTCGCCAATTTCGTTGAGATTTCCCATCCTTGCGGCATAGGATACGGAGGCGGGTGTCGCTATGCCCTCGTTGATACTCTCCAAGGGAGATATCTCACACCTGCCTGCCGGCGTACCGCCTGTCCTGAGCGTTTCGACTATCCTTCTTGCAAACTCAAGGCCGTCCTGCTCCGTGATGCCGATGGTGAGTCTTTCACGGCAAAGGTAGGTCTGTCTTATTTTTTCAAACCTCTCGATGACCTCGTCAACCGTCTTTTCGATACGCTCGGAAAGGTCCTTCAAGAAAGCGTGATAGCTGTATCCTAAGAGAGTCTCGCTTAAAGCCTCAAATGAGGAGTGCTTGGCGCCGTCGCGTATCATAGCGAAGGTCTCACCGCGTGAGATAATGGCATCGACGGAGGCTGTGTAGAATTGCTTAACGCTCTTTTTAAGGATCTCGCTGTTGTTGAAGAGCGTGTGGTAGAGATATTCATCAACGAGCTCGAGCGCACGGTCCTTCTCCTTATCAAGGCAGGAGAGCTTAAGACTGATATACAGCTTGACCTCATCATGTCTTTTGGTCGGGTGCAGGGTGAGGTAAAACGCGCCGAGGTGTCCCTTGATCCTGTTGCGGAAGTCGGTGACCGGTCCAAACTCGGTATCCCACTCGGTCATCATTTCTATGAATAGTCTTAAATAGGGCAGATCATCCGTTGAGATATCGCTCACGTCAAAATAGAGCTCGAGGTAGGAGATACCCGCGGTGTGTATCGGGTGATAGATGACCTCGGTGCCGTCGATGCTGTGTATTTCTGTGGGCACCTCTCTTGGCTCGACCTTGAGATCCTCTCTTGTCAGCGTGGGTATAGTAGCTAACGCCTCCTCACTGTCGGGCGTCTGCTGCCAAAGGGTAAAGCTCTCGTTCGTGTGGCGGATCCTCTCCGTTTCATCCTCTGTGAGGTGGGTGGAAAGTTCCTTAAGCCGCTCGCTTCTCTCATTCTCCTTCCTGTCGGCAAGCTCCGCATCAGGATGTAGTATAAGGGTGGCTCTTGGTGAGGATATTATACCGCTGAGCAGCTCTTCGTAGTACCCCGTGTTGAGTTTTTCACGCATAAAGGCGAGCTTTTCTTCGTATTTTAGCGCCTCCTCCGGTTTTTCTCCAAAGAGCGCGGCCTCAATGACGGAGCTCATATATACCATTCCTGCGGGATAGGTGCCAAAGTCGGATTCACGCATATTGAACTCGCGTCTTCCGAGAATAGCAGAGAGGCTCTCATTGGATATTCCCTCGCCTATCACGTCGCGTACAGCCTTTTCATATGCTGCGAGCAGCTCGTATTCCTTGCCGTCTTTGACGCCGACGAAGATAACGTTCAGGGCGTTGGTGCTGTAGGATCTGGTGGGATAGAAGCTGAAGCTCTCGCAAAGCCCCGTGTCGAGTATTCTCTTGGTAAGGGGCGCGTTGTTGGAATCTGCTATAGCCTCGGTTGCCAAGGATAGCGCGGCGTTCTTCTCTGACTCGGAATGCGGGAAGGTGTTGTATGAGAGGTAGATCCTCGTCTTATCGGTGGGGTCCTCCTCTCTCTCGATGGGATAGGAGGCGACGAGCGGCTCTGTAACGGTAGCTCCGCCTTCGTCAATTACGATACGGTTCTCCCTTGCATCAAATTCATTGAGATAGGAGTCTATAAGCGGGAATATATCGTCTATCACTACCTCACCGTCGAGGAAAAGACAGGAGTTTGACGGGTGATAGAATTTATCGTGCGCTCTCTTGAAGTCCTCAAAGGAGAGGTCGGTGATAAAATCGGGGTGTCCGCCCGAGTCATAGCTGTAGGTTCCGCCCGGACAGGAGAGTCTGTTGAGCAGGTAGTCGGCATATACCTCGACCGAGGAGAAATCTCCCTTCATCTCGTTGTAGACCACACCCGTGACGGATAATTCGCCGTTTTCATCAAGCTCGTATCTGTGTCCCTCCTGCATAAATATGAATGGGTTCTCAAGAGCCAATGGGTTGAATACCGCGTCGAGGTAAACGTCAACAAGACCGCGGAAGGCCTTGTCGTTCTTACTGGCTACGGGGTAGACGGTCTTGTCTGCGCCGGTAAAGGCGTTGATGTAGGTGGATATAGAGCCCTTGATCATCTCGGTGAAGGGGTCCTTCAGGGGGAATTTCTTTGATCCGCACAGTACCGAATGCTCCATGATGTGGAAGACGCCGGTGTCGTCGGTCGGTATGGTCTTGAAGCCGATGGCGAAGGTCTTGTTATCGTCGGCTCTGTCAAGGTAGATGAGCCTCGCTCCGCTCTTTTTATGTATCATATCATAGAGGGTAGCATCGATCTCATTGATGCGTTCAGCCCTCGTCACGGTGAAGCCGTGTATAGTTTCGTTGATCTTCATAATTATCTCTTTTTTAGGATTTCTTTTCGGGTATGGTGATGATCAGCATAATGAGCGCTTGGATAGGAACTCCGATAATAAAGAGCATCCACAGATTGTGCTCGAGCATATGCAGGTATATCGCTAAAATTATCGTCCAGTTGTTGAAGGAGGCGGTCAGGGCGGTACAGACCTTACTCTTCCACCACATACGGTTGAATATAGCGACCGAGGTTATGCTTGCGGGAATAGCCCATACGAACAGCTGCCAAAGGTGCACCGAGCTTATAGCCTTGAAGGTAGTGAAGAGCAGGGTGGCAGTCAGCCACACCGTGCATATCGTGATAAGGCAGATGATGACCTCGCGTCCTCGGTTTCTCTTCTTACTGATCTTGGGCGGAATATCCTTCTGCTCCTTTTGTAAAAGATACTCAAAGCTGACTCCGTATATCTCGCATATCTTACAGAGAGTTTCTATATCCGGCAGTGTCTCCGCGTGCTCCCATCTTGAGACCGCCTTGTCCGAGTAGTTGAGCTTTTCGGCAAGAGCGCCCTGAGTCATCTTGCTTGCTTTTCTCAATTCAACTAAGTTCTTTGCTATTATTTCCTTGATGTTTTCCATTTTTATTTCCTCGTCTAAAAGTAAAATAAGATTTACATTTCTACTTTGGTGTACTTTAATTATACCATTTATGTCTGCTCTTGTCAACATAAACGAGAAATTCTCGGTTTTGTGGAGTTGAAATTTTTCGAACTCATGCGAGAATTAGCCCTCCACAAACTTGAGCGGAAATATTTTTTCAAAAGTCCTTTCTTTTTTTCTTTTCAAAGGGTAAAATACTGAAAAACCGATAGGAGGTAAAATAAAGCAAAAAAGGTAATTGACCGAAATAAAGGAAAAAAGGTCCAGAGGAAAGGAGAAAAATATGAGTAAAAAGCACGTACACGTCTTTATGGCATCGGATGATAATTATATTCCGTACCTTATGATCACGGCTAAATCCATATCGCTGCACTCAAGCGATGAATATATATACGATATTACCGTTATGCACAGCGGTCTTGCACCGCACAACGTAAGAAAGCTCAGACATTTAGAGCTGAAAAACTGTCACATTTCCTTGGTGAACGTAAGAGCTACCGTTGACGCGCTCGGCGCGGACCTCAAGGAAAAGCTGCGCGATTATTATTCTGAGGCTATCTTCTACAGGATGTTCATCTCCTCTATGTACCCCCGTCTAACAAGGGCTGTATACATCGACTGTGACGTCGTTCTGGTTGACGACATAGCCGAGCTGTACTTCAAGAATATAGGCTCAAACGTCCTCGCTGCGGTTGCCGACGAATCTATTCCCGGTGTGCCCGAGTTCTGTGACTACGTCGAGAACTGGGTTGGCGTTTCCCCTGAGAGATATATCAATTCCGGTGTTCTCCTCATCAATCTCACGGCCTACAGAAGGAACCGTATCTTTGAAAGATTCTCAAGACTGGTGAAGGAGAAGAACTTTGACACCGTTGCGCCGGATCAGGATTACCTCAACTATCTCTGTCAGGGTAAGATATATTACCTCGACTCCGGATGGAACAAGCAGCCAAAGGTAGGTAACGTGGTACCCGTGGAGAAATTGCATCTTATACACTACAATCTCTATAACAAGCCCTGGCATTACTCCGACGTTCCATATTCGGACGTCTTCTGGGAGGTGGCGAAGACCACGCCGTATTACGCCGATCTTGTCGGGGGCTTCGTTGAGTATTCCGACGAGGAGAAGGCAAAGGAGATGGAGGGCGGTATAAGGCTCGTTCAGCGCGCAGGAGAGCTTGCAGCCTCGACGGGCGGATTTAAGGACTATGAGGAGGAGAGCGTGACCGCGCTCGCCGTGTGAGCGATGAAGATAAATGAGAAAAAAAGAGCCGAAAGACTTGCAGTCATAGACAATATTGCTGCAGCGCTCAGCGACGGCGACACCTTCCGCAAGGTAGAGCTCGGCGATCCGAGACCGACAGCGTCACAGATAAAAAAGGTGATACTCCCCTTTGATAATCTGAGGGTAAGAAAAATTAATAAGGTAAAGAGAAATATAGCCCTCAATATCGCGAGAAGGGCGACTGTTGCTCTCAACTCCGAGACCGAGATAGTCGGCCTTGAAAACCTTGCCGCTGCGGAAGGCGGCGCCATCATTACTTCTAACCACTTCAATCCTCTTGACTCAACGCCGATACGTCTTATGGCCATGTGTGTCGACAGAGAAGATAAGCTCTCGATAGTCGTGCAGGAGAGCAATATATTTATGAAGGGCTTCTTCGGCTTCCTTATGCGCAACTGCAATACCATGCCCGTGTCGTCGAATCTTTCCTACATGGCCCGCAACCTTAAGCCGGCCCTCAAGAGCAAAATGGAAAACGGTGAGCTCGTCCTTATCTACCCCGAGCAGGAGATGTGGTTCAACTATAAGAAGCCGAGAGAAATGCGCGACGGCGCCTATCACTACGCCGCGGAATTTGGCGTTCCGATAATCCCGTGCTTTACCGAGATGAGGGAGACTGACGAGATCGATGATACCGGCTTTTACAAGGTGAGGTATATTCTCCACATTATGCCGCCGATATATCCCAACACCGAGCTCTCGCCAAGGGAGAGAAGGGAAGATATGAAGAGGCGCGATATCCTCTTGAAGCGCGAATGCTACGAGAGAGTCTACGGTATACCGCTTGACGGTGAGTTTATCCCCGAGAGGGATATTGCGGGATATAAAAAGATTTAGATTTTTTCTAAAAAACTATTGACAACAGACGTTTTCTTGTGTATAATAATTTTAGAATGAGTCTAAAAACCATTCAAATTTTTAAATTGGAGAGATACGTTTTGACAAAGCAGAGAGCGGTTATCCTGGAGGTGATTCGCTCGGATATGTGTCATCATACCGCGGACGAGATCTTCACGCTTGCCAAAGAAAAGCTCCCCGGCATCTCGAGAGCCACAGTATACAACAACCTCAAGGCGCTCGAGTCGGAAAAGCTCATCAGAAGGATCACGGGCGACGCTCTGTCTGACAGGTACGATAACTCCTATATTCCCCACGGCCATATGATATGTGAGGAATGCGGAGCTATCAAGGATTTTAACCTTTCGGATTTTGACAGTATGATATCCGAGGCTATCGGCTCCGATTTCTCCTCCTACGAGCTCAAGGTACGCTATACCTGTGAGGCATGCAGAGGAGTTATGCGCAAGGACGCATAAAAACTTCTAAAAGAGTCAATAATTGAAAAAAAGAATTTATTAAATCAAGGAGAACACCACAATGAATCTTAAGGGCACAAAGACCGAACAGAACCTTATGACCGCTTTCGCAGGCGAGTCTCAGGCAAGAAACAAGTACACCTATTTCGCATCCGTAGCAAAGAAGGAAGGCTACGAGCAGATCGCAGCTATCTTCCTTGAGACCGCAGAGAATGAGAAGGAGCACGCTAAGCTCTGGTTCAAGGCTCTCGGCGGACTCGGCAACACCGCAGGCAACCTTCTTGCAGCAGCAGAGGGCGAGAACTACGAGTGGACCGATATGTACGACACCTTCGCTAAGGAGGCAGAGGAAGAGGGCTTCACCGCTCTTGCGCGTCAGTTCAGAGCAGTAGCAGCTATCGAGAAGACTCATGAGGAAAGATACAGAAAGCTCCTCTCCAACGTAGAGCTTCAGAAGGTATTTGAGAAGTCTGAGATGACTATGTGGGAGTGCCGCAACTGCGGTCACCTCGTAATGGGTACCAAGGCTCCCGCTGCATGTCCCGTTTGCGCTCATCCCCAGTCCTACTTCGAGGTTAGAAAAGAGAACTATTAATTTATTGAATCATACTTTTAGCGAGGATGTCACACCACCGTGGTATCCTCGCTTTTTACATTTTTTTCTAATATACTTGCGCTACGTTTATCTGTGTGATATAATGTAGGCAAACGTTTCGTTAGGATTGATACGTTTTCGAAAGGAGATTGTTAAATATGCGAAAGCAAATATGGTTAATTGTAGTTTTTATGCTTATCATTTCTTTATGCTCATGCGGAGCTTCAAATGACAATTCCGAATCAAATGGTAATTTGAATGCAGGAGATAACGTGTCCGACGATACTACCGATAACAACGGTGCGGATAATAGTACGGACGGCGGCGTTAATTCTAATGATGAAATTTTAAGTACCGATGAAATTACTCCTGATGATGATATAGTTATAATAGTGCACTCGGTTGTGGTGCCTTTGGGTGCTAACACACGGCCTTCTGATTTCATTATTAGAAACAATGAGGCTTGGGAATACGGCGGGGATGCTTATTTAGGCGAAATGACATATACGCGCAGGATCATCGAATACGAAGAAGGAGCAAAATACAGTTTAGAGAGAGTTCAAAGAAACGATCCCGAATTATACGAGAAGCTAAATAAGATAAAGAATTGCCAATATTTTTACCGGGCAGGAGACACTTATATTTGCCGTTTTGGTGATGATTATTTCTTTATTGAAGGTATTCTCGATGGATCGCACGGTGGATTGGGTTTAACGGTTGATTTTGTTTATTACGGAGAACATGATCGGCAAGCAGATGAACCTCGAAGAACCGATCCCATAGATCTGTACGGAGAAATGAATATTACTGCCGAAAGTATTTATGCCGGTTTATTAGAAATGGATGCTCCAACCATCGATGTGAAAATCGTCAACGGAGAGCTATGGGATAATGGCGGAGAAAGATTTTACGGTGAAATAAAGTATGGTGATTTTTATTTTAACTGGATAACCAATAGTTACGATTTGATGGAAAGGTTGGAGATAGTTGCTTTTGATCAGTACGATGACCTTGGTCTTGAGTACAATGAACATGAGCTTATTCTCTGGCAAAATGTTGATCTGTACAGAGACCTTGATATTTATGATATTTTCTGGGGAAATGCGGGTGGGTATTATTGCAGAACAGAATTAACCGATTCGCCGCTCGGTGAGTGGTGTGTGATCGTGAGGCTTGATAATGACCTATACATTTTACCCGGAGAAAGAAGCGATTGCTGTAACACGTTCAGATTCGATGACATTTATCACGCAAGCTTGGAAGCTACACAGTAATTTTAAGTTTTACATCGAAAAGTAAAACAGTTTAAATACACAAAATTAAGATTAAAAAATGAAATAAAACGTTTAAGGAGAGAGTTGTGAAGAAGCAAATCGAAAGGTTATTATCTTTAATCATTGTGTTAGCTATTGCAATTAATATTATATCAATACATGTATTTGCCGATTCGGCACCGTATACGTTGCAGCAGAATACCGTTCAGGACGAGAACGGTCAATGGGTGACGAGCGGTGGAGCTTATACTGATTCAAGATGGGGGATGTATAATTGTTATGGATATGCAATAAATAGATTTGAATTGTCAGGTTTTTATTTAGAGGCGAACGATCGTGGCAATATACAATATGAAGTAGGAGAAATAGAATCTGAAATGCCTATAGAACTCGAGGGTATTGATTACAACCAATTAAATGAAGTTGTGGAGCGTGTTGAAAATGAACTGCGTTGTATGGGATATACCGGTGTTTCACACACTTTAAATACAATTCCTGATGTTTCCCCATCTGAACAATTGATATGCGTGAGGATGGGCGATGATAATGGAACATCTTTTGACTATCATTTTATGCGCTATGATTTAGAAACCGATGCATGGTATCATAAGCCCTCTACGTCGGCAATATTAAAATTTAACGGAGTTCCTTCAAGAAATGTAGAGTGGATTGGTGAGGCTTGTTTATTAAGCGGAGAACAGTCAACAGAGTATACGTATAAAGGAGACATTGTCTTTATTAAGTACACAAAAAATACAATTGCGTTACCTCAAAGTGCGCCGGATGTAAAGCATATTAAAGAAGGCAGAGATGTATTAATAGAGTTTAAAGTAAATGTGGCAGGAAATTATAATATATCGATTAGCTCAAGGTATGCTTTTAACTATGAAATATACGATAATGAGTTTAACATAATTAACAGTAATACCGGAAAGACGTCTGTATCAATAGTACCTAATTTGCAAAAAGCGGGAACGTACTACATAAGGGCGAATTTTTATAGTGAAAATGTTGAGGGGGATGTCAGTATCGGAATTGAACATCAACATACATATCCGCCTCGTGCTATGTACTTTAATTCCTCACTTCACAAAAAAACATGTCCCTGCGGCGGTTCGGTTGAATACGAAAGTCATTACGTGAGGCGCTCGGAAATTGTTGATGGAAGATATGCAAATTGTATAGGATGCCTTAGACGTTTAGATTTGACCACCGACAATGCAGGCATCATTATGAATACGGTAATCAAAATCTCCGATAATGGAAGCTATGTGTTATCAAACGGAGTAGTTGTATTGGTAGATGAAGATGTAGAAGCCTTTCTTAACGGTACGTTGGAATTTAATACTTACAATGAGCCGGCGGAAATAAATTAGAATTGCATAGAACCTATGATGTGAAAGGAGAGTAATATGAAAAAAATCGTCTTGATTGCATTTATATGTATTCAGATTTTTTACCTATGCTCATGCGGAGTTTCAAATGACAATTCCGAATCAAATGGTAATTTGAATGCAGGAGATAACGTGCCCGACGATACTACCGATAACAACGGTACGGATAATAGTACGGACGGCGGCGATAATTCACCTGAGGAGTTTATCAGCTCTGACGAAATTGACTTTAACACTGCAATTGCACTAAAAATGACACCGATCGTGCATCCTTACACGGATAATCCGGATGATACGATTGTTTTTATCAGGGATAATAATGCCTGGATGGATAATGGTCAAACACATTTTGATAAATTTAACTACCGGTATTCAAGCTTTAGGTTCAGTGAGTGGATAACAGATGCTGTGGAGGATGCATACAAAAACGACACCGAGTTATCTGAGAGGTTAAAGAGGATAGAAAGTTGCAGGTATTGTTACAAAGCGGGACCTTTCTTTCTTTGCCGTTTTGGCGATGAATATTATTTGATTAAAGCTCATTTTAATAGTACGGATGGAGGCACTTATGCAATCACGCATATTTACTACGGAAAATACGATCCGGAGAACAAGCTCGAACCCCCGAGGAGCGACGTAATTGATCTGAACGGAGAAATGAACATTACGGCCGACAGCGTTTATATTAACATGTTTAAAACGGATGTTCCTACTATTGAAGTAAAGATTGTCAATGGAGAACTTTGGGATAATGCCGGAGAGAGATTCTACGGTGAAATAAAGTATGACGAGTTTTATTTTGAAGAAATAATGGCTTGCCTTGATCTGAAAGAAAAGATCGATCAGATTGGAAAATCTCCGATGGTTGAATTAAATCTTGAAAGTGCTTTTGGCAGGACTGTGGGAGTGTATTACAGCACAACGGAATTAACCGATTCGCCGCTCGGTGAGTGGTGTGTGATCGTGAGGTTTGATAATGATCTATACATTTTACCGGGAGAAAGAAGCAGGTGCTGTAACGTGTTCTCGTACTATGACGTTTATCGCGTAAACCTGGAAACAAATCAGTGATCTGACGCATTCGCAGTAACAAAATTATTGCGCTTATTAAGGCTATAAATGTAAACAACGGTTAGAATTTTTACATCCTAACCGTTGTTTTTTATTTATCAAAAATAAAATTTATTCGTCGTCGTGAGGTCTTGCGAGCTTGCTTGTGAGATAACCTGTAAGGTAGGTCGCGCCCATAATTACTCCGACGATGATGAATACACCGAGCATGCCTATGCCCATGTATTTAAGGTTCTTTACAAATTCAATAGGCTTAAAGTAAAAGCTTAACATTTTCTTTCCTCCTTTATCAGAGCATAGGTACGAATATTTTGAGGATAAGCGCGCCCGCGATAACAGATGCTATCTGGCCGGAAACGTTAACGCCGATGGAGTGCATGAGAAGGAAGTTTTGGGGGTCCTCCTTAAGGCCCATCTTGTGCACTATACGTCCTGCCATAGGGAATGCGGAGATGCCCGCAGCACCGATCATGGGGTTGATCTTCTCCTTAGCGAATACGTTGTAGAGCTTGCCGAAGAGAACACCGCCCGCGGTATCAAAGATAAATGCCAAAAGACCGAGCGCCATAATGAGCAGGGTGTTTACGTTGAGGAACTGAGACGCGGTCATATTGAACGCGATTGTTATACCGAGGAAGATGGTAATGAGGTTTGCAAGAACCTTCTGCGCGGTCTCGGAAAGAGAGTCGAGAACGCCGCACTCACGGATAAGGTTACCGAACATAAGGAAGCCGATGAGCGCGCCCGCGTCGGGAGCGAAGATGCAGGCAACGACGGTAATAATGATCGGGAAGAGGATCTTTGTCGCCTTGGAGACGTTCTTAGGCTTGTAGGTCATTCTGATCTTTCTTTCCTTCTCGGTCGTGAGCGCTCTGATCACGGGAGGCTGAATGATAGGTACGAGAGCCATGTACGAGTACGCGGCAACCGTGATAGCACCTACGTAATGTGAGCCGAGCTTGTTGGCAACGACAATAGATGTCGGGCCGTCTGCCGCACCGATAATAGCGATGGAGGCGTAGTCTCTGAAGTCAGGGAAAAATATCGACGCCATACAGAGCGTGAAGAAGATACCGAACTGCGCCGCTGCTCCGAAGATCATCATCTTGGGATTGGAGAGCAGGGGACCGAAGTCGATCATCGCTCCTATACCGATGAAGAGGATCAGGGGGAAGAGCTCGTTGGCTATACCTGCGTTGTAGAGCGTCTGGAGCGGACCTGCCGCGCCCGAGCCGGGGAAGTTCATAATGATACAACCGAAGCCGATTGGAAGAAGGAGAGTGGGCTCCATTTCCTTTTTGATAGCAAGATAGATCAGTACGCCGCCGATGATCCACATAACTATCATCTTCCAGTTTCCGTCCCGGCCAAAGGCTAAGAGTCCGTCAAAAAGACTGAGAAGTTCTTTCATAGTGTTTTGTCCTTTTCTGTACTGTTTTTTACATACTCTAAAATTATATATCTTCCGAGGAAAAAAAGCAAGCGTTTTTTTGAAAGCAAATAAGCTTTTAACAAAAATTAGCCGTGTTGTCGGACATTTCTGTGCATTTGTCCGATTTTTAAGCCCGGATGTGTTTCCTCTATGAAAAACTATTGACTTTACGTGCGCGGATGTGTAATAATATAGGGTGAGGGGAATACTTCAGTACCCCCTTACATGGAAAGGAAAAAGAAATGCACTGTACAAGAAAAATTGACGATGACATAATATACGTTGGCGCAGACAACCGCCGTCTTAAGCTCTTTGAGGCGGTGTATCCGGTGCCTCGCGGAGTATCTTATAACTCCTATCTTATACTTGATGAAAAGACCGCGCTTATAGATACCGCGGACAGGGCGGTGACCGACGTCTTTATAGAAAACATTGAACACACCCTCGAGGGAAGGGATCTTGATTACCTTATTGTCCAGCATATGGAGCCCGACCATTCCGCAACGCTTATCGACGTACTTTTACGCCACCCCGAATGCACCGTGGTATGTAACAAGATGACCTTTGATATGATCCGCGCCTTCAAGGGCATGGAGGTGAAGGCGCTCACCGTAAAGGAGGGGGACAAGCTCGAGCTTGGCAAGCACGCCATCACCTTTATATCCGCGCCCATGGTACACTGGCCCGAGGTAATGGTCAGCTACGAGTCCCTCACCGGCACACTCTTCTCGGCCGATGCATTCGGCTCGTTCGGCGCTCTGAACGGCGCTCTCTTTGCCGACGAGGTCGACTTTGACAGAGATCATCTTGACGAGGCGAGGCGCTATTACTGCAACATCGTAGGCAAATACGGTATGCAGGTAGAGAAGTTGCTCGGCAAGGTAAACACACTGGATATAAAGAGGATATGTCCACTCCACGGATTTGTCTGGAGAGAAAAAATCGACTATTATGTAAATAAATATATGCTTTGGTCGGGATATAAGCCCGAAAAGCAGGGAGTTGTGATTGCGTACGCCTCCGTGTACGGCAACACCGAAAACGTGGCGAACATTCTCGCCTGCCGCCTGAGGGAAAGGGGAATAGAGTGCGTTATGCACGACGTCTCGGTATCCTGGCACTCAAGCATTATTGCCGACTGCTTCAAGTACAGTCACCTCGTCTTTGCCTCTATGACCTATAACGGCGGCGTGTTCGTCAATATGGAAAACCTCCTGCACGATCTTGCAGCCCACGCCCTTAAGGGTAGAAAAATCGCCCTTATCGAGAGCGGCTCCTGGGCTATCAGCGCTGCAAAGGGAATGAGAGAGATTCTCTCGCCTCTTAAGGACACCGAGTTTATCTCGGACGATATCACCTTTAAGTCATCTCCCACGGAGGGGATCGGTGAGGCTATCGACGCTCTGGCCGACAGAGTTGCCGAGACTATGTAACAGCACTGCGGCAAGACCGCGGTAACACAATACGACTAAACACCTAAAAAGTATGAAATTAACATTTGAAAAGATCAAAAGCAATCAGGACATCAAGACCTATATCACAAGAGCTGACGAGTCCTTAAAGGCGCTCGGCTACACCGAGCACAGCTTTGCCCACGTGGGCAAGGTATCCGAGGACGCGGCCTACATTCTCACGACTCTCGGATATGACGAGAGGACGGTTGAGCTTGCCAGGATAGCGGGCTACCTACACGATATAGGCAATCTCGTAAACCGCGTTGACCACTCGCAGTCGGGAGCCGTAATGGCCTTCCGTATCCTCGACAAGCTCGGCATGGAGGCAGACGAGATAGCCACTATAGTCACCGCTATAGGCAATCACGACGAGGGTACCGGAGTACCCGTAAACCCCGTAGCCGCCGCTCTGATTATCGCGGATAAATGCGACGTAAGGCGTACCCGTGTAAGAAATACCGATTCCTTGACCTTCGATATTCACGACAGAGTCAACTACTCGGTGGTGAATTCCTCCTTGAAGATATGTAAGGAGAAGCGCGTGGCTCTGCTCGAGCTCGAGGTAGATACCTCTATCAGCGCGGTGATCGACTACTTCCGGATCTTCATCGGCAGAATGCAGATGTCGCGCCAGGCCGCAGAGGCTATCGGCCTTAGCTTCAGCCTGGTAATAAACGGACAGACGTTACTATAAACCGGAGTATGGCGTCTCTGCGAAACTGTCTCTTGACAATACGGCCGGATATAGTATATAATTTACCACGGATATAGATTTAATTTTCTCTACGAAAGGGCAAATAAATGAACGGTTTGTTGAACTTCACTCTGTCTGCCTCTGCCTCTGACTTCGGTTTTGGCGGCGTGCTCACACTCCTTTGCGGTCTGGCGCTTTTCCTTTACGGAATGGACGTTATGGGCGAGGGGCTCAAGAAGAGCGCAGGCAACAGTCTAAAGACCATTCTTGCAAAAATGACGTCAAACCCCGTCAAGGGCTTTTTCCTCGGACTCGGTGTGACTCTTATCATTCAGTCCTCCTCCGCGACCACGGTTATGGTCGTCGGCTTTGTTAACTCGGGTACCATGACTCTCGTGCAGTCGGTCGGCGTAATTATGGGCGCCAACGTCGGTACCGCCATCACAGCCTGGCTCACCGCTCTTAACAGTCTTGGCGGAGAGGGAGGCTCGGAGGCTGTAGAGATCCTCAGCGTGCTCAAGCCCGACTCCTGGGTTCCCATCGTTGCCATTATCGGTATCTGCCTGACCCTGTTTATCAAGCGCGGAAGAAAGAAGGATCTCGGCGTGATACTCCTTGGTTTTGTGGTGCTTATGACCGGTATGACCATGATGTCCGACGCGGTCAGCCCTCTTAAGGGAGATCCCGATTTTGCAAAGATACTTATGATGTTCGAGAATCCCGTGCTCGGTATTCTCGCAGGTCTCGTCCTTACAGCAATAGTTCAGTCGTCGTCCGCCTCGGTCGGTATTCTCCAGGCGCTCACCGTTACCGGAGCTATCAGCTACGGCGCGGCTATCCCGATCGTAATGGGACAGAATATCGGTACCTGCGTTACCGCTATGCTTTCCTCCCTCGGAGCGAACAAGAACGGTAAGCGCGCGGCGATAGTCCACCTTTCCTTCAACGTTATCGGCGTTGTTCTCGTGTCGATAATCTTCTACACGCTCAATGCCTTCATAAGCTTTGCCTTCGTAGATATAGCCATAGACGCCTGGGGCATTGCTCTCGTCCACACCCTCTTTAAGATCGCTTGCGTGGCATTGATCAGCCCCTTCTATAAGCAGCTGGCCAAGCTCTCCACCCTTCTCGTCAAGGATTCCAAGGACGACAAGGAGACCTCCACTCTTCTTGATGACCGTCTGCTCGACACTCCCACCGTCGCAGTAGAGCGCGCGACACAGGTCGTTGCCTCTATGGCGGAGCTCTCCACCAAGGCTATCACGGACTCTATATCACTCTTTGGCGCCTATGACTCAAAGCTTGCGGACTCCATACGTGACGTCGAGAACAAGGTGGATAACCTCGAGGACGCCATAGGCTCCTATCTTATCAAGGTTTCTGCCAACACCACCGACCAGAAGGACTCCGAGCAGGTGACAAAGCTCCTGCACATCATCGGTGACTACGAGCGTATCTCCGACCACGCGGTAAACATCGTCGAGTCCTGCGAGGAGATCAAGGATAAGAAGATATCCTTCTCCGAGGATGCGGAGCGCGAGCTCAAGGTACTCATCAGCGCGGTTAGCGACATACTTGCACTCTCCTACCGCGCCTTTACGGAGAATGACCTTGACGCGGCGTCCAAGATAGATCCTCTTGAGCAGGTCGTTGACGATCTGTGCGACAAGATCAAGCTCAATCATATTATCCGCCTGCAGAAGAGCGAGTGTACCATAGAGCACGGCTTCGTCCTCTCTGACATACTCACCAACTTTGAGCGTGTCTCCGACCACTGCTCCAACATCGGCGGCTGCGTTATCGAGATTGCAAAGTACGACGCCCTCGATATGCATAAGTACAACAGAAAGAACCATAACAGCGAGGACTTCGAGCAGATGTATAAGGAGTACTCCGCGGCTTATTCTATCTGATAAAAAGCCGCCCGAAAGGGAAGAATAAATAAGAAAAGAGCCCGATTCGTCGGGCTCTTTTTGTGTTGGAGCGCTTTTGCCTTGGATGTACAAGGGTGAGAGCGTGAGGTAATAATGGATTACTGCGCCCACTTCTTTATAGAGCGCGCTAATGTTAATTATTTATGAATTTTTCAAAAAAGTGCACCTTTTTCAGAATTTTCGTTGTCTTAATATAATAGAAACTTTTGTTAATAATTTGTGAACAATATGCGTTATGTGAAACTTTTTTGATCAAAAAAGTCTATTAATATATAGAAATATATTTTTGGGGAGGTATACGCCAATGCAGAGCTTAGTTTAACGGTTGTTTTTCAAAAGTAAAAATGGAAAAGGAGAAAAAGAAATGAAAGAGAAAATGAGATCGTTTTTCAGATTTATAAGGCGTAACAGCGTCATGACCAAGCTTCTTTCGTTTGCGCTATGCATTGTCATG